>NZ_JAFNNF010000002.1:0-483617 GCF_026536885.1 Gilliamella sp. B2889 | reverse complement strand
CATCTCCATCATCATCTCCCCAATAATTATATGGCGAATCAACTAGCGTATTGAGTTCAACAAAATCAGTGTTAGTTGGCACCATCATACCTATATCTGCAAAACTTTGACCAACTTCAGGTAACTCTATTGGTGTTCTGGATGAATTATTCGTTGATGGTGTGTATTGCATTCCATTGGATAGCGTAATACTTAATAAACCTTCAGTATCAACAATACGAGTATGACCACCATCGTAAGTTAGATACGGCACACTACCATGAATTATATTGGTTGTTTTAGAGGTTAATGCATGGCTAGATAAAGGGATCAAAAAAAACAAGCCGAGAAAGATCAACTCCGATAAAAGAGATCGTTTAAAGGATCGTAAAAAAGATCGCGCAAAAATTTTGGAAATTTCGCTGAATTTAGCGAAAAAATGAACTTTTGTGAAAAATGAAGATTGAGCGCTTAAGTTTAGCGAATTTAAATTAGAGGTTGGCCAAGTTGCCTGTTGCCTGTTGCCTGTTGAAAATTATAGAACATCTGCGACAATCCTGTCAAGTATATTTATGATTTATTTACTATTTTTCTATTTATTGTTTTAGCTATCCCGCTAAAATTATGCAAAAAGTATAGTGACTGAAAAAACCAGGTGCAATACTTTTTTTACCTTATATCGTTAACTTTCGTAAAGATGATCATGAAAAAACATGATTGAAAAACAACTACCCATTGTTTTAATTGGAAATGTAACATTTACAAAACTTTAATAATCATAATTATTGATCTTAAAAAATGTTATCTTATCGTTTAAAATTAATGATGTTGATCATTAAATAATTTTGAAGTGGAATTTAGAAGCTCAAAAACCCCGTTCCTCAACTTTTTCAAATTCTAGTCGCTATTTTCGATTCCGTTATAAGAAAAAAATATAACTATATATAAATATATTATTTAACCGTTATAGAAAGATTTATATTATAATCTCCAACTTCATAATTTTAATATATAAAAAACAATGCATAAACTAGCCTATCGACTCGATCACTTTTCCGATTCGGTTATCCGTCGGATGACTCGGATCGCTAATCAATATCAAGCTATCAATTTGTCACAGGGTTTTCCAGATTTTGATCCGCCGAAACCTTTAATCGATGCATTAAAACAAGCTGCCGATTGTGGTCCTCATCAATATGAGATCACTTGGGGATCGGCTGAGTTTCGGCGTCTGTTAGCTAAAAAGCAACAAAAGTTAATGCAAATTGATATCAACCCAGACGAAAACGTGTTGGTAACTTGTGGTAGTACCGAGGCGATGATGTGTGCGGTAATGACGGTTTGTAATCCAAAAGATAAAGTTATTATCTTTTCGCCGTTTTATGAGAATTACGGAGCGGACGCCATTCTTTCTGATGCCACCCCAATTTATGTGCCTTTGATCCCGCCGACATTTGAATTTGATAAACAGCAACTTCGTGAAGCTTTTGAACAAGGCGCTAAGGCGTTGATTTTATGTAATCCTAGCAATCCTTGTGGCAAGGTATTTACTAAGGATGAGCTTGATTATATAAGTCAATTGGCGATTGAGTTTGATGCCTACATTATTACCGATGAAGTGTATGAGCATATGGTTTATGCTCCGCATAAACATCTTTATTTGGCAGGTTTTCCAAATATGAAAGAGCGGACTATTTGTTGTAGCTCGTTGTCGAAAACCTATTCGATAACCGGTTGGCGCCTTGGTTATATTATTGCTGATAAAAGGATTATAGATGGTTGTAAGATGATCCATGATTTTCTTACCGTTGGCGCTGCTGCCCCACTACAAAAAGCAGCTTGTGCAGGGTTAGCTTTAGGGGATGATTATTATCAACAATTGACCGAAACTTACACCGCTAAGCGCCGTTTATTTTTGAACGGATTAGATGAGTTAGGCCTTGCTTATTATGAGCCTCAAGGTGCGTATTATGTTTTAGTGGATATTTCGGCGTTTAATCCATTTAAGACCGATTTTGAATTTTGCGAATGGTTAATTAAAGAAGTCGGCGTAGCAGCTGTGCCGGGATCGGCCTTTTTTAAACATCCTGAATATCGTTATATTCGTTTCCATTTTGCTAAACAAGAACCAACGCTGATTGCAGCTTTAGAAAGATTATCCAAACTTAAGGAAAAATTATTATGTTTAAAAAATTAATTGTGGCAAGTTTAGTCATTTTAACTTCAGTATTAACTGGTTGTGATAATGCTAAAAAAGAGAATCAAATTACAGTTGGTGTTGCAGCGGGTCCTTATGGCGACATGTTTAAACAAGCTATTGCGCCTGGATTAGAAAAGAAAGGTTACCATATCGAAATTCGTGAATTTAGCGATTATGTTCAACCAAACTTAGCATTAGCAAATAGAGATATTGATGTTAATTTATTTCAACATTTAACTTATCTTAATAATTTTAAGCAAGTGCGTAATTTAGATATTATGGCCATTGGTTTTGTACCAACAGCTGGCGCAGGAATTTATTCAAATAAAATTACTGACTTTTCGCAATTAAAACAAGGCGATCAAGTGACTATTTCAAGTGATGTGACTAACGAAGCTCGTGCTTTACGCATTTTAGAAGCAGCTGGGTTGATTAAGCTTGATCCAAATGTGGATAAAAACAATTTAACCCCTAAAAACATTATCGAAAACCGTTATGGTTTAGAGATTGTACCAATTGAAGCACCACAAACTCCACGTTCGCTTGACAATGTTGCGTTATCAGTGGTTAATGGTAATTATGCAATTGGTGCGGGTTTAGATCTTTCTAAGGCGCTTTATCATGAAGTGTTAGATAAAGATCATAAAAATGTTATTGCGATTCGCACTGAATCAAAAGATACATTAGGTAAAGACATTATCGACGTGCTTAAATCACCTGAGTTTGCTCAAGTCATTAATGATAAAAACGGTATTTTCTATACCTTCCAAAAACCTGATTATCAGTTATTTTAATTATGCAGACTTTAATTCAAGTAAAAGATGTTTCTGTAAGATTTAAAGCCAAAGATCAAGTTGTTGAAGCGGTTAAAAAGGTCTCGTTTGATGTCAATCAAGGCGAGATCTTCGGGATCATTGGTTCGAGCGGTGCGGGAAAAAGTACTTTAGTAAGAACGCTTAATCGGCTTGCTGAACCTTCGTCCGGGCAAGTTATTATTAATGGTGTTGATATACAAACCTTACGTGGGCGTGAATTGCAAGCGTTTCGTTTTCATGTTGGGATGATTTTTCAGAACTTTAATTTAGCATCATCAAAAACCGTTTATGAAAATATTGCCTTTGTGCTTAAAGCCGCTGGTAAAAAAGGCGATGCGGTTAAAAATAGAGTCAACGAATTGCTTGCTTTAGTTGGGTTAAGTGATAAAGCGAATGCCTACCCTGCTGAACTCAGTGGTGGGCAAAAGCAACGAGTCGGTATTGCCAGAGCGCTGGCTAATGACGCCAAAATTTTGTTGTGTGATGAAGCCACCAGTGCTTTAGATCCAACTACTACCAGCGCGATTCTTGATTTGTTAAAACAGCTTAATCAAAAATTTGGTTTAACTATTGTTTTAATCACCCATGAAATTGATGTGGTTAAAAAAATCTGCCACCGAGTTGCAGTAATGTCACAAGGTGAAATTGTCGAAATGAATACCACGTTTAACCTTTTTGCCTGCCCTAAACAGCCATTCACACAAGAATTTCTTAATATCGATGAAAATACCCATTTGCCAGATATTATAAAGCAAAATGTGAAAGGTAAATTGGTCCGTTTGCGTTACATTAACGAAAACACTACCCAGCCAATTCTGTATCAATCAGCGATTGAAACGGGTGTGTCATTTAATATTTTGCATGGGTTTATTGAATATTTCGACAATCAAGCTTTAGGTAATTTGGTGATCGAGCTGATTGGTGAATCGACTAATATCCAAAATTTAATCACCAAATTGGCCGATCAAGAAGTCATTATTGAGGAAATAAACTAATGATTAAACTCACCATTAACGAAATAGCGCAAATGTTATGGAAAGCCGCTTACGAGACATTCATTATGGTAAGTTGGTCATTATTAGCTGGTTTGATCTTCGGCACATTAATCGGATTATTGCTGTTTTTAATGTCAAATCAATTCTTCTTTAAAAATAGAATCATTAACAGTATTGCGAATTTTATTGTCAATGCAACCCGTTCAATTCCATTTTTAATCCTAATGGTTACGGTGTTACCTTTAGGCGCGCTATTGGTTGATACCGCAGTTGGCCCTAAAGCGGTAATTTTACCGCTTTCACTTGCCGCTATTGCATTTTATGCACGGTTAGCTGAAAACGCTTTTAGCCAAATTGATAAAGGCGTGATCGAAGCTGCGGTAGCAAGTGGTGCATCACATATGCGTATTATTTTGGGGATATTGTTTCCTGAGGCAATGGCGCAATTAATACGACACGCAACAGTTACCACAATTTCACTTATCAGCTTTAGCTCAATGGCTGGGGTTGTTGGTGGCGGTGGTATTGGTGATTTGGCGATCAGTTATGGTTATCAACGCTATGTAACCGAGGTGCTTATTTTGTGTATTGTTATTCTTATTTTTATTGTGATGGTGATTCAATACCTCGGTGACAAGTTAGCCAATCACTTTGATAGAAGCTATAAATAGTGGGTAATTTAGTATGAACAATCTTATCATTAAAGATTCAAAACGCATTGTTTTGGCAGATGCCATCCCACAATCCTACTTGACCGATGGTTTAAAGCTTAAATATGGGCAGGCTGATATATTAGTTTATCCTAAAACGACCGAAGAAGTAGCGGATGTGGTGAAATTTGCCAATGCCAATAATCTGAATATTACCACTCGCGGTGCTGGGACAAATTTAGTTGGTTCAACCATTCCTAATGGTGGCATTATTCTTGATTTATCATTGATGAATGAGATTGTTGAGTTAGACAAGGAAACTTTCACTATTACGGTACAGCCCGGCATTTTATTGCAGGATTTACAACAGTTTGTTGAGCAGTATGATCTTTTTTATCCACCTGATCCGGGTGCTAAAACCTCCACTATTGGCGGAAATATCAGTACTAATGCAGGAGGGATGCGTGCGGTAAAATACGGTGTAACTCGTGACTATGTGCAAGCACTTGAGGTGGTGATGGCAGATGGGAGTGTGTTAAATATTGGCAGTAAAAATGTTAAGGACAATACTGGGCTTGCTTTAAAGCATCTGTTTATTGGCAGTGAAGGTACTTTAGGCATCATTACCCAATGTACGTTAAAACTGATCGCCAAGCCGAAAGTATCTCAAACATTTGTTGTTGGTTTTAATACTATTGAGCAGGCTATTGCCAGTATCACAACCATTTTACATACCCTAACGCCAACCGCGCTAGAGTTTGTGGAACGTAAAGTTGCACAATGGGGCGAAAAGTATTCAGGATTTCAATTCCCACTACCTAATAGCCAAGCTTATTTGATTATTATGCTTGATGGATCAGATCAACAATCCGTCGAACAGCAACGTAAGCAATTATTAGCGAATTTAGGTGACTGTGACTATTTTGTTGCTGAAGATAGCAATCAAGCTAGTCAAATTTGGACGATTCGCGGTTCATTGGTGCGAGCGGTTGAGGCAGTGACCGAACAAGATCCAATTGATATTGTGGTTCCAATAAATCGTATTGCTGATTTTATTCACTTCACCAAACAGCTTGAAGCAAAAACCAAGGTACGCATGTTAGCCTTTGGTCACGCTGGTGATGGAAATATTCATCTATGCATTTTGCGTGATGATCGTGATGATAAACAGTGGGATACCGATCTACAGCAAGTTCATCAAGCTCTTTATCAAAAATGCCTTGAACTTGGTGGATTACCTTCGGCAGAACATGGCATTGGTACAGCGAAAGTGAGCTATTATAATGATGCTATTCCCAAAGCCAATCGCCAACTTATGCACGCTATCAAGCAACAGTTTGATCCGAAGAATTTACTCAATAATCAGGTTTATATGACGATGATTTAATCCGAGCAGTATTTTAATTATTGCTTTTAGATGAGATAAATCAGTGGCAAATTGAGAATAAATAAAGTTGAGGAGCGGGGTTTTTTTAAGTCATAAAAACCCCGCTCCTCAATTTTTTATTGAAGTGCTAACATAAGTTGTATTGTTGTCATTACGGCACTTTCATTATTTGAACCAGTAATAAATTTAGCTACTGCTTTAGTTTCGTCGAAAGCATTACGCATTGCGAAGCTGTAATTGGCTTGTTCGAGTAGTTCTATGTCGTTGAGCCCATCACCAAATGCCATTGTTTCCTGATAGGTGATATTTAGGATTTGTTGTAGTTTTTTGATGGTGTTGCCTTTGTAGACGTTGTGTTCTGTGATATCTATCCAAGCGGCTTCTGATACGACGATGTAAACGTCATTATCATACGGTGTTAGGTGCTTGCGTGTTTGTGGGCATTGTTCTTTTTCGTCATACACGGTAATTTTGATAAAGTCGTCAGCGACAGTTTTAAAATCATCCACTTCGATGATTGTTGCATACGATCCTCGGACTTTTTGTTTTAGGTGTGCAGGCAAATTAGATTTGATTACTGCACCTTTTGCAGTACATGCAATGATGACATGCTCTTGACTGGCTTGTTCAAGGGTTTTGATGATACGTTGACCAAGTTGATTTTCGATAAAAGAGCGATAGATAAATTCACCTTTATGTTTGATTGTGGTGGCACTATCGCCTACTATCCAAATTTTATCGAGATAATCGGCAAAGAGTTCTTCTACTCGTTCACACTGTTTTCCAGTACATGCAACAAATTGGACGTTTTGTTTTGCCATAAGGTCATAGACTTGGGTAAACAATGTACGGTCATAGTCGCCTTGGCTATTTAAGAATGTTCCATCTAAATCAGTGATGATTAACTTGATCATATCTGTGTCCTTTAGAATGAATTAACTGGCTTTTTATTCATTTTGCCAAATTCTCTATAGAGAAACAATATGATAAAGCCGAAATAGAGATGAACATTTAATTCCACCTTTTTTATTAATTGAAAGGATTAAACCCAAAATATTACCAATTTTTATAGTCAATAAGGCGGTTATTTAGGTTATAAATTTAAGACAAGCATTTTTTCTGATTAGTTGAACTGTCAATTTTAAGTTTTAAGATTTTCTACAAAAAAGTCTGACAAGAAGCTTTCAGGATTTTTATTTTCTAATTATTCCTGCAATTAACACCTCAAAAACCCCGCTCCTCAACTTTTTTTTATTTAATTGAGATGTGCATGGCGCAATTTTAGTGATAAAAAAGCCTGAAAATTTCTTTTCAGGCTTTTTGGCTTATTTATATTGTTGCCTATTCGACGCAATAAGTAAGTAACCTTATTGTTTTGCAACAATATTTCCATCATCTACGTCTAGATGAATCTTTTTACCAGGCACTAATTTACCCGATAAAATTTGTTGAGCTAGTGGGTTTTCAATCTCTTGCTGTATTGCACGTTTTAATGGTCTTGCACCATAAATTGGGTCGAAGCCAACTTTGGCAAGTTGTTCTAGTGCACTATCAGAGATATCCATTTCATATCCACGTTCTTCTAGGCGTTTTTCAACATGAGCGAGTTGTATTTTTGCAATTGCTTTAATGTTTTCTTGACCTAGTGGGTGGAATACCACTGTTTCATCAATTCGGTTAATAAATTCCGGTCTGAAATGTTGGGTTACCACTGTCATAACTAAAGCTTTCATTTCGTCATAACTTAGTTCGACGTGACCTTGGATTAGGTCTGAACCTAAGTTAGATGTCATGATAATGACTGTGTTTCTAAAATCCACAGTTCTGCCTTGTCCATCAGTTAATCGGCCATCATCAAGCACTTGTAATAAAATATTAAATACATCTGGGTGAGCTTTTTCAACTTCATCAAGTAGGATGACGGAGTATGGTCGACGTCTTACTGCTTCGGTTAAATAGCCACCTTCTTCATAACCAACATATCCGGGAGGCGCACCGATTAATCGAGCCACGGAATGTTTTTCCATGAATTCGGACATGTCAATTCGAACCATTGCATCTTCACTGTCAAACATGAAGTTAGCTAAGGCTTTACAAAGTTCAGTTTTACCTACCCCTGTTGGTCCTAAAAATAGGAAGGATCCAATCGGTTTGTTAGGGTCAGATAGCCCTGCTCGACTGCGACGAATCGCATTAGCAACGGCAACAACCGCTTCGTCTTGACCGATTACACGTTTGTGTAAGGCTTCTTCCATGTGAAGTAGTTTATCTTTTTCGCTTTCAAGCATTCTTGATACAGGAATACCCGTTGCTTTAGATAGTACTTCGGCAATTTCGTTATCGGTGACTTTGTTACGCAATAACTTCATGGTTTTGCCTTCTAATTGCGTTGCAGAAGCCAGTTTCTTTTCTAACTCTGGAATTTTGCCATATTGTAATTCGGACATTTTGTTCAAGTCACCCATTCGGCGAGCTTGTTCTATCTCGGTACGCGCTTTTTCCAGCTCCGCCTTGATATTTTGAGTGCCCGAAAGTGCAGCCTTCTCTGACTTCCACTCTTCTTCAAGTGATGCATAATCCTTTTCTTTTTCAGCAAGTTCATCGTTTAACATCTCTAGTCGTTTTTTACTTGCATCATCAGACTCTTTCTTGAGCGCTTGTTGTTCAAGTTTGAGTTGGATAATACGTCTTTCAAGTCGATCCAATGATTCTGGTTTTGAATCCATTTGCATACGGATGCTTGATGCTGCTTCGTCGATTAAGTCGATCGCTTTATCGGGTAACATTCGATCAGAGATGTAACGATGCGATAAAGTTGCAGCAGCGACAATGGCTGGATCAGTAATTTGTACGTGGTGATGCAGTTCATAGCGCTCTTTTAAGCCACGTAAGATTGCGATCGTGTCTTCAACTGTTGGTTCTGCTACATAGACTTTTTGGAATCGACGTTCTAATGCTGGATCTTTTTCTATGTATTGACGATATTCATCAAGTGTAGTTGCCCCTACGCAGTGTAGTTCACCTCGAGCTAATGCTGGTTTTAACATGTTTCCAGCGTCCATCGCCCCGTCACTTTTACCTGCACCAACCATGGTGTGAATTTCATCAATAAATAAAATTATGCTGCCTTCCGCTTTGGCAATATCTTTTAATACCGCTTTTAAGCGTTCTTCAAATTCACCACGATATTTAGCACCAGCAATTAATGCCCCCATATCTAATGATAATACGCGTTTGTTGCGTAATCCTTCTGGTACTTCTCGGTTAACAATTCGTTGTGCAAGTCCTTCAACAATAGCGGTTTTACCAACACCTGGTTCACCAATGAGTACTGGGTTGTTTTTAGTTCTACGTTGTAATACTTGTATTGTGCGACGAATTTCTTCATCACGACCGATTACTGGGTCAAGTTTTCCTTGTTCTGCGCGTTCAGTTAGGTCAATGGTGTATTTTTTTAATGCACCACGTTGATCTTCAGCATTAGGATCGTTCACGTTATCACTTCCTCTCACTTGGTTAACAGCTTGGCTAAATTTTTCTTTAGTAACGCCTGCTTTTTTTAAGATATCTGCTAGGCTTCCTTTTTCATCTAATGCCGCTAATATAAATAGTTCAGACGAGATGTAGCTATCGCCATTTTTTTGGGATAATTTATCGCATAAATTTAAGATTTTAATAAATTCTTGTGATGGTATAACTTCACCACCGATACCTTGAACTTGTGGTAAGCGTTCGATTGCTTGATTTAGTTCTTGTTGTAATGTCGCAACATTCGCGCCTGAAGCAGCGAGTAATGGATTTATACTGCTTCCTTCTTGGTTTAACATGGCTGATAGCACATGTATAGGCTCTATGTATTGATTGTCTTTACCTAATGCCATTGATTGAGCATCAGCTAAAGCTTGTTGAAACTTGTTTGTGAGTTTATCTAACCTCATATTATTTATCTCCTAAGCAATAGATTTGGTTTAAATGTTTAAAACATTCAATCCATTTGCATATTCACTAAATAAGTGTGGAAGAATAAATTTCAAGAGCTGATTAACAATATTTTTGACGATTTTTTGAAACAAAGCTGTATATATATTACTCGTTTCTTCGCGAAAGATAAAGTAGCTTGAAAAATCATCGATTAATCAATAAGGTTGAGAAAATTTAGGTGACACATGGGTTTTTATCCTTTATATTAGCCTCGCTTTTAAGTTAGCCCACCGTGGTTCGTGATCCATCCCACGTAAAAAAACTAGGAAATTATATGTTTAAAATTGCTAAAGAGTTTCAATTCGATGCTTGTCATATGCTTGATGGGCATAATGGAAAATGTCATAACCTTCATGGTCATACCTACCGTTTGTTAGTCGAGATCAGCGATGATCTTATTTCCAGTGGATCCAGCGCTGATATGGTAATGGATTATGCAGATCTTAAGTTGATTGTAAAACAGCAGATTGTTGATCAATTGGATCATGCTTATCTTTATCATCAAGATAATGCTAATGAACGCAAAATAGCTATGCTTTTAGAACAAATGGAACGTAAAGTTTTTGCTTTTCCTTGCCGTACTACGGCGGAAGGAATGAGTAAATTTATTTTCGAACGTTTGTCTCAGTTTTTGCCGGTGTCGATGATTAAGCTTTGGGAGACCCCCTCTTCTTATTGTGAGTATCATCGGAGCGAAAAATGATTGAGTATCGCATTGTTGAAATCTTCGAATCTTTACAGGGCGAAGGTTATAATACGGGTATGCCTGCTATTTTTATTCGGTTTGCTGGTTGTAATTTGAATTGTAGTTGGTGCGATACTAATTTTCGTCATTTTAAGCGCTTTTCGTTAGAGCAATTACTGGCGATGGTCGGGCAATATAAGAGTTCTAATATTATTATCACTGGTGGTGAGCCTACTATGGTTAGAGATTTACCTATATTGTTGTCCCATTTGAAGCAGGCTGGTTATTATATTGCTATTGAGAGTAATGGGCTGGGTAAGATTGATCCATTAATTGATTATGTTGCACTGAGTCCTAAATTTTGTTATCAAAGCCGTTACCAAAACATTTTGCAATCAACTGCCAATGAAGTTCGAATCGTCGCTGAAAAACAAGCGGGCTTTATCGATTTTTGTCACTTCATTGAACAGCATATTGAAGCTAAGCGTTACTATTTGTCTCCTTGCGAGATAAATGGTGAGATGAATATGTTTGATACCATTGAGTTGTTAGGTCAGATTAACCATAATCGTATCGATAATAAATGGCTGTTAAGTTTACAGACTCATAAGTTTGCTGATATTGAGTAGTTTTTTATTAACTGCCATTAAACTAGTGGTTTATCACTTTTCTTCAAACCATATCATTGTCGCCATTCTTCCCGTTTTGTTTTCTCTTCGATAGGAGTAAAACAGATCGCGCTCAGTATACGTGCAATAATTACCACCATAAATTTGAGTAATTCCGATCGCGTTTAATCGCTGTTTAGCTATCATGTAAAGGTCGGCCAGATATTTTTTGCCTTCGATAAATTTGAATGCATGGTGAGCATTTTTGTCATACTCTTCAAATTGTTCTTTAACTTCAATACCTACTTCAAATTTTTGTGCACTGATTGCTGGTCCTAGCCAGACGAGAATTTCATTGGTGTTGCATTGAAATTTTTTTGCGGTTTCTTCTAAAATACCATGGCATAGTCCTCGCCAACCCGCATGAGCAGCAGCAACTTGATCGCCTTTAACTGAGCAAAATAGTACCGGCATACAATCAGCAGTTAAAACTACACTGACTTGATTAGCTTGCTTAGTGTAGGAGCCATCAGCTTCAAATCGTGTCGCATTGATTGCTGGTTTTACTTTTGTGATATCTAGGACAGTTGTACTGTGTGTTTGATTTAACCAATAAGGTTCACTCGGTACTTTTTCAGCTTGTATTAAGCGATTTCTATTTTCTACGATGTTATTTAAGTCATCCCCTGTTCGACTGCCTAAATTTAAGCTGTCAAAAGGGGGAAGGCTTACCCCTCCAATACGAGTGGAGGTGAAAGCGCGAACATTACTCGGTGCAGGCCAATAAGGATATATTGATTTAATCATTTTTATTTACCAATCAAGTTCATCTTTATGAAGTTCTGTATCTTCTTGTAACGCATGAATTAGTGTTAACATATCATCCGGTATTGGCGCATGCCATTCCATAAGTTCACCTGTAATTGGATGATATAAACGTAGCATTGTTGCATGTAAAGCTTGACGATCAAATTCGCGTAGCGTTTGGATAAAGGATTCACTCGCGCCTTTTGGCGGTCTTGGTCGTCCGCCATAAAGTGGATCACCAACGAGTGGGTGCGCGATATGAGCCATATGTACACGAATTTGGTGAGTTCGGCCAGTTTCTAGCCTTAGCCGTAGTCGAGTATGAAGTCGATATTTTTCCATGACTCGATAATGGGTTACCGCTGGCTTTCCTGTCGGGAATACGGCCATATGCGTTCGTTTAGTAGGATGGCGAGTGATCGGCTGGTCGATTGTGCCACCTGCTGTAATGATTCCCATCGCTACTGCTTCATATTCACGTGTAATTTCACGACGTTGTAGGGATTCAACTAGGTGGGTTTGTGCCTCGATGGTTTTAGCAACGACCATTAGCCCAGTTGTGTCTTTATCTAAGCGATGAACAATACCCGCTCTTGGTACTCTTGAAATATCAGGATAGTGATAAAGTAATGCGTTTAGCACTGTACCATTTGGGTTACCTGCGCCGGGGTGAACAACAAGATCTCGAGGTTTGTTGATAACCAAGATATCATCATCTTCATAAACAATATTGAGTTCGATATTTTCAGGTTGGTGATATGTTTCTTCTTCGATTTCAACGTCTATAGTAATTTTTTCTCCACCGAGAACTTTTTCTTTGGGTTTATTTACAATATTATTATTAACTAACACGTGATTATTGACGATCCATTCTTTAATTCTAGATCTTGAGTAATCAGGGAAAAGCTCCGATAAAGCTTGATCCAGACGCATTCCAAGTTGTGTTGGTTCTATTTCTGATGAAAGTTTTAACTTGTGCATGTGTAATTTATCTATTTTAAGCTGTTATGATTTAGAGTATTATATACTAATCATTGCCTTTAATGTTTAATTATATTTTGGATTAAAACTGAATGAAACTTCGTTTAAATACTTTGTTAGCCATCGCTTTAAGTAGCGCGCTAATTGGTTGTACGAGTACAAAGCCTGATGTTGAAAATGTATCAGAAATTGAGTTACACAATAAAGCCAAAACTGAGCTTGAAGGTGGGAATTTAAAATCGAGTATTACTGTTTTAGAAACGATTGATAAAAATTATCCTTTTGGACCTTATTCACAACAAGTCCAACTCGATTTGATTTATGCTTATTATAAAAATGCGGATTATCCTATGGCCATTGCGTCAATTGACCGCTTTTTAAAATTAAATCCAACCCATCCGAATATCGATTGGGTGATTTATATGCGCGGTATTAACAATATGGCGCAAAATGATAATACTATTCAGGGTTGGTTTAATGTTGATCGTTCAGATCGTGATCCTGAATTTGCGATGGCAGCATTTAAAGATTTTACTTATTTGGTTTCTAGTTTTCCAACTAGTAGTTATGCCGCTGATGCAAAAAAACGTTTAGTATATTTAAAGAACCGTATCGCTCGCTATGAGTTAAAAGTGGCTCAATATTATACTAACCGTGGCGCTTATGTTGCCGTGGTAAATCGAGTCATTCAAATGTTAGCGTTATTTCCTGATACTGATTCAACAAAAACAGCATTATCGTTATTGAGTAATGCTTATAATGAATTAGGTTTGACTGACGAAAGCCAAAAAGTCGATAAACTGATACAAGCTAATCTTGAAAATATGCCTGTTGAAGAGAAGAAATCTTACTTTTCTCGCTTCTTAAGTGTATTTAATGGTGGTTAATTTAGTTCAGATCTAAAAAATAATGGCTATTTAAATATTTAAATAGCCATTTTTTTATCAGTAATTTATAAACAATATATGCCCATGAGTTACTTTCTAACATATAAATAACGGTATTCTCCATGATCATAATTTGTATTTGTTAATGCTTTTGTTAGTTCTTGGGTAAGTTTAGTTGATAACGTTGTATCCGATGAGGATAATGTAAAATCTGGTTTTATAATTTGTTCATCGACATATTGTATAAATTGAAGAAATTGATCAATATCTTTTTTGGATAAATATATACTTTTTGCCACCATCATATTAATAAGCTTATTATCAAACTCCAAAATAATCGTGTGATATAGCACTACGGTACTTTTAAGCATTATTACTGTTTGTAATGCTGACCATTGAAACGTTTGATTCAATTTTTTATGGTCATCAATACTAATCGAATATGAATTGACATTGATCGTCATTTTTTTACGGAACAAGCGAGCAATACATATAGCAAATAGAAAGACAGAAAATAATTCCGGAACAAGGAGTCCAACAATAAAAATAACCTCAAAGTATTGGTTGGGAATCATCAGCATGATCGCATCAGAGAAAAATAAATACATGAAACAACCAAGGACTAAAACACCAAAGCAACAAATGAGTATCATTAAACTTATAAATGAGCGCCGAGTGAAACAGCGAAATTCAAATGTACGATTTTCCATAAACTATTCCTGATATTTTTTAGAAATATATCTTAAGTTTTTTTAATATATACTGGGAAGCAAAGATTTATTTCTTTTTTTATTTTTATTGTTAACTTTATTGATTTTAATTCATATCAATATTGGTATCAAATCATCCTCCTTGTTTCATATATCGTTTGTAAAACGTGCCAATAACCAATACAATTAGCAGATTATTTTTTATTAGCAATAATAGATAGGACATTAATTCGTCATGCAAGAACAATATCGCCCAGATGAAATTGAAGCCAAAGTACAAAAACATTGGCAAGAAGAGAAAACTTTCCACGTTACTGAAGATCCATCTAAAGAGAAGTATTACTGTTTGTCAATGCTTCCTTATCCTTCAGGTCGTTTGCATCTTGGTCATGTCCGTAATTATACAATCGGTGATACGATCTCACGTTATCAACGCTTAAACGGCAAGAATGTTTTACAGCCAATCGGTTGGGATGCATTTGGTTTGCCAGCAGAAGGCGCAGCCGTTAAAAATAATACTGCACCAGCTAAATGGACTTATGAAAATATTGCTTATATGAAGAAGCAGTTGCAATTACTTGGTTTTGGTTATGATTGGGACCGTGAGGTTACTACTTGTCGTCCTGAGTATTACAAATGGGAGCAATGGTTTTTTACTAAATTATTTGAGAAAGGTTTAGTTTATAAAAAGACTTCAGCTGTTAACTGGTGCCCTAACGATCAAACTGTTCTAGCTAATGAGCAAGTAGTTGAAGGTTGTTGTTGGCGTTGTAATACTCCGGTTGAGCGTAAAGAGATTCCACAATGGTTTATTAAAATCACTGATTATGCCGATGAGTTATTGAATGATTTAGATACTCTTGAGAGTTGGCCAGAACAAGTTAAGACCATGCAACGTAACTGGATTGGTCGTTCTGAAGGGGTGGAATTTGACTTTGCCGTTGAAAATTATAACGATAAGTTACGCGTTTATACTACTCGCCCTGATACGTTAATGGGTGTGAGTTTTGTATCTGTGGCGGCTGAGCATCCACTTGCTCAATTAGCTGCGCAAAACAATCCTAAAATTGCTGAGTTTATTGCTGAATGTAAAACCACGAAAACCGCTGAAGCTGATATGGCTACAATGGAAAAGAAAGGTATGGCGACTGGATTTTTTGCCATCCATCCATTAACCGGTAATAAGGTTCCAGTTTGGATCGCTAATTTTGTATTAATTGAATATGGTACTGGTGCTGTGATGGCTGTACCGGGTCACGATGAACGCGATTATGAATTTGCATCAAAATATAATTTACCAATTAAACCTGTTATCTTAAATCAAGATGGGCAAGCTCCTGACCTTTCTGAGCAAGCTTATACTGAGCACGGTAAATTATTTAATTCAGGTGAGTTTGATGGTCTTGATTTTGATCAAGCTTTCAATGCTATCGCCGATAAACTTATTGCGTTAGGCATTGGTAACCGTAAGGTGAATTACCGTTTACGCGATTGGGGTGTTTCTCGCCAACGTTATTGGGGAGCGCCGATTCCAATGGTGACGCTTGAAGATGGTACAACGATCCCAACACCTGAAGATCAACTTCCCGTCATTTTACCTGAAAATGTTGAAATGAATGGGATAACCAGTCCTATTAAAGCCGATCCCGAGTGGGCAAAAACAACCGTTAATGGTCAACCAGCCCTTCGAGAAACAGATACTTTTGATACCTTTATGGAGTCATCTTGGTATTATGCTCGCTATACTTGCCCGCATTATGACAAAGGTATGTTAGATGAAAAAGCAGCTAATTATTGGTTACCTGTTGATCAGTATGTTGGTGGTATCGAACATGCGATTATGCATTTACTTTATTTCCGATTCTTCCATAAATTGATGCGTGATTTCGGTTTGGTTAAATCAGATGAGCCTGCTAAACGTTTACTTTGCCAAGGTATGGTTTTAGCTGATGCTTTTTATTATACCAGCCCAACTAACGAGCGTATTTGGGTTTCACCAACCGAGGTGACCATTGAACGTGATGATAAAGGCCGTATTGCTAAAGCAATAGATAGTAAAGGCAATGAACTTGTTCATGCTGGTATGACTAAGATGTCAAAATCGAAAAACAACGGTATTGATCCACAAGAGATGGTAGAAAAATACGGAGCTGATACTGTTCGTTTATTTATGATGTTCGCATCCCCAGCTGATATGACGCTTGAATGGCAAGAATCCGGTGTTGAGGGCGCTAATCGATTTATTAAACGTGTTTGGCGTTTAGTTTTTGAGCATTCTCAACTTGGTAAAACTGCTGCGCTCGATATCGCTAAATTGAATGCTGATCAGAAAGCTTTACGTCGTGAATTACATAAAACAATTGCTAAAGTGAGTGATGATATTGGTCGTCGTCAAACTTTCAATACAGCTATTGCTGCGGTGATGGAGTTTATGAATCGCTTACAAAAAGCACCACAAGACACTGATCAAGATCGCGCATTGATGGATGAGTCTTTAAATGCAGTAGTCCGATTACTTTATCCTATGATGCCACACGCTTGTTTTGTTATGTGGCAGGCATTAGGTCATAGTGAAACAATTGATAATGCTTCATGGCCAGTTGCTGATGAGTCAGCTATGGTTGAAGACGAAAAATTAATTGTTGTGCAAATCAATGGTAAAGTGCGTGGTAAATTTACTGTACCTGCTGATGCTCAGCAAGATTATGTTGTAGAGCAAGCTAAACAAGAGCCAAATATTGAAAAATACTTAGCTGATGCCACAATTCGCAAAGTGATTTATGTACCAGGTAAATTATTGAATCTGGTTGTAAGTTAATATTGTTGGATAACTTGGATATAGGTGGTAATACCAATGAAAAAATATTTAGCTTTACTGATGTTATTGGCGATATCGCTAACGGGATGTGGATTTCATTTGCAGTATGAAACTGAAGTCCCTGCTCGATTTAAAACGCTTTCATATGTTAGTGGTGATCCTTATGGTCGTTTATCGAGAAATATTAAAGAGTTGCTACGCGATAATAAAGTAACTTTGGCTAATATTAATGATCCGGCCAATTACCCATCACTCAGAATAGTGGGTGATTCATTGAGTAAAAGCACCATATCCATTTATCAAGATGGTAAAGCAGCAGAATATCAATTAGTACTAACGATTCAAGCTCAAGTAGTAATTGCGGGTGAACAAATTCATCCAATTAATGTTCGTGTTTTCCGTACGTTCTTTGATAATCCAGCCGCAGCTCTTGCGAAAACAGTCGAGCAAAATCTAATTGAAGACGAAATGTATAAGCAGGCTGCAAAACAGATCATCCGTAAATTAAAATCGGTTGATACACCTAATTAACGATGAAAAAAATTAGTGCAGAAAAAATCATCCATCAGTTAGGATCACCCTATTATTTGATTTTAGGTAGTGATCCTTACTTGCAACATTATGCGCAAACTGAGTTACGTAAAGCTTTTAAACAAGCTGGATATGACGAGCAACTTTCTTTCACGATAAACGCTCAAACTGATTGGCCGGCAATGTATGATAGTTGTCAGGCAATGAATTTGTTTTCTAATAAAACCTTGCTCTGTTTAGAAATTGGTGAAGGTGTGCTTAATGTTTCAGTTGCTACAAAATTAAATACGTTATGTGAAATGTTAACCCCTGATATCGGGTTGATAATCAGCTTAGTTAAGATTACCAAGACTCAAGAAAATTCAGCATGGTATAAGGCCTTGTCTGATAATTTAGTGGTTGTGAATTGTTCAACGCCAGAAGTAGCACAATTACCATCATGGATAAAAACCTATTTGCAACAAATGCAAATGACAATTGAGCAACCTGGAATTGAATTGCTTAGTTATTATTATGAAGGTAATTTGTTGGCTTTAACGCAAATTATTGAGCAATTAAAGTTACTTTACCCTAATCAGACTATTAATTATGAGCAAGTAGAATCAAATATTAATGATTCAGCAATATTCTCGCCTTATCATTGGGTTGATGCAATGGTTTACAATAAATCTAAGCGGGCAATGCATGTGTTACACCAGCTTAAAATGAATGATTTCGAGCCATTGATATTATTGCGTATTATTCAACGTGAGTTGATTTTGTTGATCAATTTAAAATTGGCTTTAGCAGAAAAATCCCCGCGCCAAGTTTTTGACGAATATCGAATTTGGCAAAATAAAAGAAAGATGTATAGTGATTATTTAAGTCGATTCGATATCAAGCATCTATTTGCTCTATTGGCCACTTTAACTGAAATCGAGATTAGCTTAAAACATAATAATGATTTACCTATTTGGGATGCTCTGTTGAATTTAACTATGCAGTTTATGGGATTAGATAATTGTTAACAGCACTCTTTGGTGGCACCTTTGATCCAATCCATTATGGGCATTTGCGCCCTGCTTTAGCCTTAGCCAAAGAGGTTGGATTGAATAATATTAGTTTATTGCCAAATCGAATCCCTGCTCATAAACCACAGCCAGAAGCCACAACAGAACAACGTTTAGCTATGTTAAAATTAGCTATATCTGATTATTCGCTTTTTTCCATCGATACACGAGAATTAGAACCACAGCTAATCAATCAACCCTCTTTTACTGTTGATACGCTTAGGGCATGGCGTGAACAAAATGGTACCCTATCAGGCTTGGCTTTTATTATAGGGCAAGACTCTTTGCTTAATTTACCCACTTGGAAAGAGTGGCAAAAGTTGCTTGATTATTGTCATTTGCTTATTTGTAAAAGGCCAGGTTATCCCCAAACCACCGATGATAGCAATTTGCAAGCATGGATTAATCAACATCAAACAAAAGATAGCCAAGCGTTACATCATTATCCAAATGGTTATATCTATTTTGCTAATACACCACTTGAATCGATTTCAGCGACAGAAATAAGGCTAAATATCGATAATCAACAATGCTGTGAAAAGTTGTTACCGAGCAAAGTTTGGCACTACATACATGAACATGGAATTTATAATTCAAAGAAATGTTAGAAATGACTTTACATCTGTGAGTTTTTTCGGCATTATTTTGCCGCTATATTTAGATAATCTGATTATAGCTGTTCTGTGTCTATACTCATATTCAATGAATTTGCACACACCAAAAATTGGTGATTTAGTTGATAAATTCGCTTTTCTAATTAAACATAAAGAAAATCGGAATATTGATTTGAGTATATTTAATTTGTATTTAATTTTAAGAGGCCCCAATGGCAAAAGAAGATAACATTGAAATGCAAGGTACTATTCTTGATACTCTTCCGAATACGATGTTCCGAGTTGAACTTGAAAACGGTCATGTTGTTACTGCACATATTTCTGGAAAGATGAGAAAGAACTATATTCGTATTCTTACTGGCGATAAAGTAACTGTTGAAATGACACCTTACGATCTTTCAAAAGCACGTATCATATTCCGTAGTCGCTAATATCGTTATCGCACTTGTTGTTTTTGTATTATTAACCAGTTTATTGGTTATTTTCTCTTTCTTAATACAATTCCGTCGACAGATGTCGACGGAAGTGCAATCTAATCTAGATGTGACTTGTTTAGTCCATTTGAGAAAAATCCATCTGATCGTATTTTATCCATTTTGTCTTTTTAACAATCTTATAACCAAAATAAATTGAAAGAAATAATGGGATACCTATATAAGTTGCAATAACGCCATTCCAATCAATGGTATCTTGTAAAAATGCTTCATAATTTTGACCGAGTGTAATAATCAAACAAAGCACAAAAGCAAAAATAGGACCAAATGGGAAACAACTTGATCGGTAAGGTAATTTATTGAGATCTCGTCCTTGTGTGAGGTAACCTATTCTAAAACGATAGTGGCTAATTGCAATACCAAGCCATGCAATAAATCCTGTCATACCTGACATATTTAGTAGCCATAAATAGACCTCTTGATCTTTGTATAATGACGTTAAGAAACAGAGCATAGCCACTAATGTAGTTGCGAATAACGCCATATCAGGCACGCCTGTTGAAGATAATCGACTGAAAATCTTAGGCGCTTTACCTTCTTTTGCTAATGCATATAACATACGTGTTGAAGCATATAAGCCAGAGTTACCAGCAGAAAGAACCGATGTTAAAATTACCGCATTCATGATAGCTGCTGCGGATAATAATCCTGCATGTTGGAAAACTAAGGTAAATGGACTAACGCTGATATCTGTTTCATCATTACGAAGTAAGTTAGGATCAGTGTATGGAATAATTAAACTAATTACTAAGATGGCAAAGATATAAAATAGCAGTATTCGCCAAAAAACTTGTTTCATTGCTTTTGGTATATTTTTTTCTGGATCTTTAGATTCTCCCGCCGCAATACCAATTAGCTCAGTACCTTGGAATGAGAATCCAACAACCATCGCCACACCGATCATTGATGAGAATCCGCCGACAAATGGTGCACCCTCTATTTTCCAATTTTGCCAACCAGCATTTTCAGCACCTTTTAAAATGCCAATTATCATCAATAAGCCAACAACAATAAATAAAATAACAGTAACCACTTTGATTAATGAAAACCAAAATTCTGCTTCACCAAACCCTTTTACAGAAATGTAGTTTAAGCCGAAAATAATGCTTAGGAACAATAAACTCCATAACCAACTATAGGCACCAGCATCAAACCAATAGGAAATAACTAATTGTGCCGCAACTAAGTCAACAGCAACAGTAATTGCCCAGTTATACCAATAGTTCCAACCAATGGCAAAACCAAATGCTTCATCTACATAACGTGCTCCATAAGTTGCAAAGGTTCCCGAAACGGGAAGATAAGCAGCTAGCTCTCCAAGGCTAGTCATTAAAAAATAAACCATTATGCCGATAATAGCATAAGATACTAATGCGCCTCCTGGACCTGCTTGTGCAACTGTTGCACCAGAAGCGACAAATAGCCCAGTACCAATTGAACCACCAATAGCGATCATTGCTAAATGGCGAGCTTTCAAATCACGCTTTAATTTTTTCGTCATATCAATTTTCTTCTTGTTAATTAAACTTACTAATTATTTTAACTACACTTAATATGATGTAGCTTAGTAACTGATTTAAGCTAATTTATTTAAATATTTATCATTAGCTAATTAAAGTGCGTGAAGTGTATCAAAAAAATTTATGTGCGAGATAAATAATTCTAATAATACAGCCGATATGTTAAATATTAGCAATACTTAGTTGCTAGTAAGCTGTTCTAATTGAGTTAAATAATCTAATGCCTGGTTACGATTTGTTCCACACATTTCATAACATGGTCTTAGGTGACTGCAAACTTGAGGTCTGGTTGATTGGCCAAATAATTTACATAATAAATTTTCATCCAAATGGATACATGCAACACCTGCTGGTTTTCCCTTAGGCATACCAGGCATAGCAGATGAGATCGACGGTGCAATACAACATGCCCCACAGTTTCTTCGACATTGGAATGATTCAGTCATGAGATTAGATGAGATTGTTTTATAAATTTTATTGGTGACAATAGCAAGTTAAGGGTAAAATAGCGAGCTAATTTTTAACTCTATTTAATATGAAGAATCTATTATGGCTAAAGCTAATGAAATTAAACGTGGTGATGCTGTCACCTATAACGGTAAGTTGTTACTTGTAAAAGAAATTGATGTACAAAGCCCTAGTGCTCGTGGCGCAAGTACACTTTATAAAATGCGTTTTACTGATGTTAAATCTGGAGGTAAAGTTGAAGAACGTTTTAAGGGTGATGATGTTTTAGACACTATCGAACTATTTCGACGTCCTGTAAGCTTTTCTTATATTGATGGGGATGAATATGTATTCATGGATAATGAAGACTATACTCCGTTTATTTTTAAGAAAGATCAAATTGAAGAAGAACTTCTTTTTATCCCAGAAGGCGGTATGGATGGAATTCAAGTTTTGATGGCTGAAAATGAAGTTGTCGCTCTAGAATTACCACAAACAGTTGAACTTGAAATTATTGAAACCTCGCCAAGTATAAAAGGTGCTTCGGCAAGCGCACGTACTAAACCTGCAACATTGTCTACTGGCCTTGTTATTCAAGTACCTGAATATATTGATAACCACGAAAAAGTTAAAATTCATATTGCTGAACGCCGATATATGAGCCGAGCGGAATAATCTATTAAATCGTGATGAATACATACAATCAAAATAAATTACATAAACGATTGCGTCGCCTAACAGGCGAAGCAATCGCTGATTTCAATATGATTGAAGAAGGCGATCGTATAATGGTCTGTCTATCTGGCGGTAAAGATAGTTATACATTGCTAGACATTTTAATTAATTTAAAAATCAGTGCACCAGTGCAATTTGAATTAGTTGCAGTCAATTTAGATCAAAAGCAGCCAGGATTTCCTGAACATGTTTTACCTGAGTACCTCGAATCTTTAGGTATTGAGTATAAAATTGTTCAAGAAAATACCTATGGTATTGTTAAAGAAAAGATCCCTGAAGGCAAGACCACGTGTTCACTCTGCTCTAGGCTTCGACGAGGTATTTTATATCGCACAGCAACTGAGCTCGGCGCGACAAAAATTGCGCTTGGGCATCATCGTGATGATATTTTGGAAACATTATTTTTAAATATGTTTTATGGCGGAAAACTTAAAGCGATGCCTCCAAAATTAATGAATGATTCAGGTGAACATATTATTATTCGACCGCTTGCGTACTGCAAAGAAAAGGATATTGCAAAATATGCTGAAATTAAGCAATTCCCTATCATTCCATGTAATCTTTGTGGTTCACAACCTAATTTACAACGTCAAGTGATCAAAGAGATGTTAAATGATTGGGATAAGAAGTTTCCTGGTCGTATAGAAACTATGTTCAGAGCCACGCAGAATATTACCCTTTCTCATTTATGTGATACCAATTTATATGATTTCAAAGGTATTAAGAAAGGTGATATTGATGTTAATGGTGGTGATTTGGCATTTGATCATGAAGAGTTACCAGCTATGGTCGGATTTGATACATCGGAACTAGATGATAAAAATCTGATTCTTTGGAAAGAAGCCAACTAAAAAAACCCTTCAATTTAATTTCTTTTTTTATCGGCGATAATCTATATCGTCGATAATCCTTTCTGATATTAAAACAATAATCGATTGTATATAAACTTTGATCTAGCTCACGAATTGACAAAAAAAAATCCATTTTTATTGTGGTTCTAATGACATTAAAATAAAATTGAAACGTTCCAATTTTCATAAAATAACGATATATGAAAAATAAATAAACATAGGAGAACAATGTGAAAATACATTTTTTGGGTACTGCTGCATCAGAAGGTATCCCAAATCCTTTTTGTAAATGTCAGATTTGTGAAAAATCTCGTATTCAAAAAGGTAAAAATATAAGAACTCGAAGTTCGATTCTTATTGATGATATTGTGCAAATCGATTTTGCTCCGGAATATAGCTATCAAGCAATGAGAGAAAACATTGATGTTACTAAAATAAAGGACTTATTATTTACTCATACTCATCCTGACCATTTTAATGTGGGCGATCTATTTAGCCGTATGGTGGATTATGGTTTTAATATCGACCACCCTCTTTACGTTTATGGAAATGATATTGCCATAAATGGTTGTTTGAATGTAGTACCTGATTATAGTCCTGAACGTTTTGTATTTAATTTATTAGTTCCATTTCAAACTGTTGTAACCTCAGCTGGTTATACCGTTACAGCTTTGTTAGCTAATCATGCTAAATGGGAATTTTGCTTTATTTACTTGATTGAGAAAGATGGAAAAACGTTTCTACACGGACATGACTCTGGCTATTTTCCTGAACTCACATGGCAATGGCTAAAAGATAGTGGCAAAAAAATTGATATGGCTATTTTTGAGTGTACTTATGGATATAAACAAAATGATAAGACCAATAATCATATGAGTATTGAAACTGTTATCGCTACTCAAAAGCGCATGTTGGATGATGGTATTTTTAGCTCAAGCACTCAACTTATCACGTCTCACCACTCTCATAGCAGTGGTTTTATGCATGATGAATTAGTTGAAATATTCAAACCTTACAATATTGAAGTAGCCTATGATGGCTTGACGAAGACGATTTAATACGGAGCTTTATATGTTTAAAATACCACGTTTATTGGTAATGATGTTTTTACAATATTTTGTGCAAGGTGCATGGAATATGGTTATTGGGGCAGTACTTGCTGCTTATGGATTGAAAGAAATTGTTGGTTCGACTTATTCAGTTTTAGGAATCGCAACTATTATCTCTCCACTTTTCATTGGAATGATCGCTGATAGGTTCATTGCATCACAAAAAGTGATGGGCATATTACATATTCTCAATGCAGTTGTTTTATTTATCATTCCTAATTTTGTTGAAAGTGGCAATATTGCTGGCTTTTTAATCATGATTTTTATCGTTGGTTTATTATTTTATCCAACAACAGCATTAGCTAATAGCGTTAGTTTTAGGCATATAGATGGTGTGCGCTGGTTCCCAATTATTCGTGTATTTGGCACCATTGGTTTTATGATTGTAGGATTAATTCTTGGTTATACTGGTTTTTCTAGCTCCATTAACTCATTTTTACTTGCTTCTGGTGCATCTGTGGTTTATGGGATTTATTGTTTTACTTTACCTAACACACCACCTACAAGTCGAAATAAGAAATTCTCAATCCGTGATGCAATGTGTTTAGATGCATTATCACTTTTCAAAGATAAGTATTTCACTATTTTTATGCTATCTACTTTTGTCCTAATGATAACTAAAACTGCATATAGTGCTTATTTACCAGTATATTTACCTGTATTAGATTTAGAGCCTGCTTCAATGATGCAAATTGCTATCGCTACAGAAGTGTTATTTATGTTCCTTCTATCTTTCTTATTAGGTCGTTTTGGTTTCAAAAAAATCATTTTATTCGGCGCAATTTGTTGGGTAATTCGTAGCATGATGTTATCACTGGCCGCAACATCAGAAGATAATATGTTCTTCTATATTATTGGTACGCTATTGTTACAAGGTATTTGTTGGGACTTCTTCTTTACTGCTGGTGATATCTATGTTGATAAGAAAGCAGGTCCAGAAATTAAAGCGCAAGCTCAAGGGTTACGTTTTATTGTTTCTAATGGCTTTGGTGTATTTATGGCTGCGTCAGTATGTGGCTTTATCAATAACCGCGTTGTTACAGAGAAGACATTACCTAATGCTGGTCCACAATGGCAAGAGTTCTGGATCTATCCTGCGGTAGTTGCTGCAATTGTTGCTGTAGGTTTCTGGTATTTCTTTAAAGATAAAGATGTCATCATGGCACCTAAAAAAGTAGAATCAGATTAATTTTTTACTCTTACTTTAATATGGCTAATAATTATTTATTAGCCATACTTTTTTCTATCTCACTATTAATCATCTCTATGACTTGTTTTGAACTATATTGGTTAGTTATCCACTGTGTTAAATACTTTCCAATAATATTTTCAATCAGTCTTAAATTAATAGCACTACCTGTCATGCTATTTTCTCGAATGCCATTGGCATATTGTTGTTGCGCCACTGGTAACCATGGATAACTATTTATAATTCGATGATTTTGAAAAATAGTGTTTTGTGCGGTTGCTCCACCAAGTAATGCTATTTGTTCGCTGATTTCGTTGGAGTAAAGCCAATTAAAAAAGGTTTTTACTTGTTCATTTTTTTGACTATATTTTGACATACCAAGGGAACCTCCACCAAATAGTGATTTTTTTCCCGGTACTTTAGCGTATCCAACCAAAGGCAATATATTACGATGATTAATATAGCCAAATAAATTCATATAAACAATTAACATAGCTAGCTTGCCTTGTTCAAATAAATTTACTGATTCTTGCCACCAAGCTGATTGTATATTTTTGGCAACGCTAATGTATGATTGCAAATGATTTAAAGTAGTTCTAGCAATTGTGGTATTTAAACCAAATTTATTGCCATTAATTAGTTTTCCTCCTTGAGAATAATAGCGAACTAAAAATTCAGATGCGATAAGTTCATAATTACCGAGCGTAATACAACTACCGAACTCTACTGGGGATTCCGTATTTTGCTGTTGATTAAAAAAGGTCGCAATTTGATCGAACTCTTTGAAGTTTTTAGGGACATTAAGATGTTGTCGATATGCTTCAAAATAAGCACGCTTAATTAATGGATCATTAAATAAGTCTTTGCGATAAAAGAGCATTTGAACACTAGGATCAAAAGGAATAGCATAAGCAGAATTATCTACATAGCTAAAGCGTTCTACAATTTCTTGTGGATATTTTGCAAACAGTTGATTCAAGTTAATATTTAATTCTGATAAAGGTTTGAATATCGATGGTGCAAACCAAGGTAATCCAGCCATATCAATTCGTATAATATCAATTTGCTGATGTTGTTCAAATTGATTAAGAATATGATATATTTCGTCGAAAGGTTTTATAATTAAATTTACATCAATACCGCTCGTCTTTTGGAAATGTGGTAATAGTTTTTTTACCGCCTGCGTTGATGGGCTGGGTAAGATTAAAAAGTTAATAGTTTCTGAAGATTTAGTTATGTTTTCTGAATTCAAATCAGGCAATAATGAAAAACCTTTATTATCAAGATTGGTTGTGTTTTTGCCTTCTACTAGTTTGATAATTTGTTCACTTAATATGCCATAGTTCATATGGTATTGATAAATGTTATCTTCATAAAAAAAACTGTTATTGGTTAATGTATAAATGGGTGGGCAAGATTTTAAACTTCCAAAATAATTAGCATTACGAATAAAATGTGCTCGCTCCATATCCATGGTAATTAGCGCATCATAATTAACCTGTTCATCTTCAAAAAAACTAAAAGCTAAATTGTAGGTACCATTAGAAGGTTTAGATGCAATACTATTCAATGTCACATCATAATGATGCTTTTTGAACGTGCTAAGTAAACCTTTTTTGAAGTTTTTAGTATGAGTGTGATGCTCTGAATTACTAAATAAGCCAATTCTTCGATACGTTTTTTTGATTAATTCATTAGCAATATCTCGTCCAGCTTTCTCATAATCAAGAGATATGAATTGCAATGCTGAGATAGGCTTTCGATAGACAAAGATAATTTTTTCTTTTGGTAATTTAATTTTTTGGTAATAGGAGTTAGCATCTGATAATGAACTAACAACGATAACTGCATGATCACGTTTTACAGCTACCTTTTGGATTAATTGTAATTCCAGTTCTTTAGAGTCATAAGTTAAATAAAGCGAAAGCTCATAACCAAGTCGGTTGGCTTGACTAAACAGGCCATCATATAAATTAGTATATTGTTCGGAAGTGATATTTGGTAGTATAACCGAAATAGACTTATTTGAACCTTCTTTTAAAATTTTGGCAGATAAATTGATTTGATAACCTAATTGTTGAATCGCTTGTTCAACTAATTTGATTTTTTTTAAACTGACATTACCACGATCATTGAGTACATTTGAGACAGTACCATGAGATACACCAGCAAGTTTTGCTATGTCTTTGATCGTCGCCATTTGGTATTACACTCCATAAATTTTCACTTCAATCAAATCAACTTTATTAAACAATTATAAGTATATTAGAACTAATTAGTCTTTAAGCCATTTTAGCCAGCTTTGATTCACGATCTCTTTTTCTGATTTGAAACATGAGTCATCAACAATGCTCGGTAAGAGTTGCAACGATAATTGATGGATTTCATTTCGCATATCAATATAAGCTTTAGTGAGTTGCTGGGCTTCTAGGTTGTCCATAATTTGATAGTTAGCTGCAAGCTCCAAGATCCGTACGTTGTCACTCCATGTGGTCATTTTAGGATATTGATGTGCATAGTTTAGTACTAGATATTGTGATAAGAATTCAATATCACCAATACCTCCTGCATCTATTTTTAAATTAAATTGATGTGGCGCTGTTGTGCCTAAATGTGCCCGCATCTTTTCACGCATCTCTCGAACTTCAGTTTTTAATACTCTTTCTTCACGGTTTTTACATAAAACAGTATGCCTAATTTCGTTAAAGCGTTTAATAAGTTCAATCTCACCATAAACGGCTCTTGCTCTAACTAATGCTTGATGTTCCCAAGTCCATGCCTCATTCATTTGGTAGTCATAAAATGCACTCAAACTACAAGCTAATAGTCCTGCATCCCCTTGTGGACGTAAGCGAACATCAACTTCATAAAGAATACCAAAGCTAGTACGTACATTGAATAAATGAATTATTCGTTGTACCAGTCGTAAATAAAACTGGCGGCTATCAATTTGTTTATCACCATCGGTTATACTATCAACAGGGCAGTCATGAAGAAATACGAGATCTAAATCTGAACCATATCCCAATTCCCAACCACCTAATTTACCATAAGCAATAATAACTAACCCTTTTTGATTATCGGTTAAATGTGCCGGCTTTCCATAACGAGCAATCATCTGATTCCACGCCATTTGAACTACAAAATCGAGAAGCGATTCTGCAACATATGTTAAATGATCACTTACTTTCATGGTATTTAATACATGTTCAACATCAGCAGCGGCTATATGTAGGAGTTGCATTTGTTTGAATTGTCTTAATGCCTCAAGTTGTTGTTCTTCATCATCAACCTGAATTCGAAGTAAGTATTGATAAAGTTCACTTTTATATTCATTAGGGGCAACAGTTTGATAAAGTGAGTGAATATCAATAAGCTCATCTAATAAGATTGGATAATGTGCAAGTTGCTCACTAATCATTGGTGAGGCACTACATAATCGAATTAGTTGTTTTAATGCCGTTGGGTATTCAAGCAGTAACTCTAAATAAGTTGTTCGGCTAACAATATTGACTAGTAACGGTAAAATTCGTGATAGTATTATTAATGCATGCTCATCATTACAAATTAATTCTAATAATTTTGGCATTAGCTGATCGAGTATTTCACGCCCTCTAACACCAATGGTCCGTTTACTGATATCATCACGAAATTGACAAAGCATTTGATAAAGCTGTTTGGCATCATCAGGTGAATAGTTCAATAGTACTGAAGTAACATCACTTAATTGTAAATCAGGCACCCAAAGGTCATTATAGTGATCGTTGTTCGTATTTTGTGTTGATTCAGTTGATTCATCACCAATAAGTTGATTAAATATTTGCCGAGTAAATTGCATTCTTTTAGTAAGTTCAGATACAAATTCATTCCAGCTTCTAAAATTCATGCCTATTGCTATACGTATTTGGTCTAATTCATCTTCTGGTAGTGTTTGTGTTTGTTCATCATGTATAGCCTGTAATAGGTTCTCACAACGACGTAGGAAGAAGTAATTTTCACGTAGAGCATCTACTTCATTAGCATTAAGTAGGGATTCTTGTTCTATTACTTGTAAAGCAGTCAATAAGGAACGTGTTTGTAGGCCAATCACACGTCCACCACGTATAAGTTGAAATACTTGTACGATGAATTCTATTTCTCGAATACCACCTGCACCAAGTTTAATATTGTTGGTTAGACCTCGACGACGAACTTCACGTTCAATCATGCCTTTCATGTTTCGCAATGATTGTAAGACACTAAAATCAATATAACGGCGGTATACAAATGGTTTTAACATTTGGTAAAGCTCTTTAGTGTATAAATCTTGTTGATCACCGAGTATTTTCGCTTTTACCATGGCGTAACGTTCCCAGTCTCTTCCTTGCTCTTGGTAGTAGTCTTCCATCGCTGAAAAACTTAAAACAAGTGGACCGCCATCACCTAGAGGACGTAAACGCATGTCAACTCGGTAGACAAAACCATCTTCAGTAATTTGATCTAAAGCTTTAATTAAACGCTGTCCTAAACGTGTGAAAAAGACGGCATTATCTAATTCGCGACGACCACCTTGTGTTTGCCCATGTTCAGGATAAGTAAAAATAAGGTCAATATCAGATGAAAAATTAAGTTCTCCTCCACCGAGTTTCCCCATCCCTAGAATAAGTAAAGGTTGCGCCTCTCCTTGCAAATTACAAGGGGTTCCCCACTCTTTACAACTAAGCTCATATAGCCAATCTCGTGCAGTGACAATAATCACCTCAGCTAGCTCAGTAAGTTGTAATAAAATTTGTTCATCGCTACTTGTTTGCGTTAATTGTGACCATTCAAGCCTTACTAAAATGTAGCGTCTGAATAATCTTAAAGTTTTCATTAGTTCCAACTCATCAAATACCGATGCTAACTTTTCATTTAACCATTGTTGATAGTAACTTCTTTCATCAGCTTGAGGAGGATTGTTAATAATGTCTGTCAACCAATCTGGAAACCGATAAAAAGCATCAACAATAAAATCACTTTGTACCAAAATATCAAGATTATTTTGTACTGCAATTGAATCACATTGTGATAATTGCGATGTGATTTTCTGTTTTTGCTCTGCAATTAATGGTGAAACTAGCGATATAGGCTGAGACATAATAAGCACTCACTTAAACTTGTTGATAAAATCACCTAATTAACTATTATAAATGACTTTTTAACTTCACATATCTTTTTATTAAACAAATTGTAAAAAAGAATATTGATATCATTTCAATAGTTGGTTAGCTGATAATTAATGAAAACGATTTGAAAGACGAGTTGAGACTTGTTTATTGAATAAAGTGACTACGCAGGGTAGTCACTTTAAGTTAATGTCTATTTTTTAAATAAATAGATAGTCTCTAATTATTAGAAACTATAACGGTAACCTAAGTTAACTTGTTTTTGGTCAAATTTATTACCGAATGAATAAACAACATCTGTATAGATATGGTGTTGTTTGTTAAACTGTACATCTACACCAATACCGTTATCCCACCAATTGCCACCGAAATCATATTTTTCTTTTGCAACATGGTTAAAGACATAAGATGTTTCACCATCAAACTCTTTCACATAACCAGTTTTTAGGTATACATCAACTATATTATCATCTTGGGTAAAGCTGTTGCCTAGGACAACACTTGCTCTACCGAGTAATGAATTATAACTGTCCAATTTAGTTCTTAATCCATTGGTTGCATTGATGACTGCACTTCCTTGATGAGAATAAGTTAATTGAGCTTGAGGTTCAAAATACCAACCTTGATTTGGTAATGAATTGAAATAGAATCGTTGACCTAGTTCAGTCCCTATTGAAAAACCATTAGTATTACCATCACCTTTTACGAAATAACCCCCACCGGTACGAGTATTAAATTTATTCGACATTCTCATATATTTAATTAAACCGTCGATATAAAACCCTGATTGGTTTAGGTATGTGCCGTAAAGTGCTGCATAGTAGCCTTTAGTGTTTCCATCACCTACATGATGATCTATATTTCCTCGGCTTAAACCACCCATGATACCATAATAGATATCACCATTTGTATTTTCAACTTTTCGATCCACACCAAGTTGTAAGCCATAATAATCCATATCAAAATTCGATAAACGTTTATCGTTGAATGAACTTAATTTACCACCATAAATACGACCCCAAGCATCACCATCAGATGTTTCGCCTTGACGAAGTTTACCCATTCTTTGCATTAAAGTTTGTGTTTCAATGTAACTAATCAAGTAACTGGAGTTTAGAATATTTGCCGCATTTTGAGCTGTATTGGTTAAATTAGGCTTAGTTGGATTTACTGTTTTCTTTTGAGCTGATAATACCCAATCTTCTGAACCACTATTACGTTCATCAGTGACTTTAGTTAGAGTATTAAATTGGTATGCACCAATATCAACTGATGGTGAAGTCAAATTAAAAGTAGCACCACCACCTTCAGTTTCAACTAAAGTAAATTTTTCATTACCTGTAACTGTTGCTGAACCATTATTGTCATCTCTAATTGAGATATTGTGATTACCAGTTGCTTGTGAAGAGCCAGTAATTTTAAGTAAATCATTAGCAAAACCACTACCGATGGAAGTGCGCAATTCAAATAGCCCATTTCCAGATAATGAATTTGCCTTTAAAATCATGTTATTTGAACCATCAAGAATCGTATTTGATGTCGCATAATCATGACCAAAACTTACTTTGGCATAATTAGTTAACGTAAGGGAATCAACAGATGAACTATTAGTCATATTCCATTGGCTTTGACTACCATCTATCTTAACATTGATAGTACCTTTATTCGCAGATGAAGATGTATTATCAATTGAAGTTAATAATGTCGAGCCATCAGTTAAATCAAGATTAATCTGTCCTGAACTGGCTGCATAAATATCACCCTTAATATTCGATTTACCATTAACAGCTATTTCACCAGCAGTCGACTGTATTGCGTTATAATTGTTATAACTAGTTGAAACAATGTTATTAACATTTGAGCCACTATTAATGAATAATTTTCCTGCTTTTTGGTCCATGTAGACAGCGGTTCCATTAGCCGTTGTTACATCTAATCCATTATTAAATTTAATAACACTGTCTGCATTTGGGTTAGCACCAGCATATTCCTGGAACGCAACACCAGTCGAATTATTGCCACTCATATTAATCGTTACTTTTTCGTTAAAGTTTAGATTTATACCAAGTGAATCTGGTGCGTTATTCAGTAAGGATAAAATACCATAACTACCATTTCCTACTGACTGTATGTTAACTTCACCATTGAAGTTGCCTTCAGTTTTTGATGAATTTGAACCGTTATAAGCTCGAATTCCAATGAAACTGCCATTTGATGTACCGGTCCCTATTATAGTTACCTTTTTATCAAAATCAGCTTTCCCCCTATTAGCAAAATAAATACCGGTACCATCTTTAACATTTAGGCGAATGTCACTTAAAGCATTGACTTTCCCATTTGAAAGAACATGGATGTTACTTATTTTATTATAATTACCTGTTGCATTAGTTTGAATTACAAATTCATCCGTTCCGGTATCAATGGTTAAAGTTTTACCATTATATCCTGATTTAATACCGTAATCTTGGTTGCTAGTAATGTTGATATGAGGCGCAGCAACACCTGTTATATTTTGAATAATGATATCATCGGTTGAAGAAACGGCAATACCGCTATTAGTATGAGTTCCAATATTAGATGCATCAATAATAGTTAAAGCACTTGCAAGATGAGGTGTAACTAGACAAGTACCTAGTGTTAATTTGATCAAGAGATCAATTTTATTTAAATTACTTTTGAACACATAAACTCCATTTATTTGGTATTTACTAATCATTACATTGATTAACTTAAATCTTAACAAACCTAACAAAGGTTAACTTATTGTTATTATTTATAAAATTTACCTAAAATAACAAAGTATCAAAAAAAATAGTTAATGTCTATATCGGTTATTTAATGATTTAACTAAATGTTCTTTTATTGTCTGACAATAAAAATTGTCGAATATAAATTTTGATAAAGTGTTAGTTTTTTTACTTTGAAATGAGGAGTTTTTGATTTGAGTTTGAAAGGCATAGATCTTGAGTAAGTTTTCAAGATGATTATGTATTGGAAGCTAATTTATAAATCGCTTTACCAATACATATATACAACTTGTACTATTGTGTGATATTGATTCTATTTTTTTCTGAATAAAATAGCAGTTTGGTCATAATTCTAACCATTATAGAGCTTAGAATAAACACGATTCCTATAATGGTCCATGTATAACACAATGAAAAATTATTGGATAATCTATAATATATTTCTAAATATTCATGAAGAGAAACTGATACCATAATAATTATTGTTACCAATATGCAGTTGAAGATGAATATACTTATCGTACTAAATATAAGCTTTTTTGTGTTTAAAACTTCTGTTACACCTGTAAAACATTTTCTTAACAAAAAATAGCCGATCAAATTAGTAATTAATAAAAATATAGCTAATCCAACTATATTAATAATAATACCTGTGAAACTGAAATGTACACCATCAAACAAAATAATGGGAAAAAACAGGCTGTTAAAATAACAATTATAAAGCGAAATGAATACTCCAAGATGTAACCGCTGACTCTCTGATTGAGTTAATTCGTGATTGTCATGAATAAAATATCTATTCAACAATCTAATACTAAAATAAGTCCATAGTGTTACAAAAATATAAATAGTTATTATCTTAATAAAATTAATAAGCTCATTATGTAGAGAAAAATAACTATCCATGAAAAGGTAATTAATTTTAGATTCAACCCATGAATTAATACTGTTGTAAAGAAACCATCGCCCTGCAATATCCATTGATGTAATTAATATAGCAACAAGTAACGTATTAGTAATATTTCTCGAATTGACCTGATTAATTGAATATTTATAAAATAATACTATGGAAAATACAAATACAACAATTGAGCTTGGTATTTGGTAATAGAAGTTGATTAATACTTGCTTAGTTAAATTTTTAATAAGTTGATTACTTGTCATATTTGACAGTAAAAAATAATCATCAAATCCAGTAAAATAGACAACAATATATAAAATATTAAATAACCAATAAAATAAAACTAATAATAGTGGTAATTTAAAAAAAGTCCTTTCCAATTTCATTTTTATACCTATATTTTATTTATTTCTGAAATTAGCCTAAGTTTGAATTTTGTGTTTACCTCGCTATAAGCAAAATTTTTAATCGAGTTAATAAGCTGCATTGCCATTTGCCACTGCTGAAATTCTGGCTCAATTTCAAAATTCTTATTTATTAATATTTCATTTATTTGAATAAGTAGCTGTTTATAATAAGTTAAATCGTTATTTTCTAAAGCATATTCTTCATTTTGTTGCCAAAAGTTTAGTAGGCTTGGCAAATCCTGCTCTATTTGTGAAGAATAAACGCTAGGAGTAAGAGGTACATTGAGAAATAAGCGATATCCTCGCGAAGCCTTACTCTGAGAAAACAGATGTAAGCTAAAGCGACTTAATTCAATCGCAAAGTTAATCAAATCTTGTTTATTACCCTGTTTTATCTCGAGCTCAACTTCTTGTATTGGTTTAGATTGTCTGTTTGAGGTAATGCTGCCTATATCTAAAGCAACTTCTATTTCACTATTGGCAAATGATATCAACCAAGTTTGACGTTTAAAATTAGTCGTAAAAAGTGGATTTAACTGGATTAAACCATCAGGTAATGCCTCTTTGGGCAGCACACTTAAATCTAATTTGTCATTAGGTAAAGGCCGATTAATTTCAATTCGTTCGTGTAAGCCACTCACAGAATTACCCTTTGATTTCACGGTAATTTCATAACACTTATTTTGACCATCTTCAGTACTTCGAATACGCAAACCACAACCATTTTGTCTCAATAAATGATCTTCGGTATCATAATAAGTATTAGTTAATTTTAGTTGATTGGTTAAATTTTTTTGTAATGAAAATTCTGCTTCATCACAATAAACCCATTGATTTAAATAACTTTGTAAGTGTTCTATATCACTTTGATTGATTTGAAACTTTAATTCAATTTCGTTACTCATTTGTCTGTTTTCATTATTTATTTTGCCATATGATATACCGATTAGGCTAACAAATATAGGCTATCATCAACTATAATATGATTAAAGCTATAGCGACATTCAGGATGATAAATAAACAAGATAAAATAATTAATACTTTATAGGTAAAAGTGTATAGAAAAAGCGGTAGAAAAGTGAAATTATATAAGTTAATTAACTAAACACTTTTTTATAAAATTCATTTTTAATTTTGAACATTATAAGATAACAATCTTGTTTAAATTGTGTGATTTAGGTTAGCTAGTTTTAGCATGGGTATTCCAATAGGTAGTAAAATATCCTATTTATTAGTTAAATTTTAAATAGGATAATAAAAAAATAATTAAGGATAGCTATTTAACAACCCTAAAAGGATTTGCAGGTTTAACATTTTCGGATTGCTTAGTTGCACTTTGTCTTAAGGCTTTGTAGTGTGGTTCATCTTCAAACCCCATCCCTACTCCGTTTTCACGAGCATAAATAGCTTCAATAGCAGCCATTGGCACAACAATATGTTGAGGAACACCAGAAAATCTAGCATTGAATTCGATTTGATCATTATTGGCCAAATACTGTCCTACTGATTGGGGTGCAATATTGAGTACTATCTGATTATCCTTCACAAACTCTTGTGGAACTAATACACCATCAATAGACGTATTCACCACAACATAAGGAGTTAAATCATTATCTAAAATCCAGTCATAAAATGCCCTAAATATATAAGGGCGTCGAGGAGTCATGTCATCAAGTTCCATAACGGCTACCTTGTTTAATTGCTAATCTGTCATTAGATAAAATAAATTTTAAGCTCTAATCTTTCTTTCATCTTCAGTTAAAGAATTTATAAAAGCAGGTCGTTCAAATACACGTGCCATATAAGAAAGATAGTTTTTCTCTGCAACTTTTGGCAATTCAATACCAATCAATGGTAAACGCCATAGTAAAGGAGCAAAATAGCAATCACACAAAGTAAAATCATCACTCATAAAGTAATCTTTTTCTTTGAACATGACAGAAATAGAAACTAAGTCATCAAGTAAGTTTTTACGAGCCTCTTTAGCTTTACTACTATCAGGATCTTTTAAGATCGTTTCGTAGGCGCTATACCATTCTTTTTTAATGCGATACATTGTTAAGCGGGAATTAGCTCTAACAATTGGGTATACCGGCATTAATGGTGGGTGAGGAAAACGTTCATCTAAATACTCTAATGCAATATGTGTTTCATAAAGAGTTAGATCACGATCGATTAAGGTAGGAATTGAACCATACGGATTAAGATCCAATAATTCTTGAGGTAAAGTATTTGATGTAACAAACTCGATCTCAGCTGTTACCCCTTTTTCTGCCAGCACAAAACGAATCTGATGGCCGTAAATGTCAGTTGTATCACAAAATAATGTCATCACAGAACGTTTATTAACAGCAACAACCATGTTCACTCCAAATATGCGAAATTTCAATTAAGTTTAAATATGGTTACTATTCTAGCAAATTGGATAACAAATTTGTTAAAAAAATATATTTTCTTTTTGTTTTTTCGGCGAATAATCATTTTTGAACGTAAATTAATTTCAATAAAGTAAGAGAAAGATAACAAAGATTATTATTATCTATTTGAATAAATTATAATTTAATAAAAATAGAATAAATATTATTGCAGTTAGTTTAGAATTATATAGCGATAAAAAAAACCCAGCATAGGCTGGGTTTCGAAACAAATTTGTAACGTTGCAATTAACGTTTGCTGAATTGTGGACGACGACGTGCTTTGCGTAGACCCACTTTTTTACGTTCAACTTGACGTGCATCACGAGTAACAAAGCCCGCTTGACGTAATGAAGAGCGTAAAGTTTCATCATATTCCATTAATGCACGAGTAATACCGTGACGAATCGCACCCGCTTGACCTGAAATACCACCACCTTTAACTGTGATGTAAAGATCAAGTTTGTCAGTCATTTCAACTAACTCTAAAGGTTGCATAACAACCATACGAGCAGTATCACGACCAAAGTATTGCTCTAATGAACGTTTGTTAATAATGATATTTCCACTACCTGGTTTAATAAACACACGAGCAGCAGAACTTTTGCGGCGACCTGTACCGTAATATTGATTATCAGCCATCTTCTATCCCCTTAAATATCTAATACTTGCGGTTGTTGTGCCGCATGATTGTGCTCACTACCAGCATAAACTTTTAGTTTACGGTACATTGCACGACCAAGAGGACCTTTCGGTAACATGCCTTTTACAGCAATTTCGATGACTTGTTCAGGATGACGTTCAATCATTTCTTTAAAAGTCGCTTCTTTAAGTCCACCGATGTAACCAGTATGACGATAATAGATTTTATCAGTGCGTTTTTTGCCTGTTACAGCAACTTTTTCTGCATTGATAACGATAATATAGTCACCTGTATCAACATGTGGTGTATATTCTGCTTTGTGTTTACCACGCAAACGGCTTGCGATTTCAGTAGCTAAACGACCTAACGTTTTACCTGCTGCATCTACAACATACCAGTCGCGTTTAACTGTTTCTGGTTTAGCTGAAAAAGTACTCATTTGTATTTATCCAAATTTTAATTAATCTCACGTTAATAAATCATTTGATTTATTTACACTTTTTGATTGCAACTATTAACTAACTAACCCCTTCGAGTCGTTATACTAATACTGACAACCGAAAACAGCGTTGGGAAAAACACTGTTGTAACGTGGGTGGCAATATTATACAGAAATATTAAAAAAGCGCTAGGATTTATGATAAAAAAAGCGTAGCGAGAAAAAACAGTAACTGCTACACTTTTAACTAATATTAAATAACACGATAAAAATTGATGGAAAACTTAATTCAACTTGCTGAAAAAGATTATATAAGTAAAGGTTTACACCGCAAATGCTATCATCACCCCGATGATCCTAATAAATGTATCAAAGTCAATTATAATGAAGGAGCAGAAGAGGAAACAAACCGTGAAATTGCCTATTATAAGCACCTTATAAATCGCAATATCTCATGGGATGTGCTAGCAAAATATTATGGTCCTGTAATGACTAATTTTGGTCAAGGTCATGTTTTTGAACTTATTCGTGACTATGATGGAAAAATTTCTATTCCATTAGAAAAATATCTGTTCGACGAACAAGCAACTAATCAAAATTATGATGCGTTAGTTGTATCACTCAAAGCATTAAAAACAGCCTTGCTGAAAGATAGAATCATTACTATGACAATCAAGAGTAAAAATATTTTATTTCAGCATTTGTCACCAGAGGAAAATCACTTAATTATTATTGATAACATTGGTAATTCGACATTTATTCCTATCGCTAACTATGTAGGATTTTTTGCAAAAGCCAAAATTGAACGCACATGGCAACGATTTTTATTATCACTAATTCGAGAAAATAAGCATAATTCATTAATCACTAAGTTAATTGATGATGTGAATCATTAAGTCTGACTTCGGCAATCGTACCCTTTTGGTCTTGCCGATTTCTTAATGTAAATTGGCCATGATGTAATTTAGTAATACGATTAACTATACTCAAACCGAGCCCTATTCCATCATGTTTACGATCCATTCTGAAAAAAGCTTGGGTTAACTTTTCTGTTTTTGACTCATCAATACCGCTTCCTTCATCTTTAACGGCTATCACAATTTCTTCAGCATCTTTATAAAAACTAATAGTAATTTTACTTTCATTTGGACTATACCGATAACTGTTTTCAACCAAATTACGAATCAGTAAACGAATCAAAGTCGCATCACCATTAAAAATTATATTATTACCCGTAATTTCCCAATCAATACTTTGTTGTTTCTGTACTGTTAACTCTGTCAATTCATCAAAAAGGGGAATTTGAATATCATCTAGAAAATTAATTTTTTGATACTGACCTAGAGTAAATTTTTGACTTGCTCGAGCAAGCATCAACAGTTGTTCTACGGTATTTACTAAACGATCTATTCGTTCAATTAACTCATGGCAATCTATTTTATCTTTACTTTCTAATAATTCTAGATGTAATCGAATACCTGCTAAAGGTGTTCTCATCTCGTGAGCTACATCTGCTGTAAATAAACGTTCTTGAGATAATGTATTATTAAGCCTTTCAAATAAATTATTTAATACCGTAGTAATTGACTTAATTTCACGCATATTACTGATTGGTTTTATTGGCTTAAGATTATCTTCAGTTCTTTTATTTAAATCTTTTTCTAGTATCTCAAGGGGTTTAGTAATCCATTTAATCGCCTTATAGGCCAAAAATAAAGTTACAACCATCATGGAAAATGCTGAGCAAAATAATGCAAAAATTGCTTCTAATTCTTCATGTTCAACCACTTCATCTATTTTATTTTGACTTAACGTTAAGTTAACTAAAACATCAATTTGCTCTTTACTCTCATGCCATAACCAAAATACCGTAATAATTTGGCAAATTAACATTATTGCACCCAAAGTAAAAAATAGATTCCAACGGATACTATGTCGAATATTATTCAAAGACTGTTCAATCATAAATTTGCCATTCAATTAATTTTAAAATAATAACTAATTATTAATATTGAGTTGATAGCCATACCCACGCACAGTCTTAATTAAATCTTTTCCTAATTTATTCCTTAAGGCGTGAATATAAACTTCAAGCACATTTGAACTTGGATCACTCTGCCAATCATATAGATCATTTTGTAATAAACTTCGATGCACTTTTTCACCGGCTTTCAACATCAATCTAGATAGTAAAATAAATTCTTTTGCCGTCAATATCACTTCTTGATTATTTAAAGTAACTTTTTGAAGTTTAATATCTATTGAAATAGGACCATAGTTAACAATATTATCGGCAGTTCCTTGATTTCGACGAATTAACGCTCTTATTCTGGCTAGCAATTCGGTTAAGGCGAAGGGTTTTATTAAATAATCATCTGCACCAAGATCTAAACCTTCAACTCTATCTTCGATAGTATCGCGAGCGGTTAAAATTAGTACAGGAATATCGATATTTTTTTTGCGCCATCGGGTGAGTAACTCTAAGCCATCACAATCAGGCAAACCTAAATCAAGAATAATTAAACTAAACTGTGCAAACTCAATAAGATCCTCAGCTTGCTTACCATTAGATGCGACTTCACAAACATAGCCATTAGACGTTATCGCGTCATATAAACCTTTTTGTAATAAACTATCATCTTCTACTATAAGAATTTTCATTATAGTGTTACCTAATTTTGATTTAAGAAATGTAACATTTACAACTATTATACGCTTTACTATTTATTTCCCAATGCTTTAAAAATTTAAGTTCATTTTGATAGTTATAATTTAGCGAATAATTATTTAAAACTTTTTGAGCGTATAAACCATATCTTTTTGACTAAATAAACAGAGATAAAACTTAACAACATACCCACCAGAATATCCAATGGCCAATGAACACCTAAGTAGATTCGACTCCAACAAACAAGTAATGCAACAATCGTACATAGATAAGTTAATGCTTTAAATTGCTTTTTATAATTTAGATAAAGTGAGAAGCAAATAGTCCAAATAAAAACAGCGTGCTGACTAGGAAGAGAACTCGTTTTATCGTGATTCAAATAGTTCGTACCAATATTAAGAACAAATGGTCGTGGAGAATAAAATAGATGTCGAATAACAAAGGTTACAAACAAGGCTACAGCCAAACCTAAAGCAATTTTTATGATTAATTGTCTATAAACAGGTTTGAGTAAAAAACATATTCCCAATATGACTATAGGAACAAAGATTAAATAATTTGCACAAAATATGGCAAAAAGAATAAATAATTTGGAGGCTTGTTCTTGAGCATTAATTAATAAAAAAAGATGAGTGTTCATATCAAGCAACATACAACGACCTATAAAAACAATATTTAGTTGTAATTTAATCAATAAAGCTTAAAAGAACCTTAAAAAGGATTTTGAACATTTAATAAATGATATTTATCGTTTATTTTTTCGAGTAATCAAATGGTATTTCGGCAATAAAGTGACGGTAAAATCAAGTGCAGCGCAAATGATAAAATAAACAACAATCACAAACAAAAAGATTTCAGTAGGATAAACCATACTACGATTATTAATTTGGGTAGCAATGAATGTAAATTCCGCAACACCCACTATATAAGCTAAAGACGTATCTTTAATTAATGATACCCATTGATTAACAAATGAAGGCAGCATCATTTTTAATGCTTGAGGAAGAATAACAAAAATGATGACTTGTCTTTTATTTAAACCTAACGAAAAAGCAGCTTGCCACTGTTCTTTAGTAATAGCTACCATTCCCGCATAGACAGAATGACCAATATATGCGCCACCAATTAAAGATAAAGCAAAAATAACTGTTGTAATAGCTGGCACATCAACATTCAATAGCACTGGCAACAAAAAATAAGTCCAAAATATCAGCATAATAACGGGAATCGCTCTTAAAAATCCTAATACGACAACTAAAAGTTGACGTAAAAATCCTTTGCAAACAGTTAGACCAATACCAGCGAAAATACCAAAAATAGACGAAAAGATAATAGCAGCTAAGCTCATCAAAAGAGTCAACACAATACCGCCTGGGAAATTACCCCACATTAGGTAATCTAAATTATTCCAAATTACTTCAAAACCTTTAAAATCCATAAAAAATTAGACCCTGTTTAATCGCTTTGATTGATAAATATTGCCTAGTGTCCCAACAATAACAATGGCTAAAATATATAAAAATGTTGCTATCGCAAAATCCTGAAATGTTTTCAGCGATTCGGTTTCAACTTGACGTGAAACATAAGATAGTTCCAACACCCCAATAGCCATCGTTAGGGAGGAATTTTTGATGATATTCATATATTGACCAATTAATGGAGGAAATGCGATACGAATGCTTTGAGGTAAAATAATAAACCGCATACTTTGCCAACGAGTAAGACCTAAAGCTAATGATGCTTGTTCTTGACCGTTGCTTATTCCCAAAATTCCTGCTCGAAACTCTTCAGCGATAAAAGCGCTGGAGTAACATGTTAATCCAATTAAACCAATAATAAACTCAAAAGAAGGCATTTTTAAAGAGAAAAAAAACAGCTGGATTTGCGGTTCATCAAATAGCCACATTTTAAATTCTACTGGTAACAAATTACCTATACCAAAATACCAGAAAAAAAGCTGCGGTAACAATGGAGAATAACGAAAAATAGCGTTATAACTAATTACAACGCCTTTAATAATTTTGATATGACTTTGTTGAGCAATAACTAGTAAAAAACCAAATATTGTAGAGAGAATGATTGTTAAAACTGAAATAGCGATAGTGACTAAAAAACCATCCCACAACCACCATAAATAACGGGGTTCCAGTAATTGCTCATACATTATTTATTGACCTTTACCTATTTTGAAATCACCACGAGGCATGGCTGAATTTGTATCAGGTCCAAACCAACGGTTATAGATAGTTAACGCTTCACCATCATTTTCAAGCTTTAATAATATTTGGTCAACTTTTTCTTTCAAGCGGGTTTCCCCTTTTGGAATACCTACAGCTTGATATTCTTGAGTTATACTAAATGGAGATATTTCAAAAGCAGCTCGTTGTTCTTCTGGAACATTAGCAAGTAAACCTATTAACTTTGCGTCATCTTGAGTAATAGCTTGTACAACACCATTGCGTAATGCTGCAAAAGCAAAAGGTGTATCATCATATGAGATTACTTTAGCAGTTGGGTACTTCTCACGTAGAGTAATTTCCATCACTGTACCTTTATCGGCACCTATACGAAGATTTTTAAGATCTTCTGCTGTTTTTAGGAATCCTTTTTTAGCCACAAACTTCTGACCAGTAGCAAAATAAGGCAAACTAAAATCGACTGTTTTAGCTCGTTCATCAGTCACCGTAAAGTTTGCTACAATCAGATCTGCTTTTTGTGAGGTTAGCAAAGGAATACGGTTGGCTGGATTAGTTGGAACAAGTTCGACTTTTACATTCAATGCTTTAGCAATTTCATTAGCATAATCAACATCAAGCCCAGCAATTTTATTAGTTTTTTCATCAATAAATCCAAACGGAGGATTACTGTCAAATACCGCTATTTTGATCTGTCCGCGTTTTTCAATATCATCTAAGCGATCGGCGTAGGCTGAACTCGCAACGAATATTGAGCTGATTAAGGCAACCACCGTCAGTGATTTAGTTAAAAATTTCATTGTTATTATCCTCCATTGGACTTTGTATAGGGGTTAAGTCTATCAATAAAATATTCGGAGTAATAAATAACAATTATTTAGGTGCTTATAACTTAAAGTTATATTTAAAATAACCTGTAATTTATAAAGAGTATAGAATTGTAATATTAGCAATAAAATAACACGTGTTTTAGCATTTAATACCTGTACACATCATAAAATTAAGCTGAGTGTCTTTGCACTTTTGTGCCAGCTGGATTGTAGAAAGGTACCAGTCGAAGAATAATAAAAGGGATATACGTGTAAAATAGATAGTAAGCTAAAAATCATCTGAATTGATAAAAGCTCTCTCTTTACACTCACCACTAATGGATTTGATATTCAAAAAAATAAATAGGGTTATTGAGATCCAAATTCTCTGCCAACTAAAAGATTTAAAAGAAACTATTGAGTTAATTTAAAACTATAAAAAAATATGATATTGATTGAAAATTAGAATAAATTCAACAATAATCAATAGAATCCAATAACATTAAATAAAATGAATAAGAAACATGAATAGCACAAATGACGAGTTTGAATATTACATTATTGACCGAGCAGGAGATAAAGCCTATCCTTTAATTATGTGTGATCCTGATTCGGAACATACGGAAGAATATCTATATGATTACGAAAATGAAAAAATTCTCAAACCGAAAGTGATGGAATTTACATTTAGTGAACCCTATTTTGCCAGCCCAGTCATTGGTGATTATTTTTCCCAACCTGAATCAGTAATCTCAGATAAGTTAAAAAAAATATTGTCTTCACTCAATATATTTGGAATTCAACTAATTCCAGCTATGATTACAAGTAATAAAGGTGATATTTTTAAGGATTACTTTTATATACATATTTATAATATTATTAATGCAATGGATAAACTAAACTCTAAATTCGACGAAGGGGATGATTGCTATTTTATCGATAAATTTAAGCTTGATGAAAATATTTTAAAAAATATTCCGTTAGAAGAAAGATTAATTTTTAAATTAGGAGAAGATCACACAATAATGCTTTATCACCGATCTATAGTTGAAGCATTAATGACTGTTAAACCAACTGGTTTAAAATTTATTAAAGTAGAAGATTGGCATATTTAAGCCATTACTGAGCCAAATATTAGCCTATCATTTAGCGCAATTTAAACAGTTATATGACTAACAAATAGCGTTCATGAATATATCAACAGAGAGCATTTAGAAGGAGAATAAATCCAATCTTCTATCTATTTTGTTATTCAAAGCTTTGGAAAACATAATAGATAGGTAAAATAATTACAAAAATAAACGCTTCAGAAAACATACTTCATGCTACTATTTAACCAACAATCAGCAAATCTATTATATCCCCCCAAAAAATACAACCCTTTGAAGAGAAATAAAACATGGAAAATTATTATTTTATACAGAGAAAATCAGGCCAAGCCTATCCATTGATTCGAATAACCAATCGTGATGATCACTTAAACCCCACTTTAATAAATTTGGAATTTAATGGAACAATACCCTCTCAGCCCGTTATGTCTGATTTTTTGTCTGGCCCTGAGATTTTTATTACCGATAAAATTGCCAATGTCATTAAAAGCTTTAAGCCTAAAGGGATTAAAATTATTGACACTGAATTAACAACCCCACAAGGTAAACTCATTAAAGACTATTTTTGTCTACTTTCTGACAATATAATCGAGGCTTTAGATAAAGATAAATCCGATTATGAAAAGCCTAGAAGAACATATTTTATAAAAAAACTCATTTTGGACAGAAAAATTTTAAATGAAATTCCTTTAGAACAAAGATTAGTTTTTTTATTGAGAGAATCGCTTCATATCGTTTTTCATGAAACATTAGCCAAAGCCATAATGGCGGTAAACCCTACCGGTATGGAATTTATTAATATTGAAACCGATGGAAAACCGTTAGAAGTAAATTAATATTATTGACCATGGCTATATTTAAACTAAGTATTTAAAACATCCTTCCTAGATTTGAAAAAAGTGGGGTAAAACCCCGCTTTTTATCTATTTAGTTATTCTAGCATACTGAAAAAAACAATTATCTACTTGAATTAATACCAGAAAATACATTTAGAAGATGCATAATATTCTACTATTATAGTTAACAAACGGTGAAACGATTATATACTTTTGTTAAACCTATCTTTCAATCACATTGACGCTGACATATTGTATAAATGCTAATAGTTTCTGCCACGTTAGATATTTCTGTTAATCCCGATTAAAATAAACCTCAGATAGCAATCCATTACATATTTAATGGGTAATAAATTAACCACTGAGTTTGTTACTTAATTAATCTGACATAAACTTTAATCGAAATATTTGTCCGCTTTCATCTAATAATAGCAAACGATGAACACCTTTTTTAGCAATAGTTAAGGCCACTTTTTCATTATCTTTAGAATTAGCAACTAAGTTTCCATCTAAAAACCACCATTTTTCCCCATATCCACCCTCTGGAGTTAAATCAACTGTGACTTGATGACTTCCTGGTAATGCTCTAATCAATTGTTTATCACGTAAACCTACGATATTGAGTGAAGCAAAAACATCTTGTCCCATTACAGGGCAACTTGTATCAATTGGTGGTAATAGAGTCCGCCTTTTCTCTTTTGTTAACAGAAAGTTTTCTAATGATACTGGCCATAGGGCAAGTTGTTTTTTTTGTGCTCCGGGACAATCAGCAGCAACACGTTCACCTCGTTCATTTACCCAAATCGTTATCCACCCAGAACGATAGATATTATTTTTTAGTTCACCATAGGTACTTAGTGTTGGCGGTGTCATATTATTTAAAACCCATGCGGTCTTTTGACGGTGACAATTTACATCAGATTCCGGAAGAGGTTGCCCTAATGGCCAACAAATTTTCATAGAAGATACTGATGCTGGTTTTTCATAAGTAGTGAGTGGACGATTTAAACGATTTTCTCTATTTAATAAAATTGAATTAACATGTTGTAAAATTGGCATGGCAGACATTGAACCATATTGCCCAACAACGGGAGTGCCATCAGGACGCCCTACCCAAACACCAATTAAATATCTTGGATTGATACCAACTGCCCAAGCATCCCGATAGCCATAACTGGTTCCTGTTTTATAAGCTAATAGATTACTATTAATTAACATTTGTCTTGTTATCCAAGCACTACCATCTGAAATAAAGGGTTTATTAATCAATGGCTCTTTTTGAGTAAAGCGCAATGGACTCACTTCGCCATGCCTAGCAAATGCACTATATGCACTAACAAGATTATCCATCCTTAATGAAGCGCCACCTAATATATAGGAGATATTAGGCTCGTTGCCTATCGAAGATAAAGGTAACCCAATACCAGCCAATTTACCTGCAAATCGTTTGGGGCCATATAACTCAATTAATTGAACCGCAGGTAAATTTAATGATTTACTTAATGCGTCAGATACACTAACCGGCCCATAGAAACCATCATCGAAATTGGTTGGACGATAATCGGTAGTAATACGAGGAACATCTTGCAATAGCGATTCAGAATGAATCATACCTTCATCAAGAGCAAGAGCATAAATAAAAGGTTTTAGTGTAGAGCCAGGAGAACGTAACGCACTAATCATATCAACTTGGCCAAAGCGTTCATTGTCATTAAAATCAGCTGAACCGACATAGCCTTTTACTGTCATATCAGTATGATCGACTACTAAAATAGCCAATGATGTTTTAGGCGGTAGTTGTTTCACACGATTGATGGCTAAATCTTCTAAATTATATTGAATTGAAACATCAATAGTGGAATGAATAATATCCTCATTAGGGTATTTATTTTTTAAACGATAAGCCAGTAAGGGAGCCACTTGTGGTGCTTTTCGTGGATATACCCAAACCTCATCGCGTCGAACGGTTTCGATTAAATCATTTGACCATACTTTATATTCTGCCAATCGGTCTAATACTTTATCACGAGCTTGTTTGGCTCTTTCAGGAAATCGGTCGGGTCGTAACCGGCTTGGAGCTTGAGGTAACACAGCTAATAATACTGCCTCACTTCTTGTTAACTCTTTAGGCTGTTTACCAAAATAAGACCAACTTGCCGCCCCAATACCTTCTATTGTGCCGCCATAGGGTGCGTGGTTAATATATAAAGTTAAGATCTCATCTTTACTATAATGTAATTCAAGCTGGAGGGTTCGAAAGATCTGTTTTAGCTTACCCGTTAGCGTTCGATCGTGTGGATATAATAATCTTGCCACTTGCATAGATATAGTACTACCACCGGAAACGATTTTATCATTTGATATATTTTGCCAAGCTGCACGAAATAAAGAAATCGGATTAATACCAATATGTTCATAAAAATAGCGATCTTCATAATTTAATAAAACTTCAAGATAATAGTCTGGCACTTCATCAAGACTGACCGAATAACGCCAAACACCATTTTGATCAGCAAATCGCCATAATGGAGTTTCATCTGCTGCAACAACGGTTTGGGTAGTTTTATTTTGTGAGATAGATAAAGGAAAAAGAGAGTCAGCAATAAAAAAACTACTGCTCAATAAAACTAATAATATCAAAAAAAATTTAAATATTTTATAAAAGCATTTTTTCATTATCTTTATTATGTGACCCAGCCAAATGTATTTATAAATAAAAATTCCGCCAAATATATTGGCGGAATAATTAGTAACGTATATTAATATCTAATTAATTTTCTTCCTGCTTAGGATTTGAAATAGTCATGAAATCAGGTGATTGTCCTATAGCAAAACGGTCTGGACGATACATAGATTCTACATAAGGATAAGGAATCATGTAATCGCCAGTAGTTACTGCTCTAACTAAATACACTAAACGTTTTCGATATTTATTATTGCGCCCCACATAATTATTAATATTAACAGCGGCAACATATCTATCATCTCTATATTCTTGATATTTAATATTACTAGCATCATCATCTCCCATTAATTTAGCTATACTAGGAATTGATGATAAATTCACACTACTATTAGAAAGGTTTTGATTTTCAAGCTCTAGACCAGCTGGTAAGAAATCAACAACCAACGCATCATGAACTTGTTCTTTAGCTATTACATCTAAAACCACAACCATCATAGAACCTACATCTAAATCTGCTGGTGATATTTTATTACCCTGCAAATCATAATACGTACGACTGATGTTAAAGAAACCATCAGCTGAGGTTGGCGCTGGAGGTGTTTTAGAATAACCTGTTACAGAGAACTTAACATATAGTGGCTCATCTGATTCTGAATTATCAATCGATAACCCTTGGGTTAATTTATCAAAATCATATGAATGTGAAAATACTGAATCAACTTCATTAACTTTTCCATTCACTGATACCTTAAATTTATTACCACTTTTATGCTGTTCTAATGACCAACCAGCAATAAACAATGAATTTAATTCTTGTGTTGAGAAATATCGTTTACTGTTTAATAAATCTGATAAATTATACAGATAAGTACCTTGTTTATTCTGAGCTATTTTGTTTTCTATTAATAAAGATAGAATTAATGCTTCATCACGTATTTCACTACCGTAATTACCAAACCAGTGATTATTGTATTGATACGAAGTGCTAAAAACTAAAGGTAATAATTTTTCATAAACATTTTGATTACCATTTAATTTAGCAGCAACCGCTAGTTGAGCTATAGGTAATGGCGAATAGATAAATGACTTATCATTACTTATCTTGTCTGATAAATAATTTATCTCGTTACGCATTGCTGAGGTAACTTTATTTTGTTTAGTTAAAACCATTAATGCATAGGCTTTAATTGACAACTTAGAAAACTCAAAACTACGTGAATCTCCATAATAATCAAGATTATTATATGCAGACGTATCATAGATATATTGACCTAGGCGTGTCATTGCTGAATCAAGCGCTTTATCACTAACTTGATAACCTCGTTCTTTAGCTTGCAACAAGAAATCTGTTGCATAAACTGTCAACCAATGCTCTTCTTCACTATGACTATTCCATAGCCCAAAGCTACCATTATTTCGTTGCATTGATAAGATACGTGAAATACCTAATTGCACTTTTTTACGACGCATCTCATCTGAATCAGTTTTAATACCTAGTTCTGCGAGTTGTTTACTATTGGCATATAATGATGGGAATAAACCACTCGTTGTTTGTTCCAAGCAACCGTAAGGATATGCAAATAAATCTTTGATATATTGAGCAATATTTAACGGCGGCTGATTAGAAATGACCAATTGCCCTTCAACAGTGTTATCAATTAATCCTGTTAATGCATCGTTTGGTAATTCCCAATTATCATTGGCATCTAGTGCTAACACATAAGATCTCGTTGTTCCGGCATATGCAGGCCTTACGCCAATTGACCATGATCTTTCAATTTTAGTGTCAGAATTATCTTCAAGTAAAATACCTTTGACCGCTATTGTTACCGAACCAGTACCATAACCATAATCTGCAATAACAGGGATTTGAATGATATCTTTTTGTTTACTATCAAGTTTGACTGATATCGTTTTGGCTTCATTTTGATGAATCAAACCATTAGTCGATACTTCAACTTTCATATTTTGTGTTTTATCTGTCAAATTATGAAGATCTAACGCTAATACAGCGCGATCACCACCAGATAAGAATCGAGGAGTTGATAATTCAGCTATAACCGGAGCTGAAACTTTCATTTTTTTATCAGCTTTACCAAAACGATTATCATCCCATGCTTGAGCCATTATACGTAGCTCACCATTAAAATTAGGTAAAGGTAAATTAATAACACCTTCGCCATTGTCATCTAATTGAATGGTTTTGAGTTGTTGTGCAACAATTAGAACTTCATTTGACGGTTTTTTACCGCCAGCGCCCATCGCATCACCACCAAAGCTCATATTTACATTACGACCAGTAGCTTCAATTAAGCTGCCATAGACATCGTTAATATCTACATTAAAACGTTTACGTCCTAAAAACCAAGCATAAGGATCTGGTGTGACATAATCAGTGATATTTAAAACACCTGAATCAACAGCTGAAACCAATACAGTCACTTTTTTATCTTTTTGGACAGATGGCTTATCCATTTTAATTTTAATTGGCACAACAGTTTCAGGTTCTACTTGTACCGGTGTATCAATTGTCACATTTAATTGACGATTAGACGTATCAATTGGTAAATAAAGTAAACCAATTGCTCGTTTAACTGTTTGCACGGAAGCATCAGTCGAAGGGCGAATAATCATAGCACTAATATAGACATCATGTCGCCCCCATTTTTCAATAGGAATTTCGACATCTAAACCTTCTTCACCCACCGTAATTGCTTTTTTCCAAATCGTCCCATCATTGGTTTCGAGAGAAATATAACCAGAACCCGCTACCGGTGCTTGAACATTAACTTTAGCGACATCGCCAGGATTATAAGATGGTTTATCAATACTTAACTTAACTTGGTCTGGACGTACTGATTTAGTACCATGAGTATTATCTTCCCAATCATAACCAACCCAGAATCTGAGACTTGATACGACTTTACTGTTTGTATCTACCACTTCAATTCGGTAAGCACCATAATCAGTAGGTTGATAGGTTATTTTTGTGGTACTGCCTGCCTCAATAGATAACTGATCTTCAGAAACCACAAATTCCTTCGAGTTGGAACTTTGACGCCAACCATCTTCCTCAGACCAAACCCAATAGTAATCATTACGCTCACGAACTAGTCTAGCTTTTAATGATTTTGTACCTAATTTTTCCCCATCCAAATCAACATAAGCGATTTCGAATTCAGCATTACTATTTATGTCTACAGTTGGACGCTCAAAATAATTATCGCTATTCCAATCATAATATTCTGAGTTTTCAAATAATGCTCGGATTGCCGGCAATTTAGGTGCAGGCCAAATAGTTTGTGTTGCATAACGCGTAACTGGTCTACCACCAGAATCTAGCAAACTAGCTTGTAAAACGACTTTTAGAGGTGATGAGCTTCCTGACCAATAATTATTCTCAATATTAATTTCAGTTAAACCATCGCTATCTAACTTTAACTCTAAAGAATCAAGTTCGCGATATGGATTTTCTTCAGTAGCTGATCCAATTTTGAAGTCATCTAATCCTGCAATGGTATCAACTTTCTTTAAATAAAGATTAGCATCTAAGCGATTACCAGATGCTGGCGCACCATATAAATACCAACCTTTTATATCAAAAGAAACATCTTCACTCTTAAGAATTGGACCATCAGATGAACTGTGTATTTCCATCGCCATACGTTCTGGCAAAAATTCTTCAACTTTGAAATTCCACTGGCGATAGTTATCATCACCTAAATTGAAACGAATTAACCAATTACCTGTTGCTGCATCAGCAGGGATAACAAATTGTTGTTGATATAAACCATTGGTATTCACACTGCTTTTTAGTTGATAAGTTTTGACAACTCGACCATTAGAAGAAAACACTTCAGCGACGATTGGTTGATCAGGTAATGGCTGTCCATCTGCATCACGTAATAGTGCATTAAAATAGACGGTTTCGTTCGGTCGATAAAGGTCACGAGGGCCAAAAACAAATAATTGTTTTTGGTAGAAAGGTTTGCCCGATAAATTGAAATCAGTTAAATTAAGCGCAGCACGATTAACCATCAAAAATGAAGTTTGCTCGCCATCGGTTGCAGTCAATACGCTATATGCCTTGTTGTTGCCATCGATTTCAACATAGCCATCTTTATCTGTCGTTGCCTTAATATTCTTACACTGCTTATTATTAGATTCGCATAATAATGTTAAATTAATATTAGCTAGTGGCTTACCGTTATCTAACGCATGAGTCGTTACCGCTAATTTACCATTATCATAACGATGATATGAAACCCCGATATTACTTATTGAAAATATTGTTGCAGGATTTGATTCATTATAAGTACCCGCTTCATTCATTACCGCAATATAAACACCTTCTTGATTAAGTTCAGAAACTGTAGAAAGGTTAACGATAATGGTTTCTTGAGCATTCGGTCTAGGATTAAGATCAAATCTTGAAGAATAAACTAAATCAGTATATTCACTCATACTTTGCGAACGCCAAATTGACAACATATCAATAAAACCATAATTATCAAGTAAAATAGGTAATTTTTCTGGCTTAATTTTGAAAAAGTTTATATCAACTTTATCAACATTGAGCGTATTAATCGGCAATCCACTCATGGATTTACTTGGTAATAAAAATCCAGTACTAGCAAAACCAACCATAGGTTGGCGATCTTGGGTGGTTATTTGAGCTTCATAAACAGATGACAAATGGCTATCATTAATCGCTGATAACATCTTATCAATAGTTAAAACCAATTTACGATTTGGCTGAAGGTAGCGAAGTTTTAATTCAAGGCCATTATCAGACAACTCCCACGCGCCATCAACCACACCACTCTCTTTGTCAACCAATCTTAATAAATTTGAAAAATTCAATTTCGGATTGAGAGGAACGGAAAATGTCACGACTAATGTGCTTGAACCATCAATGATTAATTCTGAACTATCGAGAACTTTTAGATTTTTACCTTTATATTTTTCGATTAATTCAGGCGTTGGATTAAATGGGTTATGAGATTGCGAATTTGTACTCGAATCATGCGTTGTATTACTGGTATTACTGGTATTATTTGTAGTTAACTCGGTTTTATTATTACTTACTGAATCTGTCGATTTATCTTTTTGATTATCACAAGCGCATAACGTCAAAAACAAACCCAACACAGCTAAGTGTTTTATCAATCTCATTGTTTCACCTAATCCTTTCTATTCCTGATAAAAATACTACTTATTTTTTTGTTCATATTATGCACTTTCACAAAAACTTTAGCAAAGAATCTTTATTAAGATTTTTAATTTATTTTGAGATAATTAAATTTTTTAAATTGGTAAAAAAAAGTTGAGGAACGGGGTTTTTGAGAGGGGTTTTGGCATTTAGAACTTATCATAACGCTGATAAGCTCTAAATATTAACGATTATTCTGAATAATTAAGTGATTGATCAGTTAGTTACAGTGGCTTTACAAGCAGTTTTTTTAAAATAAAATTCAAAATAATGCCATAAAGCGGTAAGAAGAATAATCCACAAATCAAAATTTTAAAACTATAGTCAATTGCGGCAATCTCGATCCAATGATTGGCCATAAATTCGTCACTACTTTGATAAAAGGCAATGGCAAAAAAGACAATAGTATCAATACCATTACCTAACACCGCTGACGCCGAAGGCGCAACCCACCATGCTTTATTCTTACGTAAATAATTAAACACAGTGATATCCATCAATTGCCCAACTAAATAAGCGGCAAAACTGGCTAAAGCAATACGGAAAACAAAACTGTTAAAATCAGATAAAGCTGAAAATCCCAGCCAATGCCCTTCAAAAAACACAACCGAAATGGAATAAGAGAACAGTAATGCCGGTATCATAACGACAAAGATAATTTTTCTGGCAAGACTAGCACCAAATACCCGAATGGTTAAATCGGTGGTTAAAAAGATAAATGGAAAGGTAAATGCTCCCCATGTGGTATGAAAACCGAAGATATCAAATGGGATTTGTACCAGATAATTGCTTGAAGCAATAACTAAAATATGAAAAAACGAAAGCCAGCCAAGAGCCTTCATTTGTTGAGTATGAGTAAATTTGCTCGTTTGTTCTGAATTAGTGTTCAGATACATAAGTTTTTCCTTTTTTAATGGGGTGAGTGAACCCAGTGTTAATTTGATTGATTAAGGTATTGAGTTAAACCTTTATCTCGAAGGATACAGCTTGGACATTTACCACATCCCCCCTCTACCCCATAATAACAAGTGTGAGTGTGTTGCCGGATATAATCAAGATAACCGAGTTTATCAGCCATTTCCCATGTTTGCGCTTTAGTCAGATACATTAATGGGGTGATGATGTTAAACGTGTAATCCAAGGCTAAATTCATCGAAACATTCATGGATTTAATAAAGATATCTCGACAATCCGGATAACCACTAAAATCGGTTTCACATACGCCAATAATGATATCTTGAATAGCATGTTGTTTTGCATAACACCCCGCTAACAATAAAAATAGCATATTACGCCCGTCAACAAAGGTATTCGGATAATTCCCTTCTTGAGCGGCTTTGATTTCTTGTGAGTCATCAATCAAGGCATTATTGGTCGTTTGTTTGATCACTGAAGTATCAATGAGGGTTTGCTTTACACCAAGATCGTCAGCAATCCATTTGGCTTTTTCAAGCTCAATGGCATGTCGTTGACCATATTGAAAGCTGATTGTTTCAACGTTTTCACGCCCATAATCAGCAATGGCTTGCAGTAAACAGGTAGTAGAATCTTGCCCACCAGAAAATATCACTAGAGCTTTACGATTTTGCATTTTTAACGGTTCCGATTTAATTTGTGTACGAAAAAAATTAACGATTATCGACTTTTTCAGGATAAAGATCGTGATTAGCTAAACGATTAAGCGCAATTTGTTCCCAGTTAGTACCAGGTTTACCGTAATTAGCATAAGGGTCGATAGAGATACCACCACGTGGTGTAAATTTCCCCCAGACCTCAATATATTTAGGATCCATTAATTTAATCAGATCTTTCATAATGATATTAATGCAATCTTCATGATAATCACCGTGATTACGAAAGCTAAATAAATAGAGTTTGAGCGATTTACTTTCCACCATCTTTATATTGGGGACATACGAAATATAAATCGTGGCAAAATCAGGTTGACCAGTGATAGGACAAAGGCTGGTAAATTCCGGGCAATTAAATTTAACAAAATAATCATTACCGGGGTGTTTATTATCAAAGGTTTCTAAAATATTAGGACAATAGTCAGTTGGATAGCGAACAGATTGGTCGCCAAGTAGTGTAATGTTGCTCATTAAATTTTCCTTAGTTTTTTAGCGTGGGAGGTTCACGAACCACGTAATAAGGCGCACACCTTACTCTTTTTAGGCAGAAAAGTCTAGTTTAAGCACATTATCTTTTATCAATAAAAAAGCACCATTAACACTCGATTAATGGTGCTTATCTAACAAAAAAGTTGAGGAAGGCACTTTTTTGCGTTTAACTTTACTCTATTTGTTGCTAGTCATTTGTTTGTAATAATCAGCAAGTTTATCTTTAGCATCAGATAACTCTTTTTCAGCATCATTTAATTTAGCTTTTAATGCATCAATTTTATCTTGATTTGCATTGAGTTTGTCTTTTGCATATTCTTTAGTCTTTTCTGCTAATTCTTTAGTTTTATCAGTAACATCTTTAGTTTTTTCAACCACTAATCTTTTATATTTTTCTTCTAATGTTTCATCTTTACAATTGGTATTAACTTCTTGAAGTGCTTTTTCAAGACCTGCAACTTCATTAGTATTATTGGCATTCTTAGCTTGATCTATTTTAGTTTGGATTGCTTGTTTTTTTCCGTCACAATTTAACCCTTGGTATTCATCATTATTTGTTGCATAACTGTTTACAGAAAATGCAGTAACTAAAGTGATAATGCTTAACTTACTTAATAACCTAATTGCTGATTTCATATTGATTCCCCTAAGTTTATTTTCTTAATTGAACACAATCTACTTTATGATCTTTACCTTTGGTTAAAATCAAACTTGCTCGTTCCCGTGTTGGCAGGATATTTTCGATCAAATTCAATTCATTAATTTCTCGCCAAAGGCGGTTAGCAATATTCACAGCCTCTTCCTCGGGAAGCTTAGAATAGTGGTTAAAGTAAGAGTTAGGATCACTAAATGCCCCAGCTCTAAATTTTAAAAATCGATTCACATACCAATCGTGTAATAAGGGTAATTGTGCATCGACATATATTGAAAAGTCTACATAATCGGAAACAAACACTCGATTGTTAGCCTGTGTATAATTTATGGTGCCTTGTAAAACATTTAATCCTTCAAGAATTAAAATATCTGGACTGTCGATAGTAATCTGTTCGTCTTCAACAATATCGTAAACCAAATGAGAATAAACGGGTGCTTTAACTTCTGACTGACCTGACTTTACATCAGCAACAAAATTAATTAACTTTTTGATATCATAAGATTGAGGAAATCCTTTCTTATTCATGATACCACGTTCTTCAAGATAACGATTGGGATATAAAAAGCCATCGGTCGTTACTAACGCAACTTTGCGATGTTCCGGCCAACGAGTTAATAATGCTTGTAAGACACGAGCTGTGGTGCTTTTACCAACAGCAACACTACCAGCAATACCGATAACATAAGGTATTTTCTGACTTTTACCTAGAAACTTTGATAAGACTGCCTGACGGCTAAAACTATTACTTATATAATAATTGAGTAATCGAGATAAAGGCAAGTAAATTTCACTTACTTCATCCATAGACAAATCTTCATTAATTCCTTGTAACGAGGTTAATTCTTCAGCAGTTAAAGTCATCGGTACCGCATTACGCAAGCCAGCCCACTCTTGTCGGGTAAATTGCATATAAGGGCTCAAATGATTTTTCATGTTTTATTTGCTCAATATTTAAAAATTATTTGGCTCAGATTATACTAAATCTATTTTTTTACAATCATAAATTCGCATTAACTTCTGCTCATAGCTATATTAATGACTTGCTGGTAAAATATGTTTAAGTAAATTTATAACCAGATATTAAATTGAGATTGTATGTTAAAAAATAAATCGAAAAAAAACCGTCAAGAGATTAATGAAGAGTCTCGAGAACTTAAGCGCAAACGTAAACATAAAGGTTTACCTAGTGGTTCTCGTTTTAACGGCAAACAAAACAATAAAAAAACGTTAAATATCATTAAAGATCCGCGAATTGGTAGTAAAAAACCAATTTCATTAGTGCAAACGGATGATCCAATTATAAAAGTTAATCAACCTAAAAAGGTCAAATTAACACCAGAACAAGAATTAGACCAGCTTGAAAATGATACTAAACTTGACCATTTACTTGATTTAGTTGAGCAAGGCAAAACATTGACTAATGAACAACAATCTTATCTTGATAATAAACTAGATCGCATTGATCAACTGATGAAACAATTAGGTTATGAAGATAATGATTTTGATGACGAGTTAGAAGAGCCTAAAGAAGATATTGTCAGCTTACTTAAACGTAATTAAGTTAGATTTATTTAATATGAACTAGAAATTAATGATTTCATTTTCCAAATAATGTCAATAAAGAGTCATTAACCATGCCAATATTTATTATGCTCGGTTTATATTTGGGATTATTTATCTGCACATTATTGTATTTGAAAAAAATCAATCGTATTAAAATGAAAGCGCAAATCAAAAAGCGTAGTAAAGCAAAATGTGATGGAAACAACAATGTCAAAAGCAGGATTAAATAAACACAATATGATTCAATCTCAGCTATGGGACCAAGCGTTAATAGAAAAGTATAACTATTCCGGCCCAAGATATACTTCATATCCAACTGCGCTTGAATTTAATGAGCTGTTCACTGAACAAAACTTTCTTTCAGCTGCCACACGTTATCCTGAACGTTCATTATCACTATATGTCCATATTCCGTTTTGCCATAAACTTTGTTACTTTTGCGGTTGTAATAAACTTATTACCCGGCAAACCCATAAAGTTACCCAGTATCTCGATATATTAGATATTGAAATTGCTAAACGGTCAGAGTTGTTCAAAAATCGTATTGTAAGCCAAATGCATTGGGGCGGAGGCACGCCTACTTTTTTGACTGATGATGAAATGACCCGACTAATCACATCAATCAGGCAACACTTTAACTTTACACAAAATGCTGAATTATCAATCGAAATAGACCCCAGAGAAATCAGTACACAAACAATCGATCATCTTGCTGAACTAGGCTTTAATCGCTTAAGTATGGGAATTCAAGATTTCAATCATGAAATTCAGAATCTAATTAACCGAGAACAAGATGAAAATTTAATCCGCTCGTTGATTGCTCAAGCGCGAAAAAATAATTTTCGATCAATTAGCCTTGATTTAATTTATGGATTACCCAAACAGACCGTTGAAAGTTTTACCGAAACTTTAAATAAAGTGATTGATATTTCACCTGATAGATTAAGCGTTTTTAATTATGCCCACTTACCTAGTCGTTTTGCCGCGCAACGTAAAATCAAAGATCATGATTTACCTAACGCTAATCAAAAATTAAAGATCTTGCAAACTAGTATAGAAAAATTAACACAAGCCGGTTATCAATTTATTGGTATGGATCATTTTGCCAAACCAACCGATGAATTGGCTATTGCTCAACAAGAAAATAAATTGCATCGTAACTTTCAAGGATACACAACTAAAGGCGATTCAGATTTATTGGGTCTTGGTGTGTCAGCAATAAGTATGTTGGGAGATAGTTATGCACAGAACCATAAAGATCTAAAAAATTATCAAACTTTAGTTAAACAACAAGGTAATGGTTTATGGAAGGGGTTTACCTTAAATCAAGATGACAAAATAAGAAGAGACATCATTAAGCAACTTATTTGCCATTTTTACCTTGATAAAAAACAAATTGAACAACTTTATGCGATTAAATTTGATGACTATTTTTCTGAAGATTTAAAACTATTAGCACCATTGGAACAAGATGGTTTAGTCCTAGTTGATAAAGATAGCATCGTTGTCCAACCTAAAGGTCATTTGCTTATTCGAAATATTTGTATGTGTTTTGATATTTATATGCGACGATTGGTTCGACAACATCAATTTTCACGCGTGATCTAGTTCACTCTACTCACGCATGAATATTTGATTATCATTTACTATTAATGACTGGCTAAATAGACTTTAAATTTTGTTGTTTGAGCAATAATTTCAACACTTTTAAAGGTTTCATCCAAAATCGATTGATAAGGCAAAAATGAATTTGCCACAATACAAAGATAACCATTTAATTTTAAGTGTTTTTTAGCCTCTTTAATCAGTTTGTTTACTGCTGTATAACTTGTCTCTTTACCATCATGAAAAGGTGGATTAGAGATGATTAAGTGAAATTTATCGTTGATATCTGAAAATACATCACTAGCAATAACATTTGCAGAAAGATTATTACAAGCTAAGGTAGCTTTGCTTGACTCTAACGCCATACTACTGACATCGGTTAATGTTAAACTTATATCTTGATATAACTTACCTAAAACTGTTGTTAATATGCCTGAGCCACAGCCTACATCTAGGATATTACCTTTAATAATATCACTCTGTTCCATCAATGCATTTAACAGAAGCTCACTACCCGCATCTAATCCTTTTTGGCTAAATACACCTGGTAAGCTTTTAATTTCGATATCTTGGTTTTCAATGGTTAAATGATAACTTAGCCACCACTCTTTTAGTTCAAAAGCTAAACGACTATCAGCACGAAAATGATACAGACCACATCGCCTTGCACTATCTATTTTTTGTATAGAGCCAAAATCAGCCAATAATCCTTCAACACTTTTTACACCAGTCCGATTTTCACCAATAATAAAAATATCACTCTCTTTAGGCATATTATTTAATAAAAATGATAACTGAAATTGCGCTTCACTCTTAGTTTTAGGCCAATAATATATGAGTGTATTAACATTGTTATAAAAAGACTCGTCAGGATAGAGCGAAAAATTGGAGCTTTCAGCTCGTTTCGAGTGTTTAAAATTTAAAAATGTGTGATACTGCGAGCAGTGAATCTTAACCAAATTAGCTGATATAACAGCTGGGTAATTATCTTGGATATCACCTGCAATAAGAATATTTTTATCATCAAAAAAGGATTGATGACGTTCAAGTACTTGGCTAGCAGGAGTAAATGCGGATATTGCCATAATGCCTCAATGAAAAACCTTTATAAATTGAAGCGAAGATTATACAATTAACTTTCTTTAATCCCTAATAAAAACAGTAATCCGACAATGACAGCAACTGATTGGTATCTAAAGCAATGTGATATTACCCAATATGTTTTACGCAATTCTGCCGTTTTTCAAGGTGAACTTGCTACACATATCGACGATAAAATTCGTTTAATCGTCGTTGCTAAAAAGCAACCAACACAAAAAATTTATTATGATATTTTAAAAGCTATTGATTTAACTGAAGAGCAAGTTTTATTTCTTACGCCTTCGCAATTAATAATACCGGCTAATGAAGTAAAAGTTGTAACTTGGTTTATTGACATAAACAGCCATGAACAATGGCAAAATAAATTAACGATTAAAACCAGCGATTTAGTTTCGCTAGCCAAAGATCCACAACAAAAGCGACAGCTTTGGCTACAATTATGTGAATATGAAAACGATTTCCATCCTAAATGAAAATGATCTAGCAGAAGCCTATGAGTTAGAGCGATTATGCTACCCTATTCCTTGGTCTAAAGAGACTTTCTTTTCAAATCAAGGAGAACGTTATTTAAACCTTAAAATAACCGTTGATAATAAAATTGTAGGCTTTTGTATTTGCCAACAAGTAGCTGATGAAGCAAGTTTATTTAATATTGCCATACATCCTAAATACCGGAATCAAGGGTTAGCAAAAACATTATTAAACCAGTTGATTAATGATTTAATGGCAATGCCAAGTAAAATTTCGACAATCTGGTTAGAAGTAAGAAAATCAAATTCGCCAGCACTTGAGTTATATCACTCAATAGGGTTCAATCAAATAACTATTAGAAAAAATTATTACCCAACCACCGATGGTAATAAAGAAGATGCAATTATTATGGCTTATACTTTAGCGTTATAAAATGTTTTAATGGGAGTAATAATGTTCACAGCACTGTTATTTGTAAATGGCGAACCACCTAAAAATCTACCTTCCCATTTAGGTAATTATAATTATATCGCATGTACTGACGGTGCATATCATAGTTATCTATCTAAATCTTCAATTAAACCAGATTTTATAATCGGTGATTTAGATAGCATTAACTCCAATATGACGATTCCCGATAAAACCCAAATCATTCATACACCAGATCAATCTAAAACTGACTTTGAAAAAGCGTTGTTGTTTTTAAATAGTAAAGGAGTCACATCATTTACCATATATGGTGCATCAGGACGAGCCAGTGACCACTTTCTAGGTAACTTATCGGTTGCTATGCAATATCATCAACAATTAAAAATGCTGTTTTATGATGATTATTGTCACTTTTTCTTCGCAACTAATCATCAAATTATCCGTCATGTTAAATACCATATTATTTCATTAATGCCTCTATCCAAAGTTACAGGGTTAACTATAACCGGTTTTGAATACCCATTACATAATCAAACTTTATCTTTAGGTAGTTTTACTAGTCTACGTAATAAAGCTATTAATGACACTGTCAAAATTTCTTTTAATGCTGGTCATTTATTGATTTTTGTTCAAAATTAAAACTGTTTAGATTGACATCAACTTACATTGCTTTACAATATTGTGACGTTTTATTAGCGATTTTTTAAAGGAACAGCCCATGCTTTTCAAAAAACTTACTGTTATTGCTTGTTCTTCGCTCATGTCTTGCATGGCTTTTGCTCAAGACAATAAAGCAAGTGTAACAGATAAGATAGTCGATACTTTTCTTGCATGTGATAATCAATTTTTCCAAAATCTAGCTGAAAATAAAAAAACATTTAGCGAGTATGTTGATTTAACCACAAAAGATAACGTGACATTTATTCCTGTAGAATCAATTTATCAACAAGATAAAAATAAAGTTATTTTTAAAAAACCACTTAAATATCGTGGGTTAACTATTACGGGATATCAAGACATATATATTCCAACAAATTTATCTGGAAAATATTATTATTGGGGTTTTATTTTTGATAATAGCCAAGAAGAAATTATCAATGCATTAAAAAATATAAAATGGTCAAATTATAATGAAAATGTTTATATTGCTAATGCTAAAATTTATGATCGCAATGCTAAATCCCCTGAATGGGAAGAGAACCTTTATGCAATTGATGGCGTAGTGCCAAGACTTGGGACAATTGAAAAATCTCTATACTTAGAGAACATAGACAACAACTATAATCGCGTTCTTTGCTCTATTCAGGGCGATTTAAAGAAAGATATTCTTTATAAAGATCGTCCAGATATAAAGCCATTTGATGAACAGATAAAAAAAGAACAGCAAGAAAAGATCGAAGCTTATAAATTAAAAAAAGAACAAGAAAAAAATAATGCAACACAAGAATCAAGTGAAGGCAAGAGCTCAAAAGAGGGAGATAACATTTAAATGAAAAAATTATGCTTAGTCTTAATTCTTTTTTCTTTTGCAACTATAAGCTATGCAACAGATGAAAAGCGGCCACTTACTGAAGAAGAGAAAGCTACTCAAGCAAAAGAAGTTAAGGAAATGTTGAGCAATCCTAAAATCGGTGAGCAATTTACACCTATTTCAAAAAATGATGAAGATAATAAGGTTGGTTACTCATTCCTTGATAAAAAATCGATAAAGTTACACCCGTTCAATCCTCGAATTCGTGTCTTTAAAGAAGTGATCAATTATACTCCTGCATTAGTACAAAACATAGATAATGTGAAAACACCCTATCGCACTATTGTCGTTAACTATTATGCTAATTGTGACAAAAAAGAAATTGCTAAAGGACAACTTGATTTAGTTGAAAAAAACTTCGCAGAGGGTAAATTAATTAATAATATCAATATTCCAAATCGTTGGATGCGAGCCGAAAAAAATGATGAAAATTATAAATTATTAATAATGGTTTGTTCATTACCTCTCAATCAGTAACACTGAATTTACCTTCGCCACCTAGCTGTGGCGGAGTCTCTCTATTTATGCTACTATTCCTATATTAATTGCTCAATATAATCACACCAATATGAACGTCACTCAATTTCATACTCTAACAGATCAACTTTTCAATCAAATTGAATCATACCTTGATGATTATGTTGATGAGCATGATATCGATTTAGATTACGAAACTAATGGTAATGTTATTAATATCAGCTTTCCAAATAACAGTAAAATTATCATTAATACACAAGAACCTTTATTTCAAGTTTGGTTAGCAACAAGAAAACAAGGCTATCACTTTGACTTTATTAACAACAAATGGATTTGTAATCGATCAGATCAAACATTTGAAGATATTTTCACCCAAGCTGTAGAAGAACAAGCTGAATAATTTTCATAAAAAAGGCGGTAAATTAATATTTAGCGCCAATTTTATTAAAATAGATGGCATTTATAATAATGTCAGATTTGCTAATTTTATTACTAACCATTTAATACCAACATCAACGAAAGCGATTTGAACTCGCCTATGATCACCTTCACCATCAAGATTGATAATTGAGCCCTCACCAAAACGGTTATGTTTAACCTTTCTACCTAATGTATAACCATCATCTTCCTTTTTCTTTTTAGAATAAGATTTTTTACGTTCTTGATAAAACTCATCATCTTTATTTTGGTAACCAGATCGCCCTCCAAATGAAGAGAAACTACCTTGGTAATAAGTTTCATTTAAGTTTTCAACTGGCAACTCATCTAAAAAACGCGAAGGTAAATTTCGTTCTTCTCGCCCATAGAGTCGTCTTTGTTCTGCCAATGAAAGTGTTAAGTTTTTTCTTGCTCGCGTTATACCAACATAAGCTAAACGTCTTTCTTCTTCCATTTTATCGACTTCTTGAATAGAACGTTGTGTAGGGAAGATACTCTCTTCCCAGCCTACAATAAAGACATTGTCAAATTCTAATCCTTTTGCTGAATGTAGCGTCATCAATTGGACAGAATCTTGGTTAGTACCCACATCACGGCTTTCAAGCGATGTAACCGATAAGAATGATTCTAAAATTGTTAAAGGTTTACCTGTTTCAGCATCTTCAATCACAGTATTTTGATTGACACGGTAAAATTGCTCAGCTGCAGAAACAAGTTCTTCAAGGTTTTCTAACCTTGCCTGACCTTTTATACCCGGCTCTTGTTCATACATTCGCAAGACACCTGATAATGTAATAATCTTCTCTAATTGTTTATAAAAAGGTAAGTCATTAACTTCAGCGTGAATCGATTGCATTAAATGGATAAATCGACTTATGTCTGTAAGTTGTCTATCAGAAAGTCCCTTCTTTTCAATTAACGTTAAGCAAGCATCCCATAACGACATAGCTTTATGTTTAGCAAAATGTCTAATTTTATCTAAAGTAACTTGGCCTATACCACGAGTTGGCGTATTTATAGTTGCTTCAAATGCCATATCATTGTTATGGTCATGTAATAGACGTAAATAAGCAAGAGCCAATTTAACCTCTTGCCTTTCATAGAATCTAATCGAACCATAAATTTGGAAAGGTATGCCATTTTGCATTAATGTATCTTCAAAAATCCGAGATTGAATATTATTACGATACAAAATCGCACAACTAGAGTAATTTTGACCTTGCTCATGGAATTTTTTTATTTGGCCAACAACAAATCTTGCCTCATCGGCATCATTAAAACCTCTGTAAAGCAAGATTTTTTCACCATCGCCACTATCGGTCCATAAATTTTTACCTAACCGATTCTTATTGTTAGCAATCAATTTATTTGCAGAATCTAAAATCAACCCTGTGGATCGATAATTTTGCTCTAAGCGAACAATTTCAGTGTCGGGGTAATCATTGATAAATAATTGAAGATTATCGGCATTAGCTCCACGCCAACTATAAATTGACTGGTCATCATCACCAACAATCATGATATTGGCTGTACTACCCGCTAATTTTTGTACAAATCGATATTGAATTCTATTAGTATCTTGAAACTCATCAATGAGAATATTTGAAAAACGATTACGGCAATAATCTAAAACATTCTCATCACTACAAAGTAATTCATAAGCTCTCAGAATTAACTCAGAAAAATCAACATAGCCAACTTTATCGCAAATTGCCTGATAATCACGATAGATTACTTGCCACATAACTTGTTTTGGATCTTCTGGTACCAAGTCTTTAGCGCGAAATCCTTTCTCTTTTTGCGCAGAAATATAATTAGCACACTCTTTTGCTGACCATTGCTTTTCATCTACTTGAAGTTCTCGGAAAATTCGCTTGATAAGTCGAATCTGATCTTCTGTATCAATAAGCTGAAAATTATCTGGAAGGTTAGCTTGTTGAGGAAACATGCGTAATAAGCGATGAGTCAAACCGTGGAAGGTACCTACCCACATTCCATTTAAATATCTTTCACCAACTAACGATTCAATTCGCTCTTGCATTTCAGCAGCAGCTTTATTGGTAAAAGTAACCGCAAAAATCGAACCGGACGAATAATTCTTCTCAACACAGAGCCAAGCAATTCGATGGACAAGTACACGAGTCTTACCACTTCCGGCACCAGCAAGTACAATAGTATATTGATTATCTGTAACTACTGCAGTTTGTTGTTCTGTGTTAAGGTCTTCTAATAATGATTGCTTAATGTTCATTATGTGTTAATCCATTCCGATTACATAAACCACTATTAATTATTGATACATTGAATCTTTTTAAAATTGCCATTTTCTTTATAATATTTTTGGTGAGTCTATTAAAAAAATAAAGACAGGTAGTAAATGCAAACTTATTTACATCTAACTGTACTGTCTTTTTATACACATATGCGATAATTATAACAGATTATCTAATTCTATCAATCGGCTTATCTCAATATGAGGTAAGCACCTTGCATCAGTAAGATGATAAATATCTTGCTCAAAGATATTTATCCAACACGATAAATAATCATTATTGATGGCGCCATTAACATCAGTCTCTAAATTGTCGCCGACATGTAATATATATTTATTGGGTATGGATAATTTTTTTGCAGCCAAATCAAAAATTTCTGGAAATGGTTTTGAACGTCCATCCGGTCCACCACGTAAAGAAAATTGGAAATAGTCTCCCAATCCGATTTTATTTACATCGACATTACCATTAGTAATTACAGCTAGTGGATATTTTTTTGCTAGTTTAGTTAATAAAGTATGTGTTGATTGAGGAATAACCATCTTATGCCGCCAAACATTGAAACAATCTACAGCATCATCAATTATCTGAGGATGTTGAGACACGGGTATACTAGTTCTATTCAATAATGATTTTATAGTATCTATCCGCCAAACTATCACATCATGATAAACTTCCGGATTGATTGAGAGCACCAAACTTTTTTCTTGGAAATATAAATCTAACGTTAAATTTTGAAACTGTTCATATTTCTGTAAATTTTTTATCATTTCCTCTTCAGCTTTATCTACAATCATACTATTATCATATAGAGTATCATCTAGATCGAAAGTGATCGCTTTAATGCAGTCAATTGAACGATAAAAATGCATTACTTTTTCCCTCTTTTAGCTCGTGGATGAGCAGAATCATAAACTTCCGATAAATGTGAAAAATCCAGATGAGTATAAACTTGTGTAGTGGATAAATCAGCATGACCTAGTAATTCTTGTACTGCTCGCAAATCACCACTCGATTCAAGCATATGTGTTGCAAATGAATGGCGTAGTTTATGTGGGTGAACATGTGAACTTAATCCTTGTTTGATACCCCATTGAGCAAATCGTTTCTCCACATTACGAGGAGAAATTCGTTTCCCCAATTTAGAAATAAATAGTGCATCATCCTGAGGTTTTAATTCATTTCGCATGGTTAACCAATATTCAATCCATTTTACAGATTCTCGCCCTAAAGGTAATTTCCGTTCTTTATTACCTTTTCCCATTACCCGGACTTCCCCTTCCCTTAAATTTAGCTCTCGACAATTAATGTTAACTAATTCAGAAAGACGTAATCCAGAACCATACATAACTTCGAGCATAGCTCTATCGCGCACAGATAATGGATCGTTATATTCAATATCTAGTAATTGATTAACCTCATCAATATCGATATTTTTAGGAAGATGCTGGCCTAATTTAGGGTTAACTACACCTCGAGCAGGATTGACGGAAATCATTTCATTCTTCACCATCCAATCGAAAAAACTTCGCAGTGCAGACAATCGTAAGGAGAGACTTCTTGCTTGTAAACCGGTTTGCCGACTTCTGCTAATTAATAATCGTACAGCTGACGAATCAATAGCTTGCCATTTTTCAATATCCAGATCCTTGGTTAAATCGATAATGGCATAAAGTTGACGGCGATAATTAACTTGTGTGTTTAGGCTAAGTTGTTTTTCTGATTTTAGATAGTTTAAGAAATGCTCAACCGGCTCAGCTAATAAAGTGGAATAATTTGGATTAGTTTTAGCCATCATCGTTCCTTACTTTCTTCGCATAATCCATTTTTCAATCAAAATAGGTAATATCTCACTAACTTTCTCTAATAACAAAGTTCCTTGCCCAACTTGATAATGTTGTGGATCTGGGCTAGTAAACATCAAAAGACCGAGGTCCCCAAATTGACCAAATAATGATAATGCAACTGATCCGACATAACCATGCTGCGGTAATAAAAAATCTAATTCAGTTGTGTTTAATTGACCTAAATAAAATTGACTATACTGTAGATGACGAACACGAATAAAATCAAATTGTAATGAATTTAAGGCTAAATGATGATAGCTAGATGGCGCACTAAGTAACCATTTATCATCGAAAAGATATAAATAAGCACCATTGAGCCCTAAATCTTTAGCCCAATTTTTTAAAGATACAATTAATTCATTAATATCTTTTGCTTTAATTAAGTCGAATTGCAATTTCATTAACTGATTAAAAAGCAGTTCATTAGCACTAGCATGCTCCATTAGCATGGTAATTTCAGACTCTAACTGATTAATTTTATTACGCTGTCTAGCCATGTGCCATTCAGGTAACGAAATAATTCCGCGAACTGGATGTGGTACACGCATTCGTTCAATCTGAGCAGCATTACGAATGAAGAAATCAGGATTATCAATGATATACTGACTGACCATTTCATCATTCAATTTGACAAAGTTTTTTTGTCGACGATGAGGCTTATATTTAACTGTCTGTGCTTTTTTTATGACCATAATTTATTTCTATCGTACTCAGTATCAAATCCTAAATTACATCAGTTATTAAATTGAAATATAACCATCATATACATGTGTTGCTGGTCCAGTCATATAAAGGGGTTGCTGATTGCCTTTCCATTCGATAATTAATTTGCCACCAGGTAAATTAACATTTACTCGTGGATTTAAGAGTCCTTGATTAATACCAACTGCGACAGCCGCACAAGCACCAGTACCACAAGCCTGTGTTTCACCAACACCTCGTTCAAATACGCGCAAATTAATATTATTTCGATCGATAATATGCATAAAACCAATATTTGCTTTTTCAGGAAAACGTTCATGTTGCTCTAACAGTGGACCAAGCGTTGATACTTGAGCTGTTAATATATCATCAACCTGAATAACACAATGCGGATTACCCATTGAAGCAACGCCACACAGAACTGTTTGTTCTTGTGCACGAATAATATAAGTTTTTTCTTCTTTAATGGCTTTGAAAGGAATTTTACTCGGCTCAAAAATAGGGGTTCCCATATTAACACGTACGGTTTCATCATCATTAACCGTCAATACAATATTACCTTTCATAGTACTTACTTTTAAAACACGTTTTTTCGTCAACCCTTTCAAACGAACAAAACGAGCAAAACAACGTGCACCATTACCACATTGTTCTACTTCTGAACCATCTGCATTAAATATGCGATAGTGGAAATCGCTTTCTGGCGAATAAGGTGGTTCAACAACAAGTAACTGATCAAAGCCAATACCGGTATAGCGATCTGACATGCGCTTAATCAATTCGCTCGAAAGATGAACATTTTGCGTTAGTGCATCAATAACCATAAAATCATTACCTAATCCATGCATTTTAGAAAAGTTCATCTTTGCTTACCTTTTTTTAATTACCTATTACTCTAATTAAGTTTAATTAATAAAGCGCTTTATTTGCCAAGCGAATGAGTCCATCGCATCACACACTCTTAAAAGATTATAATACTAATTCACCACGCCATAAATCATCAAACGTCTCACGTTTTCGAATTAACTTATATTGTTTTCCTCCTTCAAGCAAAACTTCAGCTGGACGTGGGTGACTATTATAATTTGACGCCATACTAAAACCATAGGCACCAGCACTACAAATAACCAATAGATCACTTTGTTCAACGGACAACTCTCGTTGATAAGCTAACACATCGCTAGATTCGCAGATTGGTCCAACGATATTGTAACATTCTTTTTTATCAGAACTTTTTGGTTCTCTGACTGGCAAAACTCGCATCCAAGCTTTATAAAGAGCTGGTCGAATTAAATCATTCATTCCCGCATCAACAATAGCAAAATGGTTACCATCTTGATGTTTAGTGTATTCAACTTTAGTAATTAATAAACCAGCATTAGCCACAATTGAGCGGCCTGGTTCAAAAATAATTTCAAGATCAGCATAATTGGTTAATTTCGCGAGTAACTCTGAAACAAGTGTAGATGCAGAAATAGGTGTTTCATTATCATAACAGACCCCTAATCCACCACCTAAATCAATATGTTCAAGGTGAATATTTTCTGCTTTGAGTTTATCAACCAATATTAAAATCCTATCAGCAGCATCTAAAAATGGCGATAATTCTGTTAATTGAGAACCAATATGGCAATCAATACCAACTATCTTAATATGGTTTAAACTAGCCGCTTTGCGGTATACATCAAGGGCTAATTGATAACTTATGCCGAATTTATTTTCACGCAATCCTGTTGAGATATAGGGATGGGTTTTGGCATCCACATCAGGATTAATTCTTAATGAAATTGTTGCAATTTTACCTAATTGTTGAGCAATTTCGTTGATACGATATAATTCCGCCTCCGACTCAACGTTGAAACATTTAATACCAACTTCAAGCGCACGTTTGATTTCTTCAATAGATTTTGCGACACCAGAAAAAACTATCTTTCTAGGTTCGGCACCTGCTTTTAGCACCCTTTCTAATTCACCCTGCGAGACAATATCAAAACCAGCACCAAGTTTTGCCAACAAATTTAAAACCGATAAATTACTGTTAGCCTTAACTGCATAACAAATTAGATGTTTCTTATCTTGAAGAATTTGCTGATAAGCAAGAAATTGTTTTGTCATATGAGCAGCAGAATAGACATATAACGGAGTTCCATATTGCTTTGCTAGATCAGAGATAGCGACTTCATCTGCCAATAACTGACCATTACAATAATGTAAAAATTTCATTGAATTATTCCTTTAAGCTATGTTACTCACATCATTAGATTGAACAAATGTGCTTGACTGCTCATTAGGATAATATAATGGGCCTTTTAAACCGCAACCAACTAATGTCAAGATGGCTAATAATATGGAGAATAATTTGATCATTGATTTCATATAATATTCGCAATTCTTTCATTTTGTTATAATGACCATTATATTACACGATAGGCCAATTAGTGGAAAGAATAAATAAAAATCTCTTAATATTAATATGTTGCTATAAAAGAGTTTAATAAGATCTTAAGGTTAAAAATAACATGTCATTCTGATGCGTTCTGATGACTATTTTTTTATTCGACTGAATAGATAAAGCCCAAATAAGACATTAATTGAGCTTTATATCATTTTTATTACATGTAAATTAGGAGAATAGTGCATATCCTGCTTGGGATGCCATAGCATTTAGGCTTTGTTGAGCAGTAATAATATTTTGCTTCCAATTATCATCTTTAGCCCACATTTCAATCACAAAAGGAGCACAATAATCCATTAATTTTAATGTATTAAAAATGGCCGGAAAATCAACTTCGCCTTCACCGATAACTAAATCTCGAAATTGCCCAGAATAATTAGATTTAACTTTTTTGGTATCTTTAAGATGAATTTGCACAATATGATCACGACTTAATAATAGTTCGGTGCACACATCATAATTCCAACCAGAAATATTACCAACATCCGGATAAGCCATAAAGTATGAAGACGGTATTTCCCTTTTCAGAATCTCGAATTTACTTAGTGAATTAAGATAGTCAGTATCCATTATTTCTACAGCTAACATAATACCTGCTTTTTCTGCTTGTTTAGCACTCCACTTCATACCTTCAATAAAGCGTTGATGGGTTTGATTACTTGCTGGTTCATAATAGACATCATATCCTGCAAGCTGAATGACTCTGACACCTAATTTATAAGCAAGTACTATTGCCTTGTTCATTATGTTTTTTGCTTGTGCGCGAATATGTTCATCATTGGAACCGAATGGATATTTTCGATGAGCACTTAAACAAATAGAGTGCAATGCTATGCCCATTTGTTCTGACAAATGACGTAATGAATAAATTTCATCATCAGACCAATCCAGCCTTGCTCGACGTTCGTCTGACTCATCAATGGATAATTCAATAAAATCGAATCCTAATGCTTTTGCTTCATTAAATTTTTGTTGCCACGTTAAATCATTTGGTAATGCTTTTTCATAAATACCAATACGAGGCGTGTTTTTTTTGATATTTATTGCTCTTTTTGTCATAATCTAAACCTAATAAAAATGGAACAATATGCATTGCAGTTGAATTGACAACTGCAATATACCAATTACCAATATTTAGCTATCTGCTCTCTTAAAGCTTGTGCAGTTTGTTGACCATTTTGGTTAGCAAGAGCACGACCAGCAATAAAGGCTTTCGTTTTTATTCCTGCAAAAAGATGAATATCTTCAGGTACAATACCGCCCGTGATAGAGAGCTCAAGGCCTAAGTCGGAAAGTTGACGCATTTTAACTAAGTCTTCTTCACCCCATCCAAATCCAGCTAATTCTGCATCACGAGAACGATGATAAATAGCTTGCTTTATACCTAACTTTCGCCAGGCTTTGGCATCATCTAGAGTCCAATGACCATATAACTCTATTTGAATTTCTCCATTAAATTCATCAGCAACTTTTTTACAGGCTTCAATAGTTGCAATATGTGCAGCCGCTGAAACAGTTAACCAATTAGCACCTGCAGAAAAAGCCATTTTGGCTAAAATCGCGCCACCGTCGGTAGTTTTTAAATCACAAACCAAGATATGGTTAGGGTATTTTTCTCTTAACGTTTTAACGCCACCAATACCTGCACCAAAAGCAAGAATTGTTCCCACTTCGATAATATCCACAAAACCAGCAACATTTTTTGCAACTTCTAAAGCTGGTTGTAATTCTGTTTGATCTAATGCGATTTGTAGTTTAGGTTTTGTCATTTTATTTGCCCTCTTGCATTCTATTTTTGACCATAATAAGCATTCGCACCATGTTTACGAAAATAGTGCTTATCCGATAAAGCTTGTTGAATTTTTATTGTTTGATTAAGTTGACGTGTAGAAATAGCCATCATTGCGACTTCTTCCAATACGACTGCATTATGCACAGCATCTAAAGCATTTTTACCCCAACAAAATGGAGCATGACCAGAAATAACTGCACCCGGCATCGCTTTAGGATCGAGCCCGCGTCGTTTAAACTCTTCAATAATCACAAGTCCGGTATTTTTTTCATAATCATTTGCTATTTCGCTATCGGTTAATCGACGCGTACATGGCACATCACCATAAAAATAGTCAGCATGGGTTGTTCCTAAGGCAGGTACATCGAGCTCTGCTTGTGCCCAAATAGTCGCATAACGAGAATGCGTATGAACAATACCACCAATATCTTTAAATGCTTTATAAAGCTCAAGATGAGTAGCGGTATCACTTGATGGATTTAGATGACCTTCGATAATGTCACCATTTAGTGCAACCACTACAATATCATCAACTTTCATCTTGTCATACTCGACACCTGATGGCTTAATAGCAATAACACCTTTATCACGATCAATCTCGGACACATTGCCCCATGTAAATGTCACCAAATGATATTGAGGCAATGTTAAATTAGCTGCTAATACTCTTTCTTTTAATGCTTGATACATAAATTAGCCTCCATTTAATGCCTTATCGATGACCGCATAAACATCTTCTTTGTTTTTGCAAGCTCTTAACTTATCAAGATTGACTCCAGTTTCACTGGTTTCATCATCTAACACCTGGGTAACCTCCATTAATCCTTCCATGTGTTGATCTGATGTACTTCCTGCTAAAGTAACAAGCACATCAACAGGTTCTTCTTCGCCATCGAAATAAACTGGTTGATTAAGGGTTACTAAAGCAAAAGCAGTACGATTGACTCCATCTTCTGGTCTGGCATGAGGCATGGCAAAATTAGGTGCAATAATAATATAAGGCCCCATTGTTTTAACGCAGTGGATAATTGCGTCATAATAAGAAGGTTTAATTGCATTTGAAGCGACTAACATATCGGTACCTAATTTGACAGCTTCTTGCCAATTAGCAGCATTTGCTTTTAATAATATTGAATTATTTTCAATTAATGATTCTTTCAAAGCCATCGTTGTACTCCTTTCTTCTCTTTATATTTAATCGATTATTGAGCAAGTACTTTTTTAATAATCTCAATAAGCTCATCACCGAATGTGTTTGGATTAAGCATATTTTGTACACCTAAAGCATGTTGTCCTTCATTAACTTCGATTTCGTGAATCAAGTGTTTTGAAGCCACAATAATGTCAACATTGGGTAAACGTGATTTGTAATCAGTTACCGCGCATGAATCCATCACATTTGCAATACCTTTCTTATCTAGATAATTAGCTATTTTCATTTTCATCATCATTGAAGAACCTTGCCCACTTCCACATACCGCAAGGATACGTATCGGACGACCTTCAGCCACGGCTACTTCATCCATTTTATCTACCACAGCTTCATTAACATCTTGTTGATTATCGTTAAATTCTGGATGATCTTTTTGCATTGCTTCTTCTTGTTTAAGCTGTTTTGCAGCAAAAAACATATAAACTAAAGCTAATGCAATTAATAAATAGATGAATAAATGAGAGAATGATAAGCCTTGTAAAATTGGTGGGAATAAAATTGCCCAATCAGCCATACCCATCCAAGCGTCAATAGGAGTACCATTTTGAGCAAAAATGTGAATTACCCAAGCTGAACCAAATACTTCAATCATGCCCATAACAAAACAGAGTTTCATCACCGCTTTCCAACCACCAAAATGGTTTGCAAAAACACCAATTGTCGCATTAGAGAAAAACATTGGAATAAAACCAGGAATAATCATAATCGGTGATTTGAAAATAAGTAATAAAGCAATCGCTAAAAATTGTCCTAATGCCCCCCAAATAAAACCAAATACCATAGCATTAGGTGAGAATGCATAAATCGCAGCACAATCTATTGCTAATACTGCATTAGGGATCAATTTTTCCGAAATACCTTTAAATGCCTCAGATAATTCAGCTACAAACATTCTTACCCCACCAACGATAACTTGTATGGCAACAGCAAATTTCAATCCTGTTTCAAGAATATAAATAGTCCAATGAGTAGAGCCAGCCATAGTTTGCAAATTATCCAAACCAAAAGAAAGCAAAATAATGCCAAAAAAGAATGTCATAACAATTGCTGTAGCAGCGATACTGTCATGAAAGATATGTAACCATTTAGGTAATTTAAGGTTATCAACAGAATTGGCTTTATCGCCTAATTTTGGTGCCAATTTAACAGCAATCCAAGAACCAAGTTGTTGCTGGTGTCCAATTGAAAAACCAGCACCACCAGTCACTGCTTCGGTAGGCTTAAACATCATATTGGAAAATATTCCCCAATATAACGCTGTAATGATTGCTGAATAGATTATTGTTTCCCACATGCCATAACCGAAAAGGAAATAGAATAAAGTAATCAACCCTACTTGTTGGAACATGATATGGCCTGTTAACATTATGGTACGAATACCGGTAATACGACGAAAAATGACTAAAACAATATTAATTGCTAGTGCTAATAAAACCGCATATCCTACCCACGAATACTGATCACCCATACCGTTTTCAACAGCAACCATTGATGCATAAGTGTCAATGATAGATCCTTTAATACCATGATATTCAGCTAATTTGGCAATAACCGGCTTAAAGGTCGAAACCAACACATTTGAACCCACTTGTAACAACATAAACCCAACAATGGTTTTAATTGTTCCTTTTAAAATTGTGGTTATGTCTTTGCGTAAAAGACAATAACCAAGCATTGTCACCAAGCCTAGTAACAAAGGTGCTTTCGTCATGACTTGACTATAAAAAATGTAGAAAATGTTATAGATTACTTCCATATGCCCCTCTCATTGGTTATTGGACACTGTTTGCATTACAAATCCTTATTAACTTTTCAATGCAGGATAATTAACGCTATCCAGATGCCACTTATATGGTTGTTTAGTGTGAGGTTAGTTTTTTCTTAAAACTTAACTCAGTTAATCAATCGTGATTCATTAACTGATATTCATCTTCCATAATCATAATTAATCATTCAATGATTATTTATGATTATTTTGACGTAGATCACTTTTCTATAACAATCAACTGTAAAACTGTGATGGATATCACATTATCGCTAAAAAAAACACCATGCAAATCAAATTATAGTTATATTAATCAATACATTAAATTATTTTATCTTTAATGAGACATGATCAGCGATTGACAATAAATCCAATGATAATTATTATCACAAATAATCAAATTAGCTCATGATGTTATAAGAGGTTATCAATGAATGAAATTGTGCGACACAACGAAATTGTTGCTTTAGTCAATGAAAAAGGTGAGTTAAAAGTCACCGAATTAATTGAAATTTTCTCCATTTCTCCGGCTACAGCTAGAAGAGATATAACTAAACTTGCTTTAGATGGCCGAGTGCGAAAAGTACGTAATGGTATTTTACGGTTAGAAGAACAAAAACCTATTTGGGCACCAATAGATATCAATAACACCGATCACTATCATGAAAAAGCGCGCATCGCGATACGTGCAGCTAAACTATGCGAAAGTGATGAAAACGTTGTGATTAATTGCGGTTCAACAGCATTTTTATTAGGGCGTGAATTGTGTGGTAAAAATGTCTCAATTATTACCAATTACTTTCCATTAGCCTGTTATTTAATTGAACACGATCATGAAAACGTCATCATTATGGGAGGGTTATATAACAAAACACAAAATATCATACTCAACCCTATTGCCAGCTTTACTGATTCTTATGCAGCAAAATGGATGTTTACTAGTGGCAAAACATTAACACCAACTGGTCTTTATAAAAATGAGATCTTAGGTGCAGTTGCAGAACAACAAATTTTAGAAAAAGCTGAAAAATTAGTTGTGGTGGTAGATAGCTCCAAAATCGATACTAAAGCCAACTCCGGCATGCTTTTTTGTCCTGTAAATAAAATCGATATTTTAATTACAGGTAAACAAGCGAATAAAGAGGTAATCGATTGCATAAAAGAGCAAGGCGTAGAAGTAATATTAGTTTAACTATTAAATGAAGAAAAGGAACATAGTATGAGTAAAGTGAATGAAATTACCCGTGACTCTTGGATTTTAAACACTTTTCCTGAGTGGGGAACTTGGCTTAATGAAGAGATAGAAAATACGGAAGTTAAACCTAATACGTTTACCATGTGGTGGCTTGCTTGTACGGGAATTTGGTTGAAATCAGCTGGTAACACCAATATTTCTGTCGATTTCTGGTGTGGTACAGGTAAAAAAACCCACGCCAATCCTTTAATGAACAAACAACACCAGATGATGCGCATGGGAGGTGTACGTGAATTACAACCTAATTTAAGAACCAGCCCATTTGTTTTAGATCCATTTGCTATTAAACAAATTGATGCCGTCATGGCAACACATGATCATGCGGACCATATTGATGTCAATGTTGCAGCTGCAGTTATTCAAAATTGCTCACCAGAAGTAAAATTTATTGGTCCTAAAGCTTGTGTCGAATTATGGAAAAGTTGGGGTGTACCGGAAGAACGCTGTATTGTTGCAAAAGTAGGTGAAACCTTACATGTTGGTGATATTACGATTCATGTTTTAGATTCATTTGATAGAACATCACTTGTAACTTTACCTAAAGGTGTTTCATCAACAGATAAATCCATTTTAGATGGGATGAATGATCGTGCAGTCAATTATTTATTCGAAACAACCGGTGGTTCACTCTACCATTCAGGGGATTCTCACTATTCAAACTATTACGCAAAACACGGTAATGATTATAAAATTGATGTTGCTCTTTTATCTTATGGCGAAAATCCACGTGGTGTAACCGATAAAATGACTTCGTCAGATATTTTACGCGCAGCAGAATCTCTCAACACTAAAGTGGTCATTCCATTCCACCATGATATTTGGTCTAATTTCCAAAGTGATCCTCGTGAAATAGAAGTATTATGGGATATGAAAAAAGACCGCCTAGAATATCAATTTAGACCATTTTTCTGGCAAGTTGGTGGTAAATATACATATCCTACTGATAAAAATAAAATGCATTATCAGCACTATCGAGGATTCAGAGATATCTTTACCGATGAGCCGGAATTACCATACCGTTCATTCTTATAAATAAAATTAACACTAATATTTATGGACTTATAGATATCGCTATAAGTCCTTTTTTATGAATAACGCTTTGCTTTTATTGAATATTATATGGAAAAAGCTATTACAGTTCTCAACTACTATCATAATTTAAGCATTAATGTACTTTTCTCGATCAGGTAGCCAACATTCAATTAGCTGATTAGCACTTTCGGGATAATTCTTCTGTAAATAATAAGAGGCTTTTTGCACTTCATTAATTAGATGTTGATCACGGATTAAATCAACTACTTTGAAGTTAGCTACCCCTATTTGCCTTGTACCTAGAATTTCGCCACTACCACGAATCTCTAAATCTTTTTGGGCAATAACAAAACCGTCATTACTTTCTCGCATCACCTTCATACGTGCTTGAGCTATTTTACTTAAAGGTGCTTGATACATAAGAACACAATGAGATATTGCAGTACCTCTCCCTACTCGCCCACGTAATTGGTGCAGTTGTGCTAAGCCTAAACGTTCAGCATTTTCAATAATCATCAAGCTAGCATTAGGCACATCGACACCGACTTCAATAACCGTTGTGGCAACTAATAATTGAATTTTACCGTCTTTAAAATCCTGCATGACAGATTGTTTTTGATCTGATTTCATTTTGCCATGCACTAAAGCAATAATAAGATGCGGTAAGCGTTCTTGTAATTCTGCAACTAACATTTCTGCAGCTTGAGCATCAAGCGTTTCAGATTCTTCAACTAAAGTACAAACCCAATAGACTTGGCGATTATCAATACAAGCTTGATTGACACGTTGAATAATTTCATCACGACGAGAATTTGGTATCACTATCGTCGATATTGGCGTTCGTCCTGGAGGTAATTCATCTATGATTGATACATCTAAATCTGCATAAACTGTCATCGCTAGGGTTCTTGGAATTGGCGTTGCTGTCATTATTAATTGATGAGGATGACACTCATCTTTAATACCTTTTTCCCAAAGACTTAATCGCTGGTTTACACCAAAGCGATGTTGTTCATCAATAATCACCAATCCTAATTGGAAAAACTTAACTTTCTCAACAAATACGGCATGAGTACCAATTAACATTGAAATTTCGCCTAATTCAATATCATCATATCGTCGTTTTTTATTTTTTGCGGTCAATCGCCCAGTTAACAACTCAACCTTTATTCCTAGTGGCTCAAACCATCGACAAAAATTATGAAAATGTTGTTCGGCTAATATTTCGGTCGGCGCCATTAAAACAACTTGCTTATTATTTTCAATAGCATTTAGAGCGGCTAAAGCTGCCACTAACGTTTTACCTGAGCCCACATCTCCCTGAACTAATCGCATCATTGGAACTGACTTAGCCATATCTTGATAAATATCCTGTACGACTCTTTTTTGCGCATTAGTCGGTTCAAATGGCAAGGAAGCAAGGAAAGGCTGAGAATAACGCTTATTAATATGCATTGGATAAGAATGTTGTTTTTGATTATCAACCTTAATAAACAACATACTTAAATGATAAGCAAGCAACTCTTCAAAAACAAAACGCTTTATTGCTGGATGTTCTCCATCAATAAGCTGATCTACATTCGTTGTTAATGATGGATTATGAATAATATCTAATGATTCAACAACAGATAAATAACCATTGCTTATTGAAACCGGTAAGATTTCAGCTGGTGGGTTTCGTTTTAACAATATTAATGCCGATTGTATTGCTTTACGGATGACATTCTGAGTTAACCCATAGGTAGTTGAATAAATCGGCGTAAATCGCTCTTCGTTTGGTTCAGAAAAACTAGGTGACTCCTCTTTTTTTGATTGAATATTAAATTGTGGGTGAATCATTTCTGGATAATGGCTCCCCCTCTTTATTTCTCCGTAAGCCCTCACCCATTTACCGGATGCCATGGCTGTCTTCATACCCATGTTGAAATTGAGAAAACGTAAAATAGCGATACCAGAATCATCCTGAATATAGCAGAGCAACATTTTACGTTTAGTTGTAATTATTTCACTTTTGATAATTTGACCTAAAATTGTGGTCGTTTCACCAATAGCAACATCACTAATTGCTGAAGATGTCGAACGATCTTCATAACGTAAAGGGAAATGTAATAAGAGATCTTGAACAGATTTAATACCAAGTGCAAAGAATTTTTTTTCTAAACTAGGCCCAATACCAGCTAATTTTGCAAGCGGTATTCGGTTTAGCAAACGATCAACCATAATAACTAATTAATATTACGTGTCACACTCACTACATCTTGTTGTAGTGATAATTTTCGGATTAAATCATTAAGTTGTTGAGTATTCTTAACTTCAATTTGCAAAATAATTGTATAGATTTGCCTATCTTTTTCTTCCGTGTTTAACCATTGAATATGTGCTTTCTCATCATTAATGATAGAAAGAACATGACCTAAAGAACCCTGATTATTAATAATATCTACCCAAATTTCAGCTACAAAAAACTGCTCAATATCTGGTGCCCATTTAAGCGAAATATATTTATCGGGATTATTCTGATAACCACTAACATTGCGACAAGATTCATGATGCACAGTTAAACCTTTTTCAGGGCTAACATGACCGACAATAGGATCATTAGGAATAGGATGACAACATTTTGAAAAAGTAACTAATACCCCTTCACTTCCTGTTATAACTAATGTTTTATTTTCTTCAGATTGATTAAATAAAAGCGCTTTATGTTCAAGGCCTTTGACAATAAAATGGCTCATAATATTGCCTAGCCCTATTTCAGCTAATACATCCTCAAACGAAGTCAACTTAGTCAAACTAACAATACGATCTTTCTGCTTATCAGTTAGCGAGTCGATTCCACCCGATTTAATAAGCGCTAAATTAAGCAATTTACGACCTAATAAAATAGCATCTTCGCGCTTCAAGGTTTTCAATGCTTGTCGAATGCGAGATCTTGCTTTAGCACTAACCACAAAATTAAGCCAACTTGCATTAGGACGACTTTCTGGAGACGTAATAATTTCAACAGTTTGACCATTGCTTAAAGGTTGAGAAAGCGGGTAAGGCTTACGATCAACTAAAGCCCCAATACACTGGAAACCAATATCAGAATGCACAGCATATGCTAAATCAACTGCTGTTGAACCTTCAGGTAATTGAACAATTCGACCTTTGGGTGTAAAAACATAAATTTCTTTTGGAAAAAGGTCAGATTTAACATTTTCAATAAACTCAAATGAATTACCAACACTTTGCTGAAGTTCCAACAAGCTCTGCATCCAACGCTGGGCTTTAATCTGAGTAGTAGTGTTATTTAACTCATCATTTTCGTTATAAATCCAATGCGCAGCAACACCCATTTCTGCCATTTGATCCATATCTTCGGTTCGAATTTGCACTTCCACAGGCGTACCATGTGGGCCAATCAATGATGAATGCAACGATTGATAACCATTCGCTTTAGGAATAGCAATATAATCTTTAAAACGATTAAGTCGAGGTTTATATAAGTTATGGACTAAACCAAGTGCACGATAACAAGTATCAACATCATCAACTACAATTCGGAAAACATAAATATCCATAATTGAATGGAAATGCTGTTCACGAAGTTGCATCTTTTGATAAATAGCATAAATGTTCTTTTCAAGCGCTTCCACTTGGGCATTGATATTCGCTTCAGATAAACGCCCTTTAATTTCTGATAGAATTTGCTGAATAAGCTCTTTTCTGGTGCCACGAGCAATCTTAACGACTTTTTCAAGAACTCTAGCGCGATTAGGATGCATCGCCGTAAAACCAAGTATTTCAAGCTCAGTTTTAATATGATGAATACCTAAACGATGAGCCAAAGGAGCATAAATCTCTAATGTTTCTTTAGCAATACGTCGACGTTTATCCGGTCTTAATGCCCCAAGAGTACGCATATTATGCGTTCTATCAGCTAACTTAATTAGAATCACTCGGACATCTTCGGTCATGGCTAAAACCATTTTGCGAAAATTTTCAGCTTGAGCTTCTTGTCGGTTTCTAAATTTTAACTTATCAAGTTTCGAGACACCTTCAACTAACATTGCTACATGTTTGCCAAATTTTTGTGTTATATCTTGAAAGGTGACTTGGGTATCTTCGATGGTGTCATGCAAAAGTGCAGCGATGATGGTCTCATAATCCAGCCGCATATCGGCTAAAATGGTTGCTACAGCAACCGGATGAGTAATATAGGGCTCACCGCTACAACGGAATTGTCCTTCATGCGCTTGTTTAGCAAAAAAGTAGGCATTTTGAATTAATTCAACTTGTTTAGCTGGAAGATAAAATGCAACAACCTCTTTTAAGCTTTCAAAATATTGCATGGACAATTCTCAGCAATGTTTATTCGTATGAGGGAGTATTTTCTAAAAGTACCGTTTCATGAAGAGCATTACGCACTTCTGATTCTTCATCTTGACGAGCTTGGAATTCAGCAGTATCAAGAATTTGTTTATTTACAAGCCCATCTTCAATTTCGCGTAAAGCAACTACAGTTTCTTTATCGTTTTCTTCTGGAATTAGTGGCGTTTTGTTTTCAACTTGTAATTGACGAGCACGTCTTGCTGCAACTAAAACGAGATCAAAGCGATTACCAATTTTTTCTACTGCATCTTGGACAGTTACACGAGCCATTTTTACCTCTAATATATTAACTTATATGCTTCAATTGAAAGATCCGCTATTCTACTTAATTTTGTAGGGAATTGTCCATAACTAATATTACTAACAAATGAAAAACCCCTGTAAAATCGTTCTAAAAGCGGAAGCAATATTATAAAACTATTTGTTAAAACTATACGATAAAACTATACCAATAACTCTAACCAAACGTTAGGCCCAATGATAGGCAGATTTAAAAGATAACGACGCAAACCATCTAAAGCAATCGCAGATAAAATTTGTTGTTGGATCTTATTATTTTGAACTCTACCAGTATACTTCAATTTAAAATGCAATTCTTGATTTTTAGTGACAATAACTAAAGTAAATTCCGTATTCTTTTCTTGAAAATTGACTACCCCTAGCGCAATATCAGCTTTTTGATTTTGCAATACTTGTGAAAAGTAATTAAGTGGTTCTTCCATCACAAAAGGTACCACTTCTGATTTCACCACAGGGGCATTGGCTTCTAATAGGTGATAACCAATTACTCCAGCTGATTGTTGTTCAATGACCACAATAGATTGATTCATTTCATTTAACAACCTTGATACAACCTGAGCTAAACCTGATACACCTTGATTAACACCTTCACAAAGTAAATTATCTGCAACAATAGACTTTATTTTGTGCCATGCGTTATCCATTTCACTTTTTTTACTTTCTGGCCCAGTTAATTTCAATTCAATAATAGGCATTGCTGCACGATAACCAACTGTAATAAAGTCAGGAATATCTAATGAAGTCTCGATCTCCATTCCTAAATCACTTTCTGTTCGCCCCATGGTGGTTAATCGATAACAGAGTTTACGTTCGGTTATAGGATAGATCATCTTAATGTCAGGCAAAATTGAAGTTCTAATCATTTCTTTAAATTCAGAAGGAACGCCTGGCGTAAAGAATAATAGACAATTATTTAACACCATCTTAAAGCCACATGCCGTTCCGATTGGATTATCAATTAACGTTGCACTTTGAGGTAACATTGCTTGTTTGATATTGCTTGATGGCATTTTTCTACCGCGATTCAGGAAGTAGCGTTCAAGCACTTTAAACCACTCATCGTGTAAAACCAAAGACTCATTATTAGCCTGTGCAGCTGCTTGTGCACTTAGATCATCACTTGTTGGTCCTAACCCTCCGTTCACAATTAAAATATCATTGTGCAAGCTACGCTCTTGCAGAGTATCAACCAATGTCAACAAATCATCCCCTACTGTATGGCGCGAAGTGATAGAAATGCCTTCTTCAAATAAAAAATCAGATAACCAAGCTGCATTAGTATCAACAATTTGACCATATAAAACCTCATCACCAGTACTAAGCATCTCAATTTTGAGTGGATCTTTTATCTGATTCATAATTATCCCTAGCTAATTAAAAAATGATTAAAAATTTAATTATTTATATCCTCGTCGTTTTTGCTTTCCATATGTTCTTTACTCTGAACTGACCTAACAGCAAAATAAAGATCATAAGCAAACTCAATATAATCAGTATCTAATTTAATATTCATCTGCTTAAACCAATTCTTCAATGTTTTACGTCGGCCAGATAAAATCAGTACCACATTTCTAACCTTCAACGATTTAACCAACTCGTCAATACCGGTCAAAACACTAACATCTTTATAGGTAAAGCAAGGAATAGCATCAACAATCACATAATTAATTGCCTCAGGAGATTCATCTATATAATTAATAATCCTACGTTTAAAGTATGCAATATTGAAATAAGTTAATGGAGAATTAAAGCGATAAATCATAGTGTTACTTAATGGACTAACATCCGAACCAATTGAATGAATTCGTCCACTTTCATCAACACCTAATAATTGATCATTCGGCCTAAACACACGACGCAAAAATAAAAACAGCCCTAATAAAACGGCCAACGCCATACCGGGAATAATACCAATAACTAATACCGAAATTAACGTAGTTAAGCTTAAATAAAACGCATCACGATCGAATTTAAAAAATCGGATAATAGTTTGAAAATTGATAAGAGATAAAGAAGAATATATTAAAATCACCGCCAACACACAAGTTGGAATATATTGTAGTGGTGACAAAAAGAACAATACGACAAAGCCAATCAAAGTAGCCGCAATAATTGATACTAATTGCGTTTTACCACCATTGGCATCATTAACCGCGGTACGTGATGAGGTACCGCTGACTACAAAGCCTTGCGATAAACCTGCAACAATATTAGCCATACCTAATGCTTTAAATTCAACATCGGCATTAGTCTCATAATTATTTTTAGAGGCAAAGCTTCGTACCGTAATCATCATACTTACAAAACAAATAACGGCGATATTGAGCGAAGGAACGACTAAATTACGCATCAAGCCCTTATCAAAATCAATCCATGACTCAGCAGGAATAAAATCACTCGTTACTCCACCAATGATTCGAACATTATAATGTTCAAAATTAAACAGCCAAGAGAGAAACGTCATAATAATTACAGCAAACAAAGGGGCTGGATAACGTGGCTTGAATTTTTTCAATACAACCAGAATCGCAAGTGTACAAAAAGATATAAATGCCGTTAACACATGAATTTCAGATATTTTAAAAGGTAGATAAGCAATGCGTTCAATCAAATAAGAATAATCATACTTAAAGCCAAACATCTTAGCTAACTGATCGACCATAATAGTAATTGAAATCCCATTAAGTAGGCCAATCAAAATTGGCTGACTTAATAAATCCGCCAAAGCACCTAAATGGAGTTTACCGGCAATCAAGCACCAAATACCGATCATAATGGTCAACAGCACCACCAATTGCCAACGTAAAACAGGATCATTAGCTGCTAAAGGAAATACCACAGCAGCAACCACAGCACAGGTAGCTGTATCGGGACCGACAATCAATTGCCTGGATGAACCAAAAAGCGCATAGACAATAAGCGGCAAGATAGTTGAATATAATCCCGCAATCGCACCGACGCCTGTAAGCTCTGCATAAGCGATAGAAACAGGCAAAGAAACTGCTGCCACTGATAATCCCGCTTTAATATCAAAACTAAGATATTCGCGCTTATATCGCAATAAACTCATCAGGCCTGGCATCCAAAAAATAATTTTTTGGAATAATGCGCTACTGGTAAACTTTCCCATGTTTGATTATTTCCCTGCTACACTCATATTTTCTACTAATATTGATCCAGTTTGAATATTACTTCTTGTCTCAATATCACTGCCTATTGCCACAATATTTTGGTAAATATCCTTAAGGTTACCCGCGACGGTAATTTCATTGATTGGATACTGTATTTTACCATTTTCCACCCAAAAACCAGAGGCGCCACGCGAATAATCACCCGTAACATTATTAACACCTTGTCCCATTAATGACGTAATAACAACACCTTTATCTAATTTTCTTAACATTGTATCAAAATCAGCATCAGTTTGACTTGGTGAAACTAACCAATTATGTATACCACCAGCATGTCCTGTCGATTTTAGCCCTAATTTTCTGGCTGAATAGTTACTTAACAAATAAGTTTGTAAAATACCGTCTTCAATGATATTGCGCTTAACTGTTTTGGTTCCTTCACTATCAAAAGGTGATGACCCAACTCCTTTTAAAATATAAGGATCTTCTAAAATTGTCAGCCAAGAAGGAAAAATCGCATTACCCACACTATCTAATAAAAAAGAGGATTTTCGGTAAATAGCACCACCACTAATGGCTCCAACTAAATGGCGAATCAACCCAACAGCAACTTCTGCACAAAAAAGAACTGGAACTTGCATAGTCTTTATTTGTTTAGCACCTAAATGAGCAACCGCCTTTTCAGCAGCATGATTACCAACCCAATCAGGTGATTTTAATTGGTTAGCAACACGGGAGGACGTATATTCATAATTACGCTCCATTTGCCCATTTTGTTCAGCAATAACAGAGCAAGAAAGTGAATGCGAACTTGCACAGTAACCTTGTAACATCCCTAAACTATTACCATAAACATAAACACCATAACGACTATTAAAATAACCACCGTCACAGCTTATTAAAGAAGACCTTGCCAACGCACTTAGTTCAGCCTGTTTTGCCTGTTCAATTGCATTATCAACATTCAAATCACTTGGATAAAACAGATCTAAATCTGGCGCATCAAAAGCCATTAAATCGGGATCGCCAAGACCAGAACAAGGATCTGCTGACGTATATTGCATAATATTAATAGCCATATCCACAGTTTGACTGATTGCCTGTGGCGACAAATCACTGGTTGACGCACTACCCTTACGCTGATTTTGATAAACAGTAATACCTAACGCACCATCACTATTAAACTCAACATTCTCAGCCTCACCATCTCGTGTACTAACACTAATACCTGTTGATTGATTAATCGATACCTCAACCGCATCAACTCGAGCTTTTGCCTGGTTAATAGCATCGGCAACAATTGCTGACAAATGTTGCTTTTGGCTTAACGCGTCTTTTTTAATTTGTTCAATACTCATTTTATTATTTTCTACAATTCTGCTAGTGATACGTTATAATATGCCAGAATTCAATTTTAGTTAACAAAAGAAATAGCATGAATAACAATCAAGAGCCAAATTTAGAACCTGACTTCAACATTGATCCTCAAGACGATGACATTATTTACGTCAGTAAAAGTGAAATCAAACGTGATGCTGAAGCACTTAAAAAGTTAGGTGTCGAACTTGTCAACTTAAGCAAAAATGAAATTGCTAAAATTCCCCTTGATGAAGATCTACTTTATGCGATTGAATTAGCGCAAAAAATAAAAAAAGAAGGCTATCGAAGGCAAATCCAATACATTGGTAAACTGCTTCGAAGTCGTGATATTGAACCTATAACATTAGCTTTGGATAAACTTAAAAATCGCCATAACCAACAAGTCGCCCTATTTCATCGATTAGAAAAATTGCGTGACGAACTTATAGAAACGGGTGATGCAGAATCAATAATGGGGCTTTTCCCTTCCGCAGATAGACAGCAACTACGCACACTAGCGCGTTTAGCCAAAAAAGAACTCTCTGCAAACAAACCCCCAAAAACAGCCAGACAAATTTTTCAATATCTAAAAGATTTGAGCGAAACAGAGTAAATTTTTATAATGTTCGCTTTATATTTATCATTAAACACAATTAACAAATAAAAGATAGAGGACACAAAAATGGGACTATTAAATGTACCAGCAGGTAAAGAATTACCAGACGACATCTATGTTGTAATCGAAATCCCAGCGAATGCTGACCCAATTAAATATGAAGTTGATAAAGACACTGGTGCAGTATTTGTCGATCGTTTTATGGCAACAGCAATGTTCTATCCATGTAACTATGGTTATATCAACCACACTTTATCACTAGATGGAGATCCTGTTGACGTATTAGTCCCAACACCATACCCATTACAACCAGGTTCAGTAATTCGTTGCCGTCCAGTTGGTGTATTAAAAATGACTGATGAGGCGGGTTCTGATGCTAAATTAGTTGCAGTACCACACACTAAACTTTCAAAAGAATACGATCATATTAAAGATGTAGATGACTTACCTGAGTTATTAAAATCTCAAATCAAACACTTCTTTGAACAATACAAAGCCCTTGAAAAAGGTAAATGGGTAAAAGTTGAAGGTTGGGATAACGCAGAAGCAGCTCGAAAAGAAATTATCGAATCATTTGAACGTGCAAAATAAACCCTTCTTTACAAAAAAGTAATCGCTTTACCGAGTCATAAAGAAAAATTTTTATGACTCGCATTTTTAGACTTTTTTTGACTTTCGAAATAACTTCAAGTAGTTATAATATCAGTAATTTGCTATAGATCAAAAAACGATCAATTACCAAAAAATCATATAAAAAACTTCATCCTAAGATGAAAAAAATGTCATGAAACTCTTGCTTTCGATTATGATTTATGAGGTAATAGTCGTGGGTGAACAAAAGAAGCATTTTTATGGAAACGATTAACTTTTTAATTTAGTGGTAAACTGGTTAGATTAGTTTTTGAGTTGATGTAAACAATGTTTTGTTAAGCCTAAACAGCCGATAAGGCAAATTATTAATTATTGTTAGGATGTCTAGTAAATGAATAAAAAAACAGGCCAAGTAAAATGGTTCAATGAAAGTAAAGGTTTTGGTTTTATTACCCCAGCCGATGGAAGCAAAGATGTATTTGTTCACTTCTCTGCAATCTCAGGCGACGGCTTTAAAACCTTAGCTGAAGGACAACAAGTCGAATTTGCGATCCAAGATAGCCCACGTGGACCAGCAGCGGCTGAAGTTGTTGTTATCTAATTAAATTTTAATTAAATAATAAAAGTAAAACGCCTATTTGAAAAAATAGGCGTTTTTTATGCTTACGAATAATCATTCTTAGCAGAAATAAAAAAAGCGACTCAAGGTCGCTTTTTTTATCAATTACAATGCTTCTTATTTTTTAGAAACAACTGCGATTAAGTCTAATACTTTGTTTGAATAACCAACTTCATTATCGTACCAAGATACTAATTTAACAAAGTTATCGCTTAATTGGATACCTGCTTTAGCATCAAATACAGAAGTACAAACTTCACCTAAGAAATCTGTAGACACAACGTCATCTTCAGTATAACCAAGAACGCCTTTCATAGGACCTTCAGCTGCTGCTTTGATAACTTTACAGATATCTTCGTATTTAGCTGGTTTAGCTAAACGTGCAGTTAAGTCAACAACAGAAACGTCTGGAGTTGGAACGCGGAAAGCCATACCAGTTAATTTACCATTTAATTCAGGGATAACTTTACCTACAGCTTTAGCAGCACCAGTTGATGAAGGGATGATGTTTTGAGCAGCACCACGACCACCACGCCAGTCTTTATGAGAAGGACCATCAACAGTTTTTTGAGTTGCTGTAGTTGCGTGAACTGTAGTCATTAACGCTTCAACGATACCGAAGTTATCATTAACTACTTTAGCTAAAGGCGCTAAACAGTTAGTAGTACAAGATGCGTTAGAAACGATATCTTGACCAGCATAATCTTTATCATTAACACCCATTACAAACATTGGTGTGCTATCTTTTGAAGGACCAGTTAAAACAACTTTTTTAGCACCAGCTTGGATATGTTTACGAGCAGTTTCATCAGTTAAGAATAAACCAGTTGCTTCAGCTACAACATCAACACCTACTTCATTCCATTTTAAGTTCGCAGGATCTCTTTCAGCAGTAACGCGGATTGTTTTACCATTAACGATTAATTTACCGTCTTTAACTTCAACAGTACCGTCAAAACGACCGTGAGTTGAATCATATTTAAGCATATAAGCCATATAATCAACGTCTAATAAATCGTTGATTGCAACAATTTCGATGTCAGAACGTTTTTGTGCAGCACGGAAAACAATACGACCGATACGGCCAAAACCATTAATACCTACTTTGATTGTCATAACAATTACCTTCTTTATTTGTGTTAAATGATAAAATAATTGGCAATAAACTACCAAATTTTTGTGGTTTATTCAAGCTGAATTAAAATAATTGGTAAGAATAAATTTAACAGAAAACCATCTTAATTATCATCCGATGATAGCCAGCCTAAATAGGCATATTATAAATCAAAAAGCTAATTTTATTTTCAATATAAACTTATTTTAAATCAAGGATGATAATGCACTAACACTCATTTTATTGATAATGACTTAAACTCACTTCAACCTCAAAAGCGATAATATCGATTGACTTAAAAAGTTGATAGATGAAATATAATCATCGCTTTAAACTCTACATTATTCATTGTTTTTATTATTTACAAACAATCAGCTCATTTTCATTACATCATATAAAATGATACAATCACCCCAAAATATACAATATCGAATAAAATAATAAGTTGAACCAATTTTTAGCATTTTAAAAACAGGGTTACTTAAAGAGCAAAATCGAAGATTGTACAAAATACAAGCAAGGTTAGAGATAATAATCGCCAGAGTTTTAGATAAAAAAGAATTAATAATATGACCGAATACGACAACCTCACCGACCACACACCAATGATGCGACAATACCTAAAATTGAAAGCTGAAAATCCGGATATTTTACTGTTTTATCGAATGGGTGATTTTTATGAGATGTTTTATGATGATGCCAAACGTGGTTCGCAACTCTTAGATATATCGCTGACTAAACGAGGCTCATCAAATGGACAGCCAATTCCTATGGCGGGCGTACCTTACCATGCGGTTGAAAGCTACTTAGCTAAACTTATATCGCTTGGCGAATCAGTAGCAATTTGTGAGCAAATAGGTGATCCTGCAACCAGCAAAGGACCCGTTGAACGTAAAATTGTACGAATAGTTACACCTGGCACAGTGAGTGATGAATCACTATTAGAAGATCGTAAAGACAACTTACTCGCGTGCATATGGCAACAAAAAGAGCACTTTGGTTACGCCACTTTAGACATAAGTTCAGGCCGTTTTTTTGTATTTGAATGCGATAATCCAGAAGCTATCCAAGCAGAATTACAGCGAACTAACCCAGTTGAGTTACTCTACCCAGAAGATTTTCAATCAATGAACCTAATTGAAAATCGTCACGGATTAAGACGGCGACCAATTTGGGACTTCGATCTCGAAACCGCCAAACAACAACTCAATTTACAATTTGGAACTAATGATTTAATTGGATATGGGGTAGAAGAGTGCCATTATGCATTATGTGCAGCAGGCTGTTTATTACAATACGTAAAAGATACCCAACGCACAGCCATGCCACATATTCGCTCAATAGTTAAAGAATCGCCAGTTGATTTTGTTGTGCTCGATGCATCCACTCGCAGAAACTTAGAAATTACCGAAAACCTATCAGGTGGAACAGAACATACTGTAGCTGATATCTTAGATAAAACCCAAACTGCAATGGGTAGTCGAATGCTTAAACGCTGGCTGCATTCGCCAATCCGTAATCTAGCAATATTACAAAACCGACAGCTAGCAATTCAAGAACTGCAAAACCATATCACCGACCTACAACCGCTATTAAAACAGATTGGTGATCTTGAACGAATTTTAGCAAGATTAGCATTGAGAAGTGCTCGCCCGCGAGATTTCGCTCGCCTACGCGATGCCTATAACCTATTGCCAACGCTTCAACAACAGCTATCCGAATTCAACGCGCCATCACTAATTGCATTACGCGCTAAAATTAACCAGTTTGACCAAATTGCTGATATCTTAAATCGTGCAATAGTCGAAGCCCCACCCGTTATTATTCGAGACGGAGGCGTAATTGCTGCTGGTTATCATCAAGAATTAGATGAACTACGCAATTTAGCAGATGGTGCAACTAACTACTTAGAACAACTTGAAATTCGAGAACGTGAAACCTTAGGAATTGACACCTTAAAAGTAGGCTTTAATGCCGTACATGGTTACTACATCCAAATTAGCCGAGGTCAAAGCCACCTAGCGCCAATACACTACACACGAAGACAAACACTTAAAAATGTTGAACGCTACATCATTCCTGAGTTAAAAGAGTACGAAGATAAAGTCTTAACGTCTAAAGGTCGTGCATTAGCACTAGAGAAACAGCTTTATGAACAGCTGTTCGACCTACTTATGCCAGAATTAGCTAACATGCAAACCAGCGCTGATGCGATTGCCGAGCTTGATGTACTGACTAATCTTGCTGAACGATCCCTAACGCTCAACTACCGATGCCCAACATTAACCAACAAACCGGGTATTGAAATCAAAGATGGGCGGCACGTTGTGATCGAGCAAGTATTACAAAAGCCATTTATCGCCAACTCACTCTCACTATCATCAGATAGAAGAATGCTAATTATCACTGGCCCTAATATGGGCGGAAAAAGCACCTACATGCGCCAAGCAGCGTTGATCGTCTTACTTGCTTACATTGGTAGCTTTGTCCCAGCTTCGAAAGCAATAATAGGCCCTGTTGATCGTATCTTTACCCGTATTGGCGCATCTGACGATTTAGCATCTGGGCGTTCGACATTTATGGTTGAAATGACCGAAACCGCCAACATTATGCATAACGCTACACCAAATAGCTTAGTTTTAATGGACGAAATTGGCCGAGGAACATCAACCTATGATGGTCTCTCATTAGCTTGGGCGTGTGCTGAAAATTTGGCTAACGAAATCAAAGCAATGACACTATTTGCAACCCACTATTTTGAACTAACGCAACTACCTCAACAGATACAAGGTGTCTACAACATCCATTTTGACGCGATTGAACACGACCATACTGTCGCTTTCATTCATGAAGTATCCGAAGGTGCAGCGAGCAAAAGTTTTGGTATAGCTGTGGCAGGATTAGCCGGTGTGCCTAAAACGATATTAAAACGAGCCAAACAGAAGCTAAAAGAGCTAGAAGTTCTCTCAACAGCTGACAGCCATATTGAAAGCTCACAACTGACCTTGATCAGTGATACTGAACCATCAGAAGTCGAGCTAGCTCTACAACAGCTCGATCCAGATGCATTAACGCCAAAACAAGCGTTAGAAGCAATCTATCAACTAAAAAAATTACTCTAAATAAAAAAACCGCCATTAATTCAATAATGGCGGTTTTAATGTTCAGTTTAGTTTCTAAATCATTTCCAAAATTTCTTTTTAGATGTTTTACCAATACCCGGATTAAAGCTGTTAGTTGGATCTAACTCGTGATAGAAATTTTTCAAATCAGAATTAGCATGATACAAATGACCAACATTATGTTCGGCCGGATATTGTGCTCCACGCTGATCGAGTATCGCCAACATCTCCTCTTTCATCTTAGTACAGTCAGTCCCTTTTTTAGCCAAATAGTCTTGATGGAACACTGAACAGAAAAAGTGGCCATAATAAAGCTTATGAATAAAATGCTGACTAATACTTTCTGGTAACGTTTCGAACCACTCCTTATCATTACGACGCAAAGCAATATCTAGAGCGACCAAATCCTCAACAGTCTTAGTATGAACATTACGATAAACCGTAGCAGCACCGGCTGTTGCAAAGCGGTGTAACATAGCGGCCTCAGCTTCCTTATCATTACAACGGAAATAACTACCACTACGTTTCTCACTATTTGCAAAATACTCCTTCAAATATTCCTCAGCTTCGGCAATGCCGTCATCAGACATTTTCAAAATGAGATGATGCTCATAGCGATCACGATAATCACGCATCGATTTTGGCAAATGCTTAGGTAACAACTTACACACATTCACCGCAAACCAATCAGAAAAACTGTTAGGGAAGAAAGGAATTTTTCTCACAATACGATCGACAAAATTCTTAAATGCATACAAACGAGGGATCGTATCGGTACCCAATTTCTGAATAGCTAAAAATAGATGTTTGCCATATACCGCTGCAATATCAAACGCATCACGATGAATATATTCACCTGAAATTGGCAGATGCTTAAAAGTTCCTAAAATATGACGACGAATATCATCCAGCTCGTTGGTATCATTAGTTCCAATATAAAATACCGCGGTCTTTTCTTCTAAAGGAAAAGTATCTAACCGCACCGCAAAAACCATCAATCGACCAGCACTACCTGACGCTTCGTAATGACGACTTGGATCGGCATTATATCGAGCGGGTGTATCAGCATCGATTTGTCGTACATGATCACAATAATGGTGATCATGGCCTAAACCAGCATTAGGGTTAACATCGTTATCGGTATAAGCACGTTTTTGTAAATTTTCTAAAATTGCTTCTGGTGTGTCACCCAATTCAATTCCTAAATGGTTGACTAAATGTAGCTGACCTTGCTCATCTAACTGGGCAAATACCGCCATTTGAGTATAAGCAGGACCACGTTGAATCAAAGCACCGCCGGAATTGTTGCAAACGCCACCTAAAACCGAAGCACCTATACAAGACGAGCCAATCACAGAATGAGGACCACGGTGATATTTTTTTAACTCTTTTTCTAAATGGAATAACGTACTACCCGGTAAACAGACCACCTGATCACCATTTTCAATTACTTGAATCCCATCTAATCTTCGAGTACTAACAATAACTATTGGCCGGTCATAATCATTACCATCAGGAGTAGAACCACCAGTTAATCCCGTATTGGCAGACTGTGTAATGACAATCACATCCGCCTCAACACAAGCCTTTAAAACTTCCCACTGTTCTAAAAGCGTGCCTGGAATAACAACAGCTAATGCATCACCTACACCAAAACGCGCACCTTGACGATAAGGTAAAGTCCGATTTGGATCAGTTAAGGTATATTTATCACCAACAATATTTTTTAATTTTGTTATCAGATCTGATGTACTATTTGCAACCATTTTATCTTCCCTTCTTTGAATTATTATAAGTAAATTCAACCAATTTTGGATATATTATAACCAATATAATCTATTGAAAAGAGGGGAGTAAACTTTATAGCGCTAAATATCAAAACTGACACAAAAAGCTAAAAATAATCAAAAAAAAGCAAAAAATAGTTAACCTATTTTGCAGACCAAAAAGTTAACGTTTTTAGAATAAATTTTCAATAAAATGCTTATAAAAAAATGATGAACAGCCAGTTAAAAATAGACTTGTTTAGTATAAAAAATTATATCAAATAACCACAGATTGATATTAGAAAAGATATAAAAATGAGCGATTTTAATATTTCAAAAACCCCGCTCCTCAACTTTTTTTTCTAAAGAAATCCTTTATTCGATAGAAACACTTCCACAGAAAACTAAATTTGTGGCGTTGATATTTACTCTTTTTTAATTTTTTAAATTCTTGTACAGACTTAATTAATGGAACATCGGTTTTGAATATTTTTTTCGGCGTCTTTCGCTTTTGACTTTCTCTTTTTTTTAAATAGGCATCAAAAGTATTGAGTATATTAATCATTATAAAAAACAATACGAAGATTAATTCCACAATCCTTAAATAAATAAATTGCTCAAAAGTGACTTTAAACATTCCTTTGCCGTTACTAAGTAAAAAAATCGATCCAGTATAAAATATAATTTTATATTAAACAATTTTAGCCAATAGTGAGTAAAACGTTGGGCGCTTAATAGCTTTAGCCCCCTTTCCTCAACTTTATTAAACTAATTTTAGGCGATGGAAAAAGTTAACTAATCCAATTTAGGATGTTGATCGACAAGTTCTTGTCGCTTATTTTGTAGCTCCTCGATCTGCTCATCAATATCTTCAACTTCCTCTTCAATCGAATCAAAATGTTCAGATAGAAGTGATTGCGCTTCGTCTCGATTGGCGGCGGTTGGATTAGTGCCGTGTAAAGGTTTATTTGCTGTTTCATGCATAGCAAGCCCAGTAATCACACCAATGAATCCTGCTAACATTAAATTGTAAGCGGGCATATATAAATTACCAGTTGATTCAACAAGCCATGCCACAAATGTTGGTGTTACCCCGGCAATAATAATGGCAACATTGAAAATGCTTGCAATAGCACTATAGCGAATATTAGTTGGAAACATTGCGGGTAATATTGAGGTAATGATCCCAGTAAAACAGTTGATAAACAGGGCCAAAATGAATACGCCTAAAAAAACCAAAGGTATTTGCTGGCTATTAATTAACATAAATGCAGGATAAGATAATAGCAATAAACCTATACTTCCGATTAAAATGAAAGGTCTACGACCCACCTTGTCACTTAATAACCCGATAATAGGTTGAATAATTAACATACCGACCATAATCGCAATAATAATAAGCAAACCTTGTTCAGTATCATAATTCAAATTATGCGCTAAATAGCTCGGCATATAAGTTAGCAATAGATAAAACGAGACATTTGTTACAATAACCAATCCCGCACAAATTAAAATATGCTGCCAATATTTACCGACAACTTTTTTTAGTGTTAATTCAGCCTTATCTTGCGACTCTCTGGCTTCAAGGTGTTGTTGGAAAGTTGGTGTCTCTTCTGAAATATGATGTAGGATAAAGCTAATGATCCCAAGCGGTAAGGCTATTAAAAACGGAATTCGCCAGCCCCAACTAAATAGCGCCGATTGACTGAGTAACATTGATAAAAACACCACTAGCCCTGCACCAATTATAAAACCCACCATTGAACCAAAATCAAGCCAACCACCAATAAAACCACGTTTACGATCGGGCGAATATTCGGCAACTACCGTTGCTGAGCCAGAGTATTCCCCACCGATTGAAAACCCTTGGGCTAATTTAACAATCAACAGCAACACAGGCGAAGTAATACCAATCGTTTCATAAGTTGGAATCAACCCAATACAAAATGTGCTTAACGACATTATCACTAAAGTGATAGATAGCACTTTTTGGCGACCAATATTGTCACCAATTAAACCAAAAATAATCCCCCCTAAAGGGCGAACAAAAAAAGGAATAGAAAAAGTCGATAACGCAGCAATAATCTGCACGCTAGGTGAAACATGAGGAAAAAACACCTGCCCAATAATATACGCCACAAAACTGTATACCCCAAAATCATACCACTCAATAGCATTACTAAACGCCGATGCCCAAGTGGCTTTTTTTAGCTGATTGTCATTAATGATAGGGATATCATCAATATCCAAAGGTTTATTATTCGATTGCGCCATGAAGTACCGCCTTTAAAATTCACTAATATAAAAATAAATAACCGGCTACCATGCCAAAGATAAACTAAATCAAATTATGCGAGTCAGATGAGGTTTTAAATTTAATCACACCAATTTTACTTATTCAATTGATGCGATATAGGTAAGAATTATATACCTAAAAAAAGCAAAAATAACCCATTTATCACATCCTCTTTTTATGATGAGTAGTGCTAGTAACCTCATCTATTATCCTTTAGAATGATGTTACCAAAACTGATGAGGTATTCCCTATGAGATGGAGAGACCAAAGAGAGAGTGATAACATTGAAGATCGCCGCTCACAATCAGGAAGTGATATTGGGACACGCATCCCAATTGGTGGTAAAGGTAAAATTGTTTTATTTGTTGTTGTATTAGTAGCAGGCTACTATGGCGTTGATTTAACTGGTTTGCTCGACAGCAATGTGATTGATTTGGATGATTCCACATCAACAAGCCAGATTGACAACACCCAACCTAACGACGCAGATAAATTTACTTCAGTAATATTAGCAAGTACCGAAGATTTCTGGCGCGAACAATTCCAAAAATTAGGCAAAACCTATATTCCCCCTAAACTCGTACTCTATAACGGAGCAACCCGAACCATGTGCGGTACCGGGCAAGCCATGATGGGACCATTTTATTGCAATCTCGATAAAACGGTTTATCTGGACTTATCATTTTATCAAGAGATGAAAAGACGCCTAGGTGGCGGAGGTGACTTTGCACAAGGTTATGTGATTGCACACGAAGTTGGGCACCATGTACAAAATTTACTTGGCACATTTAATAAAGTTGAACAATTATCGCAAAATCAATCAGCACCAATCCGTAACCAATTGTCGGTCAAACTCGAATTACAAGCTGACTGTTATGCGGGATTATGGGGCAATGGCGTAAAAAATATTTTAGACACGGGTGATATTGAGCAAGCCCTCAATACTGTGCAAGCAATTGGCGATGATCGCCTACAACAAAATAATGGTTATATTGTTCCTGATAGCTTTACTCATGGTACATCAAAACAACGCTATACATGGTTTAAACATGGTTATGACAGTGGGTCGATGGAGCAGTGCAATACATTTATTCAATAAGGAAATATAAAAAAGGAACCAATATGTCAAAAAAATTAGTCAACCGAGTACTTTTAGTCAATGATGATGGCATTGATGCCCCTGGAATTCAGATTTTAAAAAGCGTGGCTGAAAACATAGCAAACGAAGTTTGGATTGTCGCACCTGTTGTTGATCAAAGTGGCGTTTCTTGTTCAGTTAGTTTAAAGTCGCCATTTCGCGTTCAAAAACGTAGCAATACAGAATACGCAGTCTACGGCACCCCTGCTGACTGCTCACTATTTGCCATAAAATCACTAATGGCTAATCAATTACCCGATCTCGTGCTGTCAGGAATTAATAATGGATCTAATTTGGGATTTGAAACAATATTATCGGGCACAGTGGGGGCAGCAATGATGGCAATGACGCTAGGCGTGCCAGCCATGGCGCTAAGTCAAGTCAGCAGTGAAGATAACACACCAACCAATTGGCACTGTTCAACTCATCTTGCTGAATCGATAATCAGACAACTCTACCCCCTTTCAGATAAGACTTGCTTCAATATCAACTTCCCTAATTGCCAAGCCGATCAAATAAAAGGGATAAAAATCACAAAACAGGGCGAGCCGGATGTAAGCCAATTTGTTATTGCAGAAACTCAAGATCCAGAAGGTCATGACTACTTTTGGTTTAGAGCTAAACGTAACCAAAGTGTAAAGGTTGATATCGACAAAGAGCTTGATGCAGCTAATGATGGTTATATTGCTATTACACCGTTAAATTATGAACGTACTAATTACGCGTTATATCAAAAAATAAAAGCAACGTTTAAAGTATAAAACTTAGATATTGTCTATACGTCTTCCTAAATCACTCAGGAAGACGTAAATAAATTATTTCTTCACTAAAGCACAGAATAAAAACGAAATCGTCACCATCACTAAACCAATCCAATAAATCACTTCATGCCCGTAAGCTTGTGAAACAAAACCTTGAATGATACCAGCTAAAATGACACTGCAAATAATACCATTATTAAATAGCGTTGAAGCCACACCCATACGAGTTGGTAGCAAATCTTGGAAATAGATAATACCAATGTTAGCAACAATCCCAATAAACAGCCCATTAAAAAGTTGCAACACATATAACATGGTTGAATCTTTAAACAGAATCATCCCAATATAAAATAAAATTCCGCAAATTATAGCGATAAAAAATAGATTTCGCTTACCTAACACGGGGACCAAATAACCCGCAATAATCATAATAGGAATTTCAATCCCTGCCGCTAACCCCATCAACCCACCAGGTAATGAATCAGATAAGTGCAGAACCGTTTCTACATAAATCGGCATATCGATGATATACATCATATTAGCGGTCCACATAAAAATGGTAGAAATTAGCAAACACATGACATTACGATTAGTAAAAATTGATTGGTTTGCCACCGCTAACTCATTAGCAGTAAACGAACTGATAACCTTTTTTTCAATGGGTGGTAAATAGATTGCTACCACAATCATCGAAATAATAAACATCGACATTGCACACAAATACATGATGGTAAAACCGTACTTGATCGCCAAAGCAAAAGATAATGGGGGGCCAATCACCCACGCTAATGACAACTGTGCACGAATCAGGGAATTAAAGGCAACCGCATTACGTCCACTCTTTTCTGCATACTCACGCGCCATAGCAAAAATCTGTGGCATCGCGGCAGACGCTAACGCAGCAAAAAATACGCCTAATGTAATTAAGACATAATAGTTGCGTGAAAAGGCAAAAGTCAGACTATTTGCCAGCCCCATCAAACAACAAAAAATAACAATCTTACGCCTATCACCCTTATTGTCTGAATACTTAGCTAACAGATAACTACCAATAATACTGGCTAACGCATTAATCGAATAAAACGCCCCCACTAAGCGAGGGTCAGCGCCAACTTCAAACGATAAAAAACGACTTAAAGTAGGTGATTGCAAAGCACCAGCCACCCCAATAATAAAGGTCGCCACTAAAAAAGCACCAAAAACAACACCCGATTTTCGAAGGAATGAAGAAGTCATAAAAGCCGATTTACCATGAAATTAAGTGCATCAATTATACCCCTAAAATTAGTGGGAATATAGGCGTATTTAAATAAAGGCTTTTTAAACAATCCATCAACATTAATACTATAAATGTAATAATAAATGGTAGATTTAAGGCTTAAAAAACCCCGCTCCTCAACTTTTTTTTAAAACGTCTAGAATTTAATCCACATATCAAGTAATTCAAGCATCTCTACAAAATCGCATTTCATCGTTGACTCTTCAAGTAAGCTATACTTTTTAACACTATAGTTCCTAGCACTTATTCCCTCGTTCAAAAAATAAAAAGGCTAAGGCCAGACACAAACCATCAGACCTGTAAAATAATTCGATGAAAAGAGAGAAGCACCTACCGAGCCATTTCTTGGATTAACAGTATATTTACGGCTTTTTCCCGGTAACATATGCCCTTTTTCCTCACTAGTCCAGTAGTCATCGAATCCAAAATTAGCTTTAGAATATAGGCCCATTGTGCCCCACTCACTAAAGAATCCTGCGCCAATTATACGCTGAAAGTAATTATTCGGTGATGAAGGTGTTGCGCCGACTGCTCTTATACACTCACTATTAACATTTAACCCATTACAAGAGGCATTAGTTAAATCTTTAACCGTAGCTAAACGTAAACGTAGGTCACTACAGCCAGATAATGCTTTATCATAAGTATAACGTTTATCATAGGTATAGAACCACTGCTTTAACACAAAACCATACTTAACAACTTCATTACCACGACCGTCACGACCAACTAATTCAAAAGTCTGGGGTAAAGATGGTCTAAATAGACTATTTAAACCGTAACGTGTTAATGTAACTCGAACACCTGTTCTTGATGAATTTGTCATAGTAGCAGTGATGCCTTCATGTGAAACAGGAGCCCAAGATAAAGCCTCATTACTACCAGCAATGTCTAAGTCAAAATACAAATCGTTAGCGCCAGTAGTTGGAAAATTTAAACCATAAGATGACGGATTAGTTGATTGAGTTAAAAAGCCCTTATTTTCATTCCAAATAGAAGCAGGACCACGGACTTCATTAGAATAATCACGTTCATTAATTAAAAAATACTTTAAATTAGGTCTAGCAAAACAAACCACAGCCCTTGCTTGTGGATTGATATAATAAGTAACATTACTTGCGCTGAAACTACGACTCCTTGGAACGCCATAACGAGTACTCAATGTACCGTCAGTGCTGGTTAATTTAACCTGATAAGGCGCCTTACAAATATCTGGAACAGTATGACGTGTGACGGGTTGATTATATTTATCAACGATAGATAAACTTAAACTACCAGTAGCGGTAACGTCAGTATCTCCATCATCATCTCCCCAATAATTATAAGGCGGACCGATTAGAGAATTTAAAGCAACTGAATTAGTATAAGCTGGAACCAACATACCAATATCAGCAAAACTTTGACCTGCAACAGGCAACACGATTGGCGTTGTAAAGGAAGTATTAGTTGAAGGCGTGTATTTAACACCATTAGATAACGTAATCCCAAGCAGAGCATTAGTATCAACAGCACGAGTACGACCACCATCAAAGGTTAAATAAGGCGCGCTACCTTGAATCGGATTTTTTGTAGTCTGTGAAGTTAATGCGAAGCTAGAAAAAGGATGTAAAATAACCGAACCTAAAAAAACCCACCAAGATAATTTAAAAAAATAAGAGGATCGAAAAGCGGATCGCGCGATAATTCGCAGAATTCCACATAATTGCGTGGAAAAATAAATCTCGGTGTAAAATGAACGTTGGAAGCTGAAATTAGACGAATTTAAATTAGAGGTTGGCCAAGTTGCCTGTTGCCTGTTGCCTGTTGGAAATTATAAAACATTTTCGACAATCCTGTCAAGTAATTTTCTGATTTATTTGGAATTTTATACTTAATACTCAATTTCTGGTCACTTAACTAAAACCGTGTAAAAAGTATAGTGATTGGAAAAACACGATGCAACACTTTTTTTTCACTCAATTACGTTAATTTTCGTAAAGAGGATCTGAAAAGGATCTAAAAAATAACCGGTTATATGCTGTTTTAATTGAATATATCATCATTACAATTTTTTAAAATTAAGCTTATTGATCCTTGAAAATTTTATTCTAGAGCTTTGAATAAGAAATTTAGTAATTTTGATATTCTAATAATTTTTTTAATAAAATTTAGAACCTCAAAAACCCCGCTCCTCAACTTTTTTTGATGTAAAAACGGTTACTGAAAAACGCCACAGTTTAAAGCGGAATTATTTACTTGAGGCAACATTGCAAAGCAGAATTTAGAACCCCAAAAACCCCTTTTCTTAACTTTTTTTAAGATAAAATACCTAAAAAAATAAACCCGCCGAAGCGGGTAATTGAAGCGTCGCTTAGCCACAAAATCGCTTTTTTATAGCTCAGCAACATTAAGAGTCAGCTTACTTTTAGTAACTTAATATTATCTTTCCCCACCCTACCCTAAGAATTAAGGTCGAAGAAATAAATACTAAGGATAGGCACAAAGCCCGTAGTCGTTGTTGCTCGACCTCGCATCACCGTAGATTGTACGCACGCTAAACTGGTGACCACTATTATACTGGTCGCTAGTCAAGTAATAACCATCGAGGAAGCCAGCACCAGAATACTGGGGCATAGTGCCCCACTCCGTAAAAAAGCCAGAACCTATATGACGCATAATATGATTACCAGGTGAGGAAGGAGTGGCGCCAGGGATAACTACACTAGATGAAAGAGAAGCGTTGGTTAAATCCTTTACCTTAACAAGACGATAACCAATACTATCACACCAAGATAAAATATTAGAATAATTGTCCCTCTTCGCACCACGATGAATAAACCACTGCTTCAAAGTAAAACCATATTTAATAACTGGATTACCATTATTGTCACGACCAACCAACTCGAATGTCTGAGGCAGAGAAGGAGTAGAAACACTGTCAGGACTAGATGAACTATGCTGGGATGTAGTAGCGTAAGGACCAATTAAAGTAACGCGTACGCTTGTAGCAGTAGAATTAGTCATGGTAGCAGTGATACCACCACGAGAAACAAGAGACCAATACAAAGGTTGATTAACACCACCAATGAGTAAATCAAAGTACAGATTGTTAGCACCAGTAGTAGGAAAGTTTCTACCGTAAGAGGATGGACCAGTTGACTGAGGAATAAAACCATCATAAGGGTCCCACATCGAGGCCGGCCCAGCATAAGGACCTGAAGCGAACACCGTATTAGGTCTGGCAAAACAAACTACAGGTGTAACCTTAGGATTAATGTAATAAGTCACAATACTGGCACTGAAATTACTACGATTAGGAACTCCGTAACGAGTAGATAATGTGCCGTCAGTACTGGATAATGTAACACGATAAGGTGCGTTACAAACTGTTAGCACACTACTACGTGATACAGCTTGATTGTATTTATCAACGATAGATAAACTTAAAGAACCTGTAGCTGTAACAGCAGAATCACCATCATCATCCCCCCAATAATTATAAGGAGGACCGATAAGAGAACTTAAAGCGACTGAATTAGTATCAGTGGGAACCAGCATACCAATATCAGCAAAACTCTCACCGGCAGTAGACAACTGAATTGGTCTTGAAGAAGATGAAGTATTGTTTGAAGGTGTGTATCTTGAGCCATTAGATAAAGTAATCCCAAGCAGATCGTTAGTATTAACCACACGAGTACGACCACCGTCGAAAGTCAAATACGGCGCACTACCCTCAATATGATTTTTTGTCGTCTGTGAAGTCAATGCATGACAGGAAAAAGAAAGAAAAAACACCACGAATAGATCTAAATGGATCCGTCGGGATAATTGTAGAAGATATAAGGATCTAAAAAACCATCGAGAAAAGGATCGCGCGAAAATTCGCAGAATTTCACTTGATTGCGTGGAAAAATAAGTTTTAGTGAAAAATTTAAACTGGGTGCTGAACTTAGACGAATTTAAAAGATAGGTTGCCTGTTGCCTGTTGAAAATTATAATGCATTTTAGACTACCCTGTCAAGTAATTTTTTGATTAATTTGTAATTTTATACTTTTTTGTCAAATTTTAGCCTATTAGCTAAAACCGTGTAAAAAGTATAGTGATTGGAAAAACACGATGCAACACTTTTTTTCACTCAATTATGTTAACTTTCGTAAAGACGATCTAAAAAAGATCTAAATAATAATTCACTACACACTGTTTTAATTGAATATATTAAAATTACAAATCTTTAAAAATGTAATTAATGATCCTATTAATTTATTCTAGTTTTTAAAATTAGCGATTGGGATCATTTAATAAAGTTTAAACGTAATTTATAACCTTAAAAACCCCGCTCCTCAACTTTTTTTTAGAAAAGTGGGTTAAAAATATTTATTTTTGTTTTTTTGAGCGTACAATAAAAATCATCCACAAATAGAGGTAACGTTATGTTATATAATAACAAATCTACGCAATCCCATCACGATAATCACGACCATTGTCATGGAGATTGTCATAATATTGCACATAATCATACGCATGATTCTCATAACGAAAATCCAACAGTATCTTGTGATGGACATAATCATGGGCATAATCATGGACATGGGATTGAAGATCCTCCCGAAGAGCCTGAGCGGAGTTGCCAAGGTGTTAAATTAACTTGGAAAATTCAAGGTATGGATTGCGCACATTGCGCAAGTAAAATCGAAAACGGTGTTAAAACACTGCCCAATATTAATCAAACCAAAATTATTTTTTCAACTGAAAAGTTAATCGTTTTTGTTCCAAAACATGATGATGCGGTAATAAAGATGATTGAAGATAAAGTCGTAGAATTAGGTTATACCCCGATTTTTGAGGCTTCACCTAACCACTCTCATCACCACGAACATTCACATAATTTTGATAAAAAAGCATTTATTCCCTTAGCCGTTTTAGGTACTTTAATTGTAGTAAGTTATCTTATTTTGTTGGTGAATCAGACTGCTGGCGAATATGCCTTTATTGTGACTGCTATTGTTGGAATTATCCCCATTTTGAAGGAGGCGATTGTTTTAACCCGTAGTGGCACTCCATTTGCAATTGAGTCGTTAATGAGTATATCCGCTCTTGGTGCGCTGTTTATTGGAGCAGCGGAAGAAGCTACCATGGTGATCTTTTTATTTATGATCGGTGAGATGCTCGAGGGCTTTGCAACGAGTAAGGCGAAGAAGGGAATTTCGTCACTAGTAGAGTTGATGCCTGATGAAACGGTGATTATTATCGATGGTAAAAGAAAAACAGTTGCCAGCCATACGTTAAAACCTAATGATATTATCGAAATTTCATCTGGTGGACGATTACCTGCTGATGTTATTTTGGTTAGCGAACAAGCCAGCATTGATGAGAGCGCATTAACAGGTGAGTCGATTCCAGTTAATTATTTAAGTGGTGATAAAATTTTAGCTGGGTCATTAGTGGTGGATAATACTATTCAACTCAAGGTGATTTCGGAATCAGGACAAAATGCCGTTGATCGTATTTTGCAATTGATTGAAGATGCCGAAGATCGTAAAGCACCTATTGAGCGTTTTATCGATAAGTTTAGCCGATATTATACGCCAGCAATTACGCTATTTGCGTTTTTAGTGGTGGTAATTCCACCATTGTTGACGGGTGCCGATTGGTATACTTGGATTTATCGAGGATTGACGTTGTTGTTAATTGGTTGTCCTTGTGCATTAGTGATATCTACACCCGCTGTTATTACGTCGGCTTTGTCAACCGCAGCCAAACATGGGGTGTTGATTAAGGGCGGTGCAGCACTTGAGCATATTGGCTCAATTAAGATGGTGGCGTTTGATAAGACAGGGACATTAACTGAGGGTAAGCCACAGGTTACTGATGTCATTAATCTTCATTGTTCTAGCGAGGAGTTGTTAGCGATTGTTGCCTCGATTGAAAGCGGATCACACCATCCTTTAGCTAAGGCTTTAGTTGATTATGTTAAGCAAAAACAGATCCATTTTGAGGAAGCTCAAAATCGTAAGGCGATTGCTGGCGTTGGGATTCAAGGTGAATTAGATCAGCAAATTTATTTTATTGTCTCTCCTAATAAAATTGAAACCGTATCAACGGCTATAAGTGCTAAAGATGCTGAAACTATCACTCAACTCGAAAATGGTGGTAAGACCGTTGTGGTGGTTACAACCCATCAGCAGTTGTTGGGGATTATTGCTTTGCAAGATGTGCTACGAAGTGATGCTGTAGCTGCTATAACTGAGCTTAAGCAACTTGGTTTACAAACATTGATGTTAACCGGCGACAATCAACGTGCAGCAAAAGCAATTGCAGGGCAATTAGGCATAGATTATCGTGCTGAGTTGTTGCCAGCAGATAAGCTAGCAGAAATCGAAAAAATAGGTCAACATACGTCTATTGCGATGATTGGTGATGGAATTAATGATTCCCCTGCTATGAAGGCTGCAACTGTCGGTATTGCTATGGGTAGTGGTACTGATGTTGCACTTGAAACAGCCGATGCCGCTTTAACCAAAAATAGTTTATTAAGTTTACCTAAATTAATACGTTTAACTCGCTTCGCTAATCGTAATATCAAACAAAATATTACAATTGCCTTAGGAATTAAGTTGGTATTTTTAATTACTAGTTTGTTTGGTATTACTGGGCTTTGGCTTGCAGTATTAGCCGATTCGGGTACCACAGCGATTGTTACAGCCAATGCTTTAAGATTGCTTAAGGTAAAAAAATAAGGGTGAACAGCTAATTTTAACTGTTTCCTAAAGGATAAGTTTCCGAACTTTTTATAATGGCGTAATCTATCTTTTATTCTTAAACCTATTAAAGAAGGGATGCTGTACGCAATCCCTTCTGGTAAATCCTTATTTAAATGGAACGCTTTGAAGTTAACCACTGCGATTCATATACAAACCGTTTATCGCTACTTATAGAGAATACTCGTCTATTTTTTTACTTGCTCGATCGAGGCGGTTTATCCCTATGCATATAGGGAACACTTTATGCCGGGTAAACGAATTGTGGCAACCACGCGGTTTATCCCTATGCATATAGGGAACACATTTTTGATGCGTTAATTCATAGCAATGTCATCGGTTTATCCCTATGCATATAGGGAACACCCTAATTATAACCTATTGTTTATTAATTAAAATACCAAAATGAAAAATTCCACCAATTTTTTTTGGTGCTTTTTTACACAACTGGTTTAAGGTGAGATTATCAATATAATTTGAAATTTATTAAATGGTTAAGTCAAGATAAAAAGGGATTTAGAGCTGCATTATTTTTTGCCGCTTACCTATTGTACCGATTTATTCCCGATCACAAGATTTACTTTTCGGTAATTCATGTTAATCAATTACCGGTAGATATTTCACTCATCACTTCGTAATGAGATTTCACCACCAATATATGCGTTCGTTTTGCCATTTTGTTCTAAGAGTAATGCACCCTGTTCATTGATGCCTTTGGCTACGCCACGGATCACATCGTCACCAATTAATAATTTAACAGGACGCCCTACAAAATTGTCGAGCCGTTGCCAATCGTTAAGAAACGGTGTTAGTCCATGTTGTTCGAAGTCTCGAAGTTTTACTTTTAGATTTTTCGCGACTTTTGCTACTAATAAATTGCGATCAACTTTACCTAAATTAGCCCACTTTTGGTTGACGATAGTTGTATCGGGATTATTCATCATTAGGTTGACTCCAACACCAATAACAACATGTGCACAGTCTCCCGTTTTGCCTGCAAGTTCAACTAATATGCCTGCAAGTTTTTGGTCATTAAGATAGAGGTCATTTGGCCATTTTACTTTAATATCTTGCCCCGAGATTTCTCGTAAAGTATCGGCTATCACAACACCAACGACTAAGCTTAGCCCCATGGCTGCTGCGATGCCCTGTTCAAGTCGCCAATACATTGAGAAATAGAGATTACTGCCAAATGGTGCAAACCATTGTCGCCCTCGCCTGCCTCGCGCTTTTGATTGAAACTCGGCAACACAGCTGTCGCCAGTTTGTAATTTCTCAATATTATCTAATAAATATTGGTTGGTTGATTCAATGATAGGCAGTACTTCCACATGACTATCAGCACCATAGTCATTGTCGATTTTGACTTTATCAAGTAGATCTATTGGTGATGCTAAGCAGTAACCTTTACCTTGCACGGATGATAAGGTAATCCCCCATTCCCGTAGCACTTTGATATATTTGTTGATGCCAGCTCGCGTTATTCCAAATTGGTTGGCAAGTTCTTCACCAGAGTGAAACTGCCCATCAGCTAATATATTGATTAATTTCAATGGATTTTGGTTACTGCGCATTAAACCCTCACTTTTTAAGTGATAATAAAACAATAAAGTAAAGCGAAATTATAGCAAAACTAATAAATAAATAGGTATTGTTAAATGTGTCCATTATAAAGGCAATTACCGCTGGCGCAACTAGGCTACCAAGTGTATTGGTTAATAGCATAGCTTGATTCATTGATACAATTTCTTGTTTGCGAACACACGAGCAAGCCCACGCCATTGAGATTGGGTAGATAGTGTAAATGGTCGCACCAAGTAAAATGATGGCTAATACGCCATAGAGGTTAAATATCAGTAAACAACAAGCTATCATCATTAAGATTGATTCAACCAACAAAACAATACGACGACCAAACCTATCTGCGCACCAGTTGGCAGGCATTTGTGCGATTACCCCAGAAAGTATTAGTAAAACCATCCAATTTGCGACTTGGTTATCTGTATAACCTAGATGTGAGTAGTATGCTGGCATTAGAGAGTATAGCGATCCAATTAACATACCAGCAATCGCACAACCAATTAAACCAACTCGAGAAGGTTTATACAATATCATGGGGATGATGTTGAAACTGCTTTTTTTCTTTTTAGGTAATTTGTAATGGGTTAGTAATATAAATAAGATGGCTAACCCCATTAGCACTGCTATTACTAGGCCAAAATAGAGTACGTTTTGCGGAAAGTATTGGAGCAATGCTTGCCCTAAAACAGTACCTAAGTAGTAGGTGGTTAGATAAACCGCCAGCATTTTACCGCGAGTACGGACTGTACCCGTAACTAAGATACAGCTTTCAATGACCACCCAAGTAACCGCACAGGCTATTCCAATAAAAAATCGCCATATCGCCCAACTATAGAAATCCATTGAAAAGCTTAATCCAATAGTTGCAATCGCAAAGATAATACAACTATAGGTGTAAGTGAATCTGGCGTTAAATCGGCTAATAAACCAATTTGCCATAATCGTTCCCACTAAGTTACCTGTAAAGTAGCTTGAGCCGACTAAACCTATTTGTCCTAGTGAAAAATGTTCACGCACTAGCCAAAGTGGCACTTGGGTATTAAGTGCTGATAAGGCGATGGTTACAAATAATAAACTTGTTAATAAAATAGGAAATGAATACGAATGTTTCATAATTTTGTTGTATATAAGCTGTTTTATTGTCTAATAAACGTTATTTACGTTATAGAAATTTATCCACGTCAATCTCACCAGTTGCGCCCATAAATCGAATTTCAGGCGAGAGGTGCACCGAGAACTTTTGTAATACTGCATTTATGATATAACGCGCTAACGCAACGACATCTTGCGCTGTCGCATTATCTTTATTGACTAATACAAGAGCTTGTTGTTGATGCACTGCTGCACCACCAATTTGATAGCCTTTTAGACCACACTGATCAATTAACCAGCCAGCAGCTAATTTTATTTGATCATTTGTTTGTGGATATATTGGCATTGTTGGATATTTTTCAAGTAGTTTATCAGCAAATTTTTTGTCTACTACTGGGTTTTTAAAAAAGCTTCCACCATTTCCTAATACATTAGGATCAGGCAGTTTGCTACGACGGATTTCGCACACTTTGTCGAAGATCATTTTTGGGGTGACACTTTCTGGATCAAAATTCCTTAATTCACCATAAGTTAACACCGGGCTCCATTGTTTTGGTAATGTGATGCCAACATATACAACCGCATAACCATTAGCATATTTTTGTTTGAAGATGCTTTCACGATAGCCATATTGGCCGTCAGTTACGCGAATAATTTTACCCGTTGCAAATTCAAGTAATTCGACATAATCGGCTACTTTTTGAAATTCAATGCCATAAGCGCCAATATTTTGAATTGGTGCAGATCCTACACATCCTGGTATTAGAGCTAAGTTTTCAAGACCAGGAATGTTTTGATTAATGGTGTTAGCAACTAGATCATGCCAATATTCACCCGCACCCACTTTTAAATGCCAGTGTGTTGGGGTTTCGGTTATAGTTAATCCTTTAATTCGATTAACAATGATTGTACCAGCAAAATTTTCAGTAAATAGTGTATTACTACCTTGTCCAATAATCATAATTGGTTGACTGTCGGTATTAGTTTTCCAAACTTGCATTAGCTGTTCCACAGTTTCGACTGTTTCTACTTGGTTGGCATATACATCTAAAGCAAATGTGTTAGGAATTTTTTGGTTCATTAATGACTACCTTTTATTAGAAATACTTTTAAATTCAATTAAATTAGTTTTATTCGGCATTTTTTATGCCTTTTTTTATTTAAAAGTATCAAATCAATGCCTTTATCTATTTTGATAAAGCAATTTATTCTATTGTGTCGATTGTTTATTTATTTGCTATATTATCACAACGCAAAACGATCTTTTATGCATTAAAATTTTTTTTAATGATCTTAACTACTTTTAGCTTGATATATGTGTCAAAAAATTAGACAAATAGTCTACAAATTGGACACTTTCCCTTTTTTGTTTTTTTTTATCATGTATTATAGCTACCCAAACGATCTTATTTATAAATTTAGTTAAAATCTATTTTACTCAACCTTGTGGTAGACGTTATTATTAATGAAATTTAAAAAATAAGTTATCGATCACGGTTTTATATAACTTTATGTTTTAAGATTGTTGCAATATTTAGTGGTAGTTGTGATTTAGAGGAAATTATGAAAAGAGTTTTTATTATGATCCTCGATTCCTTTGGGATCGGCGGTGCTGAAGATGCAAAAAAATATGGTGATGAAGGTTCTGATACCTTAGGCCATATTGCCGAAGCTTGTGCTTCAGGTAATGCAGATCATGGTCGTCAAGGCCCATTAAAATTACCTAATTTAGGAAAGTTAGGTTTGATAGAAGCCGCTTATGAATCAACTGGTTCATACCCTAAAGGAATGGCTACCGAAGGTGAAGTTATTGGTGCTTATGGCTTTGCCAGTGAGATTTCGTCGGGTAAAGATACGCCTTCAGGTCACTGGGAAATCGCGGGTGTTCCTGTTCTGTTTGATTGGGGCTATTTTACCAATACTACCAATAGTTTTCCTAAAGAATTATTATATAATATTGTTAAACGTGCTAACTTGCCTGGTTATCTTGGTGATTGTCATTCATCAGGTACAGTGATTCTTGATGAGCTTGGGCTTGAGCATATGGCTTCTGGTAAACCTATTTTTTATACCTCTGCTGATTCTGTTTTTCAAATTGCCTGCCATGAAGAGACTTTCGGTCTTGATAAACTTTATGAGGTTTGTGAGATAGCTCGTGATGAGCTTAATAAAGGCGATTATAATATCGGCCGCGTTATTGCTCGTCCATTTTTAGGTAATAAGCCAGGTGAATTTGTGCGTACTGGTAATCGTCATGATTTAGCCGTTGAACCACCAGCTCCGACAATGATTAAAAAGCTAGTTGAAGAAAAACAAGGTACTGTTGTATCAATTGGTAAAATTGCCGATATTTATGCCGAAGTGGGTATCACTAAGAAAGTTAAAGCTACAGGTATTGAGGCTTTATTCAATGCTACGCTAGAAGAAATCAAACAAGCGAAAGATAACACGATTGTGTTTACCAATTTCGTTGATTTTGACTCATCTTATGGTCATCGACGTGATGTTGCAGGCTACGCTGCGGCTTTAGAATATTTTGACCGCCGTTTACCTGAGATGTTAGCCCTTATTGAACCAGACGATCTTTTAATTATTAGTGCCGATCATGGTTGTGATCCAACCTGGCCTGGTACGGATCATACTCGTGAGCATATTCCAGTTTTAGTTTATGGTGATAGTGTTCCAGCTGGATCATTAGGTCATCGTGAAACATTTGCTGATATTGGACAAAGTGTTGCTGATTATTTTGATTTGTCACCAATGGATTATGGCAAGTCATTTATTCGTAAATAGCAATTGTTTAGGACGTTTTTTAGTAATAAATCAGGAGAGTTAAATGCCTACCCCTCATATCAACGCCGCCGATGGTGCTTTTGCTCAAACGGTATTAATGCCCGGCGATCCATTACGAGCTAAGTTTATTGCCGAAACTTTTTTAGATAATGCTAAAGAAGTAACGAATGTCAGAGGAATGCTCGGTTTTACTGGTCTGTACAAAGGTAAACAAGTTTCTGTTATGGGGCATGGAATGGGTATCCCATCTTGTTCTATTTATACAACCGAATTGATTAAGTTTTATGGTGTCAAAAACATTATTCGTATCGGTTCGTGTGGTGCAATTAGCCCAAATGTTAATCTTGGTGATGTTGTTATTGGTATGGGCGCTTGTACGGATTCTAAAGTGAATCGTTTGCGTTTTAAAGATCATGATTTTGCTGCCATCGCTGACTTTGGTCTTGTTTGTAATGCAGTTAATGCAGCTAAAGATTTAAATGTTAATGTGAAGGTTGGTAATATTTTCTCAGCTGATCTGTTTTATAGCGTTGAGCCTGATCTTTTCGATATCATGGAAAAATACAATATTTTAGGTGTCGAAATGGAAGCTGCTGGTATTTATGGTGTGGCGGCTGAATATGGCGCAAAAGCGTTGGCGATTTGTACGGTATCAGATCATATTCGAAAAGGCGAAGCGATGTCTTCCGAAGAACGCCAGCTAGGCTTCAAAGAGATGATTACTGTTGCGTTAGAGTCGGTATTACTTAATTCAGATTAAATTAATGGCAGAATTTCTGCCATTTTTTTTGTTTAAGAAATAAAAGTTTTACATTGACTGTCATTAATCAATTTTATCAGTAAATGTGTTTAACGTTATAACTAACGCATCGATAGTAATAACAATTTTTATTTATTCATTAATTTTATCTAATAGGTTAGAAGAGAACTCATTTAATAAGGAAACGAAATGAATATTAAGTTCAAACTTAAAGTTATATTTTTCTTGCAATTTTTTATCTGGGGTAGCTGGCTTATAACTTTAGGCTCTTACATGATGGAGACCTTGCATTTTACTGGAACAACAGTAGGTACAGTTTATGGTACTATGGGCATAGCATCCTTATTTATGCCTGGTCTGCTTGGTGTTGTTGCAGATAGATGGATTCCTGCTAATCGCTTATTCATGCTTTGCCACTTATTTGGAGCAATAACCCTTTTTATTGCCGCTTCAGTCACAACACCATTTATGATGGTCGTGGTAATTTTAATTCATTGTTTAGCATTTATGCCAACTATCGCGATTTCTAACTCAATTTCTTATTCTTGTTTAGAATCAGAAGGTCTTGATGTTATATCGCAATTCCCTAGTATAAGAATTTTTGGTACTATCGGCTTCATTGTTGCTATGTGGCTTGTTAGTTTCTTAAAAGTTGGATTAAGCAATGTACAGCTCTATATTGCAGCTGGCGGTTCGATTTTACTCAGCCTATATTCATTAACATTGCCATTAATTGTCATTGCTAAAGATGAGTCAAAAAGAAAGTCGCTTGTAAGTTCTTTAGGTTTAGATGCATTTGTATTATTCAAACAACCTAGAATTGCTATCTTTTTTGTCTTTGCTGTCTTCCTTGGTGGTATTTTACAAATTACCAATACTTTTGGTAATCCGTTCTTACTTTCATTTAAAAGTATTCCGGAATATGCTGATAGTTTAGTTGTGCAATATCCGTCAGTATTGCTATCTATTTCACAAATGTCAGAAGTTGTATTTATTTTATTTGTACCATTTTTTATGAAAAGATTTGGTATCAAGTATGTCATGTTAATTAGTATGTTGGCATGGGTTGCTCGGTTTGGATTATTTGCTTTTGGCGATCCATCACCTGTAGGTTTCACGTTACTTCTTCTGTCAATGATTGTTTATGGTTGTGCATTTGATTTCTATAATATTTCGGGTTCTATGTACGTTGATAAAACAGTTTCACCAGATATCCGTAATAGTGCACAAGGTTTATTTATGATTATGACCAATGGTATTGGGGCTTATTTAGGTTCAACTATCAGTGGTGTTGTTGTGGATCTTTACACTGTAAATGGTGTCATTGACTGGCGTACAATTTGGTTAATTTTTGCAGGATATTCTTTATTACTTGCTATTATTTTTGTCTTTATTTTCAAGAATGATACTCTTGATAACAGAAATTAATATCAAACTCAAGGCAAGGTTAATATAGATAAACTAAATTAACCAATTTGGCCACATCAATAAACAGGCAACTCATTTGTTGCCTGTTTATTGTTGCCACTTGATTTCAAAGAAGTTGATAAGTCACACAAAATGTATGGAAAATAATTGTCTTATCAAGGTAGAATAAGATGCTTGTAAAAGTTGTATCAATTTAGTCTGATGAATAATTTACAAGTGCCCTATAAGCATATACTTAAACAGATTAGAACTAGATGAATAAGCAAATAATCCCAAAAGTTATACTTCATGAGCATGTGGAAGGTAGTATTACACCATTTATGGCAAAAAAACTAGCCGATAAGAATCATCTGACTTTTCCTGATTCATTGTGCTATCGACCCGGTGAATATGATGCAAGCGATTATAAAAACGGTCGATATAATTATGATGAATCCGATTTTGTTTCATTTATCCAAACTTATGATACTGTCTCTAATTTTGTTAAACATCCCGACGATTATTACCTAATTACTTACGATTTTTTAAGCAGAAATGCCAAGCAAGGATTAATCTATTGCGAGCTATTTTTGTCTCCCTATCATATTTGTGCCATGGAAAGCGAAGGTAAAATAGTTTGGGATCAAGAAAGATTTAAACAAACGCTTAATCAAATGGATAAAGCGATTATTGATGTTCAAAAAGAACATAATATTACTGTAAGATACCATGTGATTGGCGTGCGCCATCTGGGTGCCGATGTGGTATACGATACACTGCAATTTATTGAGAATAACCCCCACCCATTTATTACCGGATTTAATATCGCAGGTAATGAAAAAGCAGGTCATTTTGATGATTTTGAAAAAGCCCATCAACTTGCTTCTAAATTAAATTTAAAAAAATCTTATCATGCTGGTGAAATTGATTCTGCTGAAAGTATTATCCAAGCGCTTAAACATGGCGCGAATCGTATTGGACATGGTATCGCCGCCATTGAAGATGATAAGTTGATTGAGAATTTAATTGATAACAAGATCACTTTAGAAATAGCGCTTACTAGTAATCGTATTTTAGTCAATAAGTTAAATGGTGATATTCTTAATCACCCAATTCGACAACTTTATGATAGAGGGGTCAGAATAACGCTTAATACCGATGACGCAGGCATATTTGGCACCGATATAGAGAAAGAATATCAGCTCGCTGAGCATTTTTTTCATTTTTCTCGATTGGAACTGTTTGATATTACACTTTGTGGAATTGATGCTGCATTTATTGAACCAACCGAAAAATCACGTTTGTTTAATGACGTTTTAGCCTTTTTTACTAGTAATGATAAGCAATGTCTACAACAGGCAATCAACGTTCAGCAATATCACCCTGCTATTATTGAACGATTTAAGAATTATCTCGTTTTATTATATGTTAATGATTAACAACATCAGAGAAATAGGAGATTGATATGAATAAAACCCGATTAAGCCTACTAACCCTATTAATATCTGGTTCACTTCAAGCAGCAACAGTAGATTTAAGAATTATCGAAACTACCGATTTGCACGGTAATATGATGAATTATGACTATTTCAAAGATCAGTACATTGATACTTTTGGTTTAGCTAAAACAGCTAATTTAATTCATCAAGCACGAAAAGAGGTAAAAAACAGTGTTTTAGTTGATAACGGCGATTTGATTCAAGGCAGTCCAATGGCTGATTATGCTTTGAATAAAGGTCTAAACAAAGGTGAGACTCATCCTGTTTATAAAGCACTTAATACGCTAGATTATGTAGTTGGTAACATCGGTAATCATGAGTTCAATTTTGGTTTAGATTTTTTACAAAAAAGTCTAGCTGGTGCTAATTTTCCTTATGTTAATGCTAATGTTTTTGATGCGAAAACAAATAAACCTTACTTTAGGCAATATATTATTTTAGATAAACCGGTCGTTGATAGAGAAGGTAAACAACACACTATTAAAATCGGTTATATTGGTTTTGTGCCACCACAAATTATGCAGTGGGATAAACTTAATTTGGAAGGTAAGGTAATTGTTAAAGATATCACTGAAACCGCGAAACAATTAGTGCCTGAAATGAAAAAGCAAGGTGCAAATATCATTGTTGCAATTCCGCATTCAGGTGTTTCTGCCGAACCATATAAGGCTTTAGCTGAAAATTCAGTCTATTATTTAAGCCAAGTTGAAGGTATTAATGCTATTATGTTTGGTCATTCTCATGGGGTCTTTCCTAGCGAGGATTTTAAATCATTGCCTAATACTGATATTAGTACCGGAAATATCAATCATGTGCCCGCAGTAATGCCTGGACAATGGGGAAGTCATTTAGGTGTAGTTGATTTAGTTATTGAAGGTGATAAAGCTAATTGGAAAGTCATTTCTGGTAAATCAGAAGCTCGCCCGATCTTTGATATTAAAAATAAAAAAGCATTAGTTGGATCAGATAAAAATATTACGAATGCGTTAAGAGACGACCACGAAGGTACCCGTGAATTTGTTGGTAAACCAATTGGCAAGGTTTCAACCGATATCAATAGTTATTTAGCATTAGTCGAAGATACTTCTGCTTTGCAAATTATTAGTGATGCGCAAATTGATTATGTGAAACAGTTTGTTCAAGGTGATCCAGATCTGGATGGATTACCCATTTTATCGGCAATTGCGCCATTTAAAGCTGGTGGTCGTAAAAACGATCCTTCAGCTTATGTTGATGTTAAAAAAGGTGATTTAACTTTTAGAAATGCAGCTGATATCTATCTTTATCCTAATATTTTATCTGCAGTAAAAATAACGGGTAAAGATGTTAAAGAGTGGTTGGAATGCTCAGCAGGTGTTTATAATCAAATTGATATCAATTCGTCACAACCACAATATTTGATTAATTGGGATAAATTTAGAACTTATAATTTTGATACCATTGATGGTGTGAGTTATCAAATTGATATCACTAAACCTGCACGTTATGATGGAAATTGTCAGTTAATTAATCCTGATTCAGAACGTATCGTAAACTTAACTTATCAACAAAAACCTATTGCTCCCAATCAAGCATTTTTAATTGCCACCAATAACTATCGTGCTTATACCGGAACATTCCCTGGTACTGGTGGTAAAAATGTTAAATTTAATTCTCCGGATGATTTAAGGGTCATTCTTTCAGCCTATATTACTAATCACACTAAAAAACAAGGTGAAGTGAATGTGAAGGTTGATAATAACTGGCGAATTGCACCAATTACCAGCAAAATTAATTTGGATATTCGCTTTGAATCTTCCCCTACTGAAGAAGCCAAAGCCTATATTGAAAAACATTCATTGTACCCAATTAAGTTTATTGAAAAAGATAATTTAGGCTTTGGTGTATATCAACTTAATTTACAAGCACCAACAAAATCGCAAAACTAAAAATCTATTGATGATAACAAGGATTATGAATATGAAGATTGAAAAACTAATTGAACTAGCTAAAACAGCACGCTCAAAAGCTTATGTACCCTATTCTAAATTTCAAGTAGGTGCAGTATTAATTACCGAAGATGACGAAGCTATTTTAGGATGCAATATTGAAAATGCCTCATATGGCCTAGCCAACTGTGCTGAACGGACTGCGATTTTTAAGGCGGTATCAGAAGGTAAAACAAAATTTAAAAAATTAGTTGTAATTGGCGATACTGATGGACCAATTTCACCTTGTGGAGCTTGTCGCCAAGTCATTAGTGAATTTTGCGCCAAAGATATGCCAGTTATTTTGACAAATATGCATGGTAAAATCCAAGAAACCACTGTCGGTGAATTGTTGCCTTGGTCTTTTTCACCTAGTGATTTAGATTAGTATTATTTCTGAATAAGAAAATTTTAACTATCAAAAAAATTGATAGAAAATAATAAAAGAGAGTGATGAAGCTAAGATCAGAATTATCATCAATCCATATAATGGATGAAAAAATTTAATCCTAATTTGATTTATTGATATTAAGAGAGAAGTGTAATGAGATTTGTAGATATTATTGAAAAAAAACGTGATGGACATGCCTTAACTACCGAAGAAATTCAATTTTTTATTACCAATTATACTAATGGTACGATTCCTGACTACCAAGTAAGTGCTTTACTTATGGCTATTTATTATCAAGGTATGACTTCGAAAGAATGTGCTGATTTAACTAGTGCTATGATGTATTCCGGTGATACTGTTGATCTATCATCAATTAAAGGTATTAAAGTAGATAAACATTCAACCGGAGGTGTGGGTGATACAACCACTTTAGTATTAGCACCATTAGTTGCTGCTTTAGATATTCCTGTTGCCAAGATGTCAGGTCGAGGATTAGGCCATACTGGTGGAACAACCGATAAATTTGAAACTATTCCCGGCTTTAAAATCGAATTAGGTAAGCAAGAGTTTATCGATCAGGTTAACCAAAAAGGTGTTGCGGTTATTGGTCAATCAGGTAACTTAACCCCAGCTGATAAAAAACTTTATTCATTACGTGATGTAACCGGCACGGTTAACTCTATTCCGCTGATTGCCAGTTCAATCATGAGTAAAAAACTGGCTGCGGGTGCTGACGCTATTGTGTTGGATGTCAAAACCGGTGACGGTGCTTTAATGAAAACGATGGAAGACTCTGAGAAATTAGCACATGAAATGGTTAATATTGGTAATCAAATTGGTCGTAGAACCATGGCGATTATCTCAGATATGTCTCAACCTTTAGGTTATGCTATTGGTAATGCCTTAGAAGTTAAAGAAGCCATTGATACATTAAATAGTCATGGTCCTGCTGATTTAACTGAGTTAGTTTTAACGCTTGGTAGTCAAATGGTTGTATTAGCCAATAAAGCTAAGACATTAGAGGAAGCAAGAGAAAAACTTCAAGAAGTCATTAAAAATGGTAAAGCGATAGAGAAATTTAAAACGTTAATTGAAGCTCAAGGTGGAGATAGCTCTGTTGTTGATCATCCTGAAAAATTAGCCAACGCCCCTTACCAAATCGATCTACCTGCACAAAAATCAGGTTATGTATCACGCATTATTGCCGACCAAATTGGTATTGCGGCGATGCAATTAGGCGCTGGACGTGCAACTAAAGAAGATGTTATTGATCCAGCTGTTGGTATTGTTTTACATAAAAAAGTGGGTGATAAAGTTGAAGTGGGTGAACCATTATTAACTATTCATTCAAGTAGCGATAAGATTGATGCAATTAAACAAAAATTGTATGACAATATTACTATCAGTGATAGTGCTAAACAACCACAATTGATTTTCAAAGTAATTACGGAATAGCTCTAATAAGGATTTGGGAGATGCCATGTATTGTTTTAAATTTAAACTGTCACTAGTTATTATTTTAGGTCTGTTCTCAGTTAATTCATTCGCAGCAGTTGCAACCAAGCAATCTACTGCACCTACTTGGGAAAAAGATAAGCCCTATTCTTTTACTATTTTGCATACTAATGACCATCATGGCCATTTTTGGCAAAATGACATTGGTGAATATGGTTTAGCTGCTCAAAAAACTGTAGTTGACCAAATTAGAAAAGAAGTATCCGAAAAAGGTGGGAAATTACTTCTGCTATCTGGCGGTGACATTAATACAGGCGTTCCTGAATCCGATGTTTTACAAGCTAAACCCGATTTTATGGGTATGAACAGTATTGGTTATGATGCAATGGCTGTTGGTAACCATGAGTTTGATCATCCTTTAGCAGTTATTCGTGAACAACAAAAATGGGCTCACTTTCCATTTTTATCAGCAAATACTTACTTCAAAAATACTGATAATCGCGTTTTCGATGCTTATAAAATGTTTGATTTAAATGGCATTAGAGTTGCGGTATTTGGTTTAACTACTGATGATACAATTTTCCTTGCTTCACCTAAAAATACTGACGGTGTTGAGTTTCGCAAAACCTTGCCTGAAGCAGAGAAGGTGATAAGTCAAATTAAAAATAATGAGCGCCCAGATATGATTATTGCGGTTACTCATATGGGACATTATGAAAATGGTGAACATGGTTCAATGGCACCGGGTGATGTTGAGTTAGCACGGGGATTGAAACCAGGTGATTTAAATATGATTGTAGGTGGTCACTCTCAAAACCCTGTATGTATGGCTAGCCCTAACAAACGTATTACTGAGTATGTTCCTGGCACGCCATGTGCACCCGATCAACAAAATGGAACTTGGATTGTTCAAGCTCATGAATGGGGTAAATATGTTGGTCGTGCCGACTTTGTCTTTTTAAACGGTAAAATTACACTGGAAAATTATCAGTTAATTCCTATCAACTTGAAAAAAGAAGTCGACAATGGCAACGATACTAAACGTCTTGAATACTACACTAGTGAAATAGAACAAGATAAAAAATTGTTAGAAACACTTAAACCTTATCAAGATCAAGGTAAACAGCAATTACTCACTAAAACAGGTGAATTAATCGGTCGTTTAGAAGGTGATCGTAGTGTAGTAAGATATCAACAAAGCAATATGGGACAGCTGTTACTCAGTGCCTTTATTGAAAAAACGAATGCTGATGTTGGCATTATGGCTGGCGGTATGATTCGTGATTCACTTATTGAAGGAAATATTACTTATCGTGATATTTTGAAAGTTGAGCCTTTTGGTAATACAGTTGTTTACTTTGAGTTAACCGGCCGTGAATTGGTGGAATATCTTAAAGTTGCATTAAGTAAAAAACAAGGTTCTGGTGGTTATACTCACTTAAAAAATATCACGCTAGCTGGCAATACGATTAGCGATATTAAAATTAATAATGAGCCAATTGATTTGCAAAAATCTTATCGTATTACCACGTTAGATTATTTAGCGGCTGGTGGAGATGGTTATCCCGTTACCAACACTTCACCAACTTATGTCGATACAGGTTACCGAGACGCGGATGTGATAAGAGAATATATTGAAGCGCACTCACCAATTAATGCGGCAGATTATGAACCGGTTAATTTCATTTTGGAAAAATAACGGCTTTAAAAAAGAAATGTAGAATATAAATGGCACGGGTAAAATTGGTATTATAAATTAGCCATTAAATTTAATTTTTTGCTTTCAACATATAGGTAATATAGAGGTATTTATGAACATGACAGAATTTCAAAAAAATTGTTACGATATTGTGACCGATCCCAATCTGTCACCTAAACAAAAAGCGAACCTTCTCGCTTTAGCAGCGGAAAATAATTTACCTTATGTTGATTTGGATAGTGAAACTAAGCAAGCCTTAGATGAGCGTGTAATTTGTGACATGTACGAAGGTCATGCACCGTATAAACCTCGTTATGTGTTACCAGATTATGCAAAATTCCTTAAACAAGGATCTGAGTATTTAGAGCTTGAGCCTGCAAAAAATTTTGATGATGCCATAAATATGCTGACAATTGCTTATCATCATGTTCCTTCGGTCACTGGTATGCCTGTTTATTTGGGTTGTTTGGATAAAGTGTTACTACCTTATGTTGGCAATTTAACAGAAGAAGAGCTTTATCAGCGATTAAAACGTTTTTGGATTATGCTTGATCGCAATCTTCCTGATGCATTTATGCACGCCAATATTGGTCCAACTGACAATGTGATCTGTCGAGTAATTTTACGTGTTGATCGTGAACTCAAACAAGTTGCGCCTAATTTAACATTTATTTATGATGAAGATATCACCCCAGAATCTTTACTAAATACAGCAATTGAGAATATTTGCCAAACAGCAAAACCACATATCGCTAATAATATGATGATCAAAAAAGATTTTGATGATAAAGGCTATGGTGTTGTGAGTTGTTATAACTCTCTCCCTGTTGCGGGTGGTGGTAGTACTTTATCCAGAATTAATTTAAAAGAAGTCGCATTAAAAAGTAACAGTATTACCGACTTTTTACAAAATACCCTGCCTTATTATTGCCAATTGCAATTGAACTTAATCAAAGCGAGATCGGAATTTCTTTATGAAAAATCGAATTTCTTTCAAAATAGTTTTTTAGTCAAAGAAGGACTAATTGACGCAACTCGATTTGCACCAATGTTTGGTATTTATGCTATGGCTGAAGCGGTTAATATTCTACAAGAAAAATCTAACTTAGCTGGTCGCTATGGTGTTGATGAAGATGCTAATGAACTAGCTACCACCATTTCTGAGCAATTAGCTGACTTTATTGATAATCATAAAATTAAACATGCATGGCAAGGTAAAGCGATGTTACATGCGCAGTCAGGTATCAGTACAGACCGCGGTGCAACACCTGGTTTACGTATCCCTTATGGACATGAACCAGATCCTGTTACCCATATTATGGCATTATTTAAACACCATAAATATTATACATCTGGCATTAGTGATATTTTAACTATTGATGAAACGATTAAAAATAATCCATTAGCCTTAGTACAAATTTGTAAAGCAGCATTTAAATTTGGTTTCCGTGAATTTACGGCTAATATCAGTGGTAATGATCTGGTGCGTGTAACTGGTTATATGGTGAGATTATCAGATATCAAAAAATATAAAGAAGAAGGTTCGCGGATTAATACCACATTTTTAGGTAGTGAAGCAGCCGAAGATACAGTGAACAATAGTTACTTATGCAGGACCCCTAGGGTAATAAGCCATGAACAAGTCATGGGCAATCGTTAATAAAATTTTACCCTTTTCTTGTGTTGATGGACCGGGAAACCGGTTAGTCATCTTTTTACAAGGCTGCAATTTTAAATGTTTAAATTGCCACAATCCTTATACCATTTCACGGTGTAAGGAGTGTGGTGAATGTGTTGCTTCCTGCCCCCATCAAGCATTATCATTTATCAACAACAAAGTCATTTGGCAAAGTTCAACTTGCCAGCAGTGTGATACTTGTATAAACACTTGTAACTATCAGTCAACACCGATGACTTATCGATACAGTATTGAAGATATTTTAAAACTTATCCGAAAATATCTACCTTTTTTAAACGGAATAACCCTAAGCGGTGGTGAGGCAACACTGCAACTAGCGTTTATTGAGCAGCTTTTTAGTGCGATTAAACAAGCTCAGGATTTAAAACACTTAAGCTGTTTTGTTGACAGTAATGGATATTTACCTCAAATGGGTTGGCAAAAAATAGTCAACGTAATGGATGGGGCAATGATTGATCTTAAAGCATGGGATAATCAAGTACATGAAGCATTAACTAGCAAGGGAAATTTAAGAGTTAAAAAGTCAATTGAATATCTTGCAAAAATGAATAAATTATATGAAGTCAGATTTCTAATTATTCCTAAGCATACCGATTTACAACAAAACGCTGAACATTTAGCTAATTTTTTAAAGCAATTTGATGCAAATATAAAAATTAGAATCAATGCATTTCATAATCATGGTGTGAGAGGTGAAGCCAAAACATGGCAGAGCGCATCAAAACAACATATCGAAAATTTTGCTATGGAATTAAAACAATTTGGCCTGAAAAATATTGTTTTGCCAACTGTTTATTTATCATAATAGCGTTTTTTAATGAGTGTGTGCTTAATAAACTATTAACAGGCTTATTATAAAATTCCAAAATAATGTCTTAAATTTTTACCTCATGAGATTTTTGAAATAAAAATGAGCAGTTTGAAAACCTGCTCATTTGATTAACATCAAAATCAAATATTAAGATAAATCATTAATATCTGTTTAGATTTTAAAAAAATAGCTAATTGTATATCAACGTTAATATTTAACACATAAGGTATATGCTACATCTGGTTCAACAATAATATTACCTTCTACCATCCCCACACTGTAATATCTATAATTACCTAATACATCTTTTACCGATGATGGTTCACTGGTAAAATAGAAATCATAATTGATTAAACTTCTTAAATTTGGCGCACCAGACATCATATCTCGACCAATATAATCAAGTGGGGAATAAAAGTAGGCTTTACCCCATTCTGGCAATAATCCTTCACCGATTGCTCTTCTATATCCATTATTTTTTACATAATAGTTATCATTAGTTGTTGGAACGGTAGCAAAACTAGAATTGGATAACTCAGCTCGTATTGGTAGTCTATCATTATTATTTTGACAATATGTATTTGCGCTTTGCCAATTGCCCACCAAGTTATTTGTAAAATATAACCAATGTTTTATAGAGAAAGTGTAATAAAACTGTGCTAACGTTCGATTATTGGTAACTAATATTACAAATTTATCATCTTGAACTGGTACATTTTCGGTAAATTTAAATTCACTTTTAGAATCAGCGCTTGAATCACGAGAAGCACTAATTAGTGAATTATTCGGATTTTTAACCAAGGTATAACTATAATCAGAAATTGGATTTACCGGCACAATTCTAAAACGTGCATCCGGGAAACCATATGTTGGGAAGTAATTGCCGTTTTGATCTTTAGCGGAGGCCTTAAAACCTTTATGCATAGTAAATTGGTCTACGTTATAAGGAACATCAAGATCTATCGTATCAGCACCATAAGGAGCATAGTTATCCCCTTCATCCCATCCATTGTGCATAATCAGAGCCAATACACCAGGCCTAATATAACAGATACCATCATCAGCACTGACTTGAAATGTTTTAGAGACTTCTCTTGGTTCTGACTGATCAGGAGCACCGTACTGGGTTTTAGCAACAAATTGAATCGTTACTTTTACTGATGATTTTGCATTAGCCGTCGATGAATTACACACATCACTACCAAGTTGGGAAGTAGAATCAGAAGGAATTATGTTATTGTTTGAGTCCCGCCATTCAGTATTAATAGACTGAATGATAAAACTGCCGGTAGTAGCCACTTTGTCACCATCTACATCATTTATATCACTATCATTCAAACTTGAAGTATCTACCCCAAATGAATAAATACTTGGTGAAGTGTTGTAAGCAACAGAAATCTTATTATCAGTACCAGGCAAAACAATCACAGGATCAATACCATCAATATTTAATTTAAATTGAATTCCATTTAAGATTTTTGTATCAGCAGATTCTAGAATTTCAGGCGGATTACCGTGAATATATTGCGTAGTGGTTGCAGCAAATGATAATGCGGCTAGAGATGTATGGCAAAAAAGGCAAAAAAAAGAAATAGCTGTAATATTAAATATTAATTGCATCAAATAAAATTTTGGGGAAACAAACATTTTACTATTCATGCTAATTCCTCTACTCATAAACTTTCCTGCAAATTAGAATAAAGTTATTGATTTAAAGTTTTAATAAACTAAAGAATTATCAAATGATTGATAAAAATTGTTACCTATTACAATTTCAAATTTTAAAAACGCGTATAAGCAATAAAAACCATTAGAAAGTTATTAAATTGCATCCATGTAACGGTATATTTTTATTTAATATCTAGAGCAAAAACGACTATGTCGCTATCGAAAAAGTGTAATATTCAAATGTTGTTAATAAACTAATTTAAGAATATCAAAATAAGAAATGCTATTAAAAAGATCAGCGCAAAGTAGTTTAACTTTACTAACAGGCTGATTAAATAAGATAATTAATTGTATATGTTAAAAATAATCTACACAATTGTGCATAGTATATAATAATATATACAATATGGAATAGCGAAATATCAATTTATTGATATTTAATGGTTCTCAAATGAATATTTATTAAAATAATAATTCTAAATAAAGTGATTGAGCTCCTGATTTGATTTTTAATCACTGGATTTATCATCAATAATTTTATTAAAATATTTTGAAATTAGCGTTAAATAAAAAGGAGGCATTAACCTCCCTTTACAAATAAAATATAACTGAATTTATTTTCCTTTTTTAAAAGCTGCAGCAAAAGCATTACCCATTGCACTATTTGTAATAGGCGCTGACTGTCCACTTTTAGAAGTGCCGGTTGATTTATTCGTTCGAGCTTTGGCCACTTCTACTTTTGGCGTTGTTGGATCATCAAGTCGCATCGATAAAGCAATACGTTTGCGGGCAATATCCACTTCAATCACTTTAACTTTCACAATATCACCAGCTTTAACAACCGTTCGTGGATCTTCAACAAATTTATCAGATAATGCTGATATATGAACTAAACCATCTTGATGTACACCAATATCAACAAAAGCACCAAAATTGGTAACATTGGTTACCGCACCCTCCATAATCATACCTATTTTTAAATCTTCCATTGTTTCGATGTTATCAGCAAACTGGGCAGTTTTAAATTCAGGCCTTGGATCTCGTCCGGGTTTATCAAGTTCTTTAATAATATCAGTGACAGTTGGAACACCAAAATGGTCATCAACGTAATCAACCGCTTTTAATGATTTCAGATAATGAGTATCACCTAAAATTTCTTTTAAAGATTTATGATTTTTCTCTAAAATTCGTTCGACAACCGGATAGGCTTCAGGGTGAACAGCCGATGCATCAAGTGGATTTTTACCCTCCATTATGCGTAAAAAACCAGCACATTGTTCAAACGCTTTCGGGCCTAAACGACTAACTTTCAACAACTGTTTGCGATCGGTAAATTGACCATTTTCATTACGCCAATCTACAATATTTTGAGCAATAACTTTATTCAATCCTGCGATACGGGCAAGTAACATCATTGATGCAGTGTTTAAATTTACCCCTACCGCATTTACTCCATCTTCAACCACCGCATCAAGTTTTTTAGCTAATTGGGTCTGACTAACATCATGCTGATATTGCCCCACCCCAATGGATTTTGGATCGATTTTTACTAGCTCAGCTAAAGGATCTTGTAAACGACGAGCAATGGAGACCGCACCACGAATTGATACATCCAGATCAGGGAACTCTTGAGCAGCAAGCTCTGATGCAGAATAAACAGAAGCCCCAGCTTCGCTGACAATAACTTTTTGCCCTTTTACTTCCGGATACTTTTTCTGAACATCAAGATAGAAACGTTCAGTTTCACGAGATGCTGTGCCATTACCAATTGCAACTAATTCCACTTGATGTTTGATGCAAAGTGCAGCAACAATCATTGCTGCTTTATCAGCTTGTCCTGTATGAGGATAAATCGTTTCGGTCGCAATAAGTTTACCTGTAGAATCCACAACAGCAATTTTTACACCTGTTCGTAAGCCTGGATCCATTCCCATGGTGACTTTCATACCTGCAGGTGCAGCCATCAACATATCGTGTAAATTTGCTGCAAATACGTTAATTGCTTCCTCTTCAGCACGTTCACGCAAAGTGGTCATAAGCTCGGTTTCCATGTGCATTAAAATCTTAATTCGCCATGTCCAATTAATAACTGCTTTACGCCATTTATCTGCAGGTTGATCATTAAAATGAATCCCTAAATGCTCTGTAATAATTTGCTCGCAATAGCTCTCTTTTGGCGTTTCTTCAAATTGCGGATCGGCATTGAATGAAAGTTGTAAAAAGCCTTCATTTCGTCCTCTAAACATCGCTAAAGCACGATGAGAAGGCACTTTTGAAATAAGTTCACTTTGTGCAAAGTAGTCTCTAAATTTAGCACCTTCTTCCTCTTTACCAGTAATAACTTGAGATACAAGATGCGCGTTATTCCAAAGATAATGACGAACTTTAGCAAGTAAAGCGGCATCTTCAGCAAAACGCTCCATTAAAATATAACGGGCACCATCTAAGGCAGATTTAGTATCAGCAATGCCTTTATCTGCATTGATATATTTTTCAGCTTCAGTTTCTGGATTGAGATCGGGATTTTGCCATAAATCGTCAGCGAGAGATTCAAGCCCCGCCTCGATTGCTATTTGACCGCGGGTACGACGTTTTGGCTTATAAGGAAGATAAAGATCTTCTAATTCCGTTTTACTAAGCGTATCAGTAATTTTTTGGCTTAATTCTGGGGTTAATTTACCCTGTTCCTCAATTGATTTTAAAATTGTTTGTTTACGATCTTCTAGTTCTCGCAAATAACTTAAACGGCTATCTAAGGTACGTAATTGGGTATCATCCAGACCTCCGGTCACCTCTTTACGATATCGAGCAATAAAGGGAACGGTACTACCATCATCTAATAACTGAATGGCAGCTAAAACTTGTTCTGGTTTTACGGTTAATTCACCCGCTATAATATGGCTAATTTGATTATTTATCATGATATCTCTGTATATCTCGTCGATTAACGGAATTTATATTCATTATGCAAAAAGCTAATTATATAACAAGAGAGGGCTACTTGGCACTCGATCGTGAATTGAAATATTTATGGAAAGAAGAACGGCCTCGTGTTACTCAAGCTGTTTCGGATGCTGCAGCCCTTGGCGACCGTAGTGAAAATGCGGAATATATTTATGGAAAAAGACGTCTTCGCGAGATTGACAGACGTGTTCGCTTTTTAACCAAACGTTTAGAAATATTAACGATTGTCGATCCTGACCCAAGACAAGAAGGAAAAGTATTTTTTGGGGCTTGGGTCAAATTGGAAGATGATTCAGGAAAATTACATATCTACCGTATTGTTGGCAGTGATGAATTCGACCCCAAAAGAAATTGGATATCGATTAATAGCCCTGTTGCCAGAGCTTTAATTGGTCATAAAATTGATGATGAAATAGCAGTCATCACACCAAACGGTAAAACGTTTTATTATATTATTGATATCAGTTACCAAGAATTTGTTTAGATATTTTTACTTAAATAATAGATTCTCAAATTCAATTGTATGTTCAAGCTAACTAAACTAATTTATCCTTCATTAGGCAACCAGTCTGCTTGAATAAAAATGAGTAGTAACATAGCAACTAAACAATTAAAATATATCAATACAAATCTAATAGCAAAAAATCTTATCTAGTGATGAAAAAATAGAGAATTCATTAAATATATAGCTTAGAACATTGCCCGACTAAAACTTGAGGAAGTCACATATCTTGAAGATGATACCCCATGCGAACATAATACCTCTTTTATAAAAGCAGAATATCATCCTATACAAAATATCATTGAACGACGATTGTAAGATAGCTTAGGAATGAATTTATGGCACTTAAATATATAAATCCCTAATAATTAAATATATAATTTGATCAAACTAATTAAATATTTGCCGATATGATTGCCGTTAAACAACTCTTTATCTATCCGATTAAATCAATGCAAGGTATTGCATTGACGCGTGCCAAGAGTATTGATGGTGGCTTTGAATATGACCGTATCTTAATGATAAGTGAACCAGATGGAACATTTATAACTGCCAGACAATATCCAGAGCTGTTAAAACTTAAAACGGTAATAATTGACAACCAAGTGCAGGTGTCATTACCAACTAACGAATCAATCGTGATTAATTTCGATGAGTTTTCACTAAGTAATGAAGCAACCGAAGTTTGGGGAAATCACTTTACATCACATATTGCCCCAATTAAAGTTAATCAATTTTTTAGCCAATTTCTTCAAAAAGATGTGCAATTACGTTGGATCGGCAAAAAATTGAGTCGAAGAACTAAACGTTATCCAGATGTGCCAGTTAGTTTTGCTGATGGTTATCCTTATTTGTTGTTAAATCTTGCATCATTTAACTATCTTGAACAACAGTGCCCTGAAAAATTAGATATTCGCCAATTTCGTGGCAATATTATTATTGATGGCGCACTCCCTTTTGCAGAGGATGGATGGAAAACCATTAAAATTGGTGAGTTAATATTTGATATCATCAAACCTTGTACTCGTTGTGTATTAACCACGTTCAATGTCAATTCAGCCAAAGCTTTACCTAATAATGAACCTTTAAAAACTTTAAGTTATTTTAGAACTAATTTGGATGGTAAAATTGATTTTGGTATGAATATGATTGCTCGAAATCATGGTACTGTATCGATTGGTGATAAAATTGAGGTACTTGAACGCCAACCAGCTAAAAGCTATATTAAAAACTTTCCTACAGAATCAATAAAAGACTATCAACCTTGTACAATTACTTTCCAAGATAAAAAAATCAAAGGTAATAATCAACAAACAATTTTAGAACAACTTGAACAACATCATATTTCAATTCCTAACTCTTGTCGGGCTGGTGTATGTGGTCGTTGCTCAGTATTATTAACAAAAGGTAATCTAAAACCATTAACTCAATCAGCGATTAAACAAAATAAACATATTCTAGCCTGTAGTTGTGTTCCAAAAGGTGATATCACTATAGAATAGAAAAATAATGATTTTTATTATAAGACAAAGAATTTAATTTATTAAAATAATGGAATAAATATTAGGCTACAGTGGATGTTAAAAAAATTATTTTTATTTACGCTTCTCGGTTCCCTTTCTACATCTGTATTTTCTTTAGATCATTATAAAATGGTTTTCGACAATATAAAGGAAAAAAAAGAAGAGAAAGTCCTTAAAGAATTAGAAGAAGGCAATGCAACAAATCTAACTTATCTTACTCAGCTAGGGATGAGTTATATTGAATTGGCTAATACACTTCACAACAAAAGTTGCAATAAAATTCATAACATTCATGATTTAGTATCAACTTGGAAAAATCAATTTATTTTGACTAATGATATCTATTATGGTGTGTATGGTGAAGAGGATGATCGTAATAATTACTTGTCTTATAGATGTAAAAACCTAGAAATTGACATAATAAACGTTTTCATAAAACCTAAATTAATAGATAAAGGATTATCATTAATTCGAATTGCAATAATGAATGGTGATTTAAACACCATTAAATTAGTAATGACTTTAGAAGATAGTAGAAAAAATCCTAATTACTATTATTTTCATGATCTTATTGAATATATGGAAAAAGAAAATAATCAAAAAGTAAATGGTTATGTATCTTTTTTAATTGGTCAAGCACATCTTACTGGTAAATCTATTGATAGAGCTTATGGTAGAGCACTTTGGAAATTTTCTGAAGCTAGAGATATTGGTGAACCATCTTTACCCTACTTTATTGCTCTTGCTAAAATTGAAGATCGAATTAATACTTTATTGAATTATGAATATCTGTTTGATGAAGAAATTTATAAAAAGAGAAACACTGAGGTTGATAAAAGTATCTTGGATGGTATGCAAGATAACGCATTTCGAGGGGATATTCCTTCCTTACTTTATTTGAGTGGCTACTATTTAAATGAAGTTAAAATGAACAAAGCTTTAATGTATTTTAAAAAGGCTTGCGCATTGTCTTCTTCTCCAGCATGTGAAATGTATAAGAACAATCTCAAATATTCATACCATAAAGAACTCTATCCGTTATTGGAAAAGTTCGATAAAGATAAACCTGATCCTAAAACCGCCACGAAAATCGCTGAATGGTTTGAAAAGCGTCATAAATATTTTACCGCCATTTATTTTTACACTTATGCTGCGGATAATGATCCTAAATTATTTCTTCACATAGCTGACTTATATTATAAGACTAGACTTACTGATGATGAGCAAGATCAAAAAATCGTGGAAAATTATACTAAATATGTGAATTACGTTAAAGATCCTGAAATCATGCGGAAACTTCATTATAAGAATAGGGATAAGGATAAAAAAATTTATTGGATAAAAGAATCTGCAAAGTATGGATCGCTATTTTCCCAAGAAGAATTAGCTAGAATGTATATGGTCGGTTATCTTTTGCCTCAGGATTTTCATAAAGCAATTTATTGGTACAATAGATATTGCTTTGATATCGAGAGAGAATATCTATCGTCAACTTGTTCAACCTTAGATGAATTAAGAAAAAATCCACAATTACAACGTGATTTAGAAAATAATGATATGAATGCTCAATCCAGAGTCGGTTGGATGTTTACTCGACATTTAGACTTATGGGAAGCTGGAAGGGATTATTTACAAAAAGCAGCAGATCAAGGTCTTTTTGAAGCAGAAATAGGTTTACAGCTAACGTCGGATAAAAATCCTTTTACCATGTATTAAACAATAAAAGATAAGTTTTAAACGGTAAATGGGTAGTAAACTAACCATTTTAAACTATGTTAATTAAGAAATCGCTTTTAATTCTAACTGCTCATTATCCAAAGCTGTGGCGTTTTCTGTTTTTATGAACGACTGAGCTAAAGCTAATCTATCATTCATCACTTTAATCGCTTCTGAAAAATAGAAAGTTTTGTTCATAGCGATGAACGTAGGTTGTGCAATAATACAAAGCGATGCGTTTTCACCAGCTTCAACAACCAATAAACATACTCGTTGACCTGATTCTTGCAAGTTTACCTCCACAATATCAGCAACTTTTGGATTATACAGCATAGGTTGCTGAGAAAAATACCAACTCTTAGGCATTTGTGGTTTTAAAAAATTTGAAGCTACGATTGCATTGATTGATAATTCAATTTTTTGAGAGTCACTTAAAGCTAAAGATTGGCAACTATCATAAAAGAGATAATAAGCCGTCGCGTCATCAACAGAAAACGAAAACTCATCAAATACATCTGGTATTAATATTTTGCTTGCATAATTACAACGAAATAACATTTCTGATGAAATTTCAAGCATTAAACTGTCGTATTCTTTATCAAAATACCAACGCCAGCTATCAGTTGGTCGAAAAGCCATTTTCATTGATATTTTATCCTTACAAATTGAACTAAATTTGAACAAAATATACCATAACTAATATAAAAAATAAATAAAAAGTTAAAATAAAAAATTTTTAATTATTTAATTTTTAAAAGTTTTATGAAAATTTTATAAGGATCCGAATGATCTAAGTTGGATCCTTTTTTTGATCCTTGATCCTTTGTGATCAAATCGTAATTTTACAAAATATTAAATGCAGTTAAAGCTTGATGTTAAGATACTTTAGACATAAAAAAAGGTGCTTATTAGCACCTTTTTCATAACTGATTAAGATCAATTAACTTGCTACATTGATCCTTTTCATATCTGTCATATAGCTACGAAGTTTACGCCCAACGATCTCAATTGGATGGTGACGAATAGCTTCATTAACATCACGTAATTGTGCATTGTCAACACTGCCTTCAGGTATAGCTTTACCTAAGTCACCTGCTTGTAACATTGGCATGAATTTCTCTTTTAATAATGGAACAGCTGCATTAGCAAATAAATAGTTACCATATTCAGCGGTATCAGAAATAACCACATTCATTTCATACAAACGTTTACGAGCTATTGTATTTGCAATAAGTGGTAACTCATGTAGTGATTCATAATAAGCTGATTCAGGTAAAATACCAGATTCAAGCATAGTTTCAAATGCAAGTTCAACCCCTGCTTTAACCATTGCTACCATAACAACACCTTGATCAAAATAAGCTTGTTCGTCAATCTTACCTTGATATTCGGCAGCTTTTTCGAATGCAGTTTCACCCGTTTCTTTACGCCATTTCAATAAGTTAACATCATCGTTAGCCCAATCTTTCATCATCGTTGATGAGAATTCGCCTGAAATAATATCATCCATATGTTTACGGTAAAGATCAGTCATGATCACTTTTAATTCTTTAGCTAATGCATTCGCACGTAATTTAGCAGGATTAGATAAACGATCCATCATTAACGTAATACCACCTTGTTTTAATGCTTCAGTGATCGTTTCCCAACCAAATTGTAATAATTTACAAGCATATGCAGGATCAACGCCATCTGCGACAAGTTTGTCAAAGCAAAGTAATGATCCAGTTTGCAACATACCACATAAGATCGTTTGTTCACCCATAAGATCAGATTTAACTTCAGCAACAAAAGAAGACTGTAAAACACCCGCTCTATGACCACCTGTTGCAGCAGCCCATGCTTTAGCAATTGCTAAACCTTCGCCTTTAGGATCATTTTCAGGATGGACAGCGATCAGAGTTGGTACACCAAATCCACGTTTATACTCTTCACGAACTTCTGTTCCAGGACATTTTGGCGCAACCATCACTACTGTGATATCTGGACGAATTTTTTCGCCAACTTCAACGATGTTAAAACCGTGTGAATAACCTAATGCTGCACCCTTTTTCATCAATGGTTGAACAGCTTGTACTACAGCTGAATGTTGCTTATCTGGAGTTAAGTTGATAACTAAATCAGCGGTAGGAATTAATTCCTCATAAGTTCCAACTTTAAAGCCATTTTCTGTTGCTTTTTTCCATGATGCTCTTTTTTCTGCAATAGCTTCTTTACGTAAAGCGTAAGAAATATCTAAACCAGAATCGCGCATATTTAGCCCTTGGTTAAGACCTTGAGCACCACAACCAACGATCACAATCTTTTTGCCTTTTAAAAAATTAGCTTCTGATGCAAATTCATCACGAGCCATAAAACGGCACTGACCTAGTTGTTCTAATTTTTCGCGTAAATTTAATGTATTAAAATAGTTAGACATTATTCTCTCCATGAGTTGAATTATTTTTAATCAGAGCACTATAGCGTAAAATCATAATTGCGAAAATTGATATATTTAGAACACTATATTGCATAAATTGCAATAAGCTTGCCAAGTTAAACACTTTCTTTTACTCTAAGTCCCCCCAAATTAATTAACCATTTATTTAATATGGATACTCGTTACAAGCAGGCTAATAAAGAAGCAAAGCTTTCATTGTTACTTACTCTTATCTATTTCGCTGCATGGGTAATTAGCGCTTATAGTTTAAAAGATCAAAAAGGTTTCATAGGTTTACCATTATGGTTTGAGCTGTCATGCATAATGGTACCATTTGGTTTTATCTTGTTATGTTATATTGTGGTAAAAAAACAATTCAAAAATATTCCATTAGAATAGGCCATTAAGCGTGCAATTAGATATTATTCTTCCTCTTATTATTTACCTTATATTTGTATTTGCGTTATCAATTTACGCTTATATAAAAAGAAAGAAAGTAAACCAATTTACTGACTATTTTATTGGTAATCGCACCATGGGCGGTTTTTTACTGGCGATGACCTTGGCTGCAACTTATATTAGTGCCAGTTCATTCATTGGTGGGCCAGGGGCTGCTTATAAATATGGACTTGGCTGGGTGCTGTTATCTATGATCCAAGTCCCTACTGTATTACTTTCACTGGGCATTTTAGGTAAAAAGTTTGCTATTTTAGCTCGTAAATACAATGCAATAACGCTTAGTGATATGCTCTATTCTCATTATAAAAGTAAAATGATTGTATGGTTTGCAAGTATCGCTTTAATTACTGCTTTTGTTGGTGCTATGACTGTACAATTTGTAGGGGGAGCCCGTTTATTAGAATCATCTGTCGGTATTCCTTATGACAATGGACTCATTATTTTTGGATTCGGCACAGTAATATATACGGCTTTTGGGGGGTTTAGAGCCAGCATTTTAAATGATGCTTTCCAAGGCTTAGTTATGATAATCGGTGCCATTTTACTTTTAGTCGCCATTATTTACGCTGGTGGTGGAATTACAAATATTATTGATCGCCTATATACAATCGATCCGGCTTTATTAACGCCACAAGGACCAAATAATTTTATGGACTTCCCTTTTATGGCTTCTTTTTGGGTTCTAGTCTGCTTTGGTGTTGTTGGTTTACCACATACTGCTGTTCGTTGCATGGCCTATAAAGATAGTAAAGCGGTACACCAAGGTATTATTATTGGTACTATAGTTGTAACAATCATCATGTTGACAATGCATTTATCTGGAGCACTCGGTCGTGCGATAGTAAGTGATTTAACGATACCCGATCAAATTGTACCTACATTAATTATAAAAGTTATGCCGCCTTTGGCTGCAGGAATCTTTTTGGCTGCGCCACTTTCAGCAATAATGTCCACAATTAATGCCCAACTATTACAAGTATCATCGGTTATTATTAAAGATCTATTCTTAACGATAAGACCAAATACCAAATTTAGTGATAAAATGCTAACTCGATTATCAGTTACCATTACCTATTTCTTTGGTGGATTATTGATATTAGCCGCATGGAAACCACCCGAAATGATCATCTGGCTTAATTTACTCGCATTTGGTGGGCTTGAAGCAGTATTTTTATGGCCATTAGTACTCGGATTATACTGGAAAAAAGCGAATGCAACAGGGGCACTTTGCTCAATGTTAGCTGGTGCAATAAGCTATACTCTTCTCGCTGTTTATAACATTAAGATTTATGCTTTCCATCCAATCATACCATCGTTACTGATCGGATTAGTTGTATTTATTATCGCCAACCTATTTGGCCAAACAGGAAAAAACTATGCCTTGGATTCAACTCAGAATTAACACTACTAATGAATTAGCTGAACAAATCAGCGAGCAACTAGAAGAATCAGGTGCTGTATCAGTCACTTTTCAAGACACTTATGATAACCCTGTTTTTGAACCGTTACCAGGTGAAACGAAACTTTGGGTAAACACCGATGTAGTTGGACTTTATGACGCTCAAATAGATATTGATGAATTAAAAGCGATACTAAATCTAGACCAATATTCCTATAAAATAGAACAGCTAGAAGATAAAGATTGGGAAAGAGAGTGGATGGATAACTTTCATCCAATGCAATTTGGTAAAAGATTATGGATATGCCCTAGCTGGCGAGACATTCCTGATCCTAATGCAGTCAACGTAATGTTAGATCCTGGTCTAGCATTTGGAACGGGGACCCACCCGACAACAGCATTATGTTTAACTTGGTTAGATAGTCTAGATCTAAACAACAAGATAGTGATTGATTATGGTTGCGGTTCAGGCATTTTAGCCATTGCTGCATTAAAATTAGGCGCTAAGCGAGTCATTGGAGTAGATATTGATCCTCAAGCGATCCAAGCAAGTCGTGACAATGCTGAGCGAAATAATGTTAGTGAAAAAATTGAACTATATTTAGCAAAAGATCTTCCAAATAATTTACAAGCTGATGTTGTTGTCGCAAACATACTAGCAGGCCCTTTAAAAGAACTTGAACCACAGATCAATAACCTTGTAAAAACTAATGGAAAACTAGGATTATCAGGTATTTTAGCCACTCAATCTCAAAGTGTATATGAAGCATATCAGACTCATTTTGAACTTGATCCTATTATTGAGCAAGAAGAGTGGTGCCGAATTACTGGTAAAAAAAAGTAAAAATGTGACATTACCCCCTTTTAACTTAGAGGAAAAATGCGTAATATAGCCGACCTTAATTTGCTTAGTATTGGCAAGGTCACATTAAAAAACAATTTAATTGCGGCCCCTATGGCAGGAATAAGCGATAAACCATTTAGAAATTTATGTCATCGCTTTGGTGCAGGAATGACTATTTCTGAAATGTTTTTAGCTAATTCAGATGTATGGCATACTGACAAATCAGCATTAAGAATGATTTCAACTGATGATGTTGGTATACGTGCAGTCCAAATTGTTGGCTCAGATCCAGATGAAATGGCTAGAGCTGCTGAATTTAATGTCAAACATGGTGCTCAATTAATTGATATTAATATGGGATGCCCTGCTAAAAAAGTAAATAAAAAATTAGCTGGTTCTGCATTAATGCAGCATCCAGATTTAATAAAAAATATTTTGCAAAAAGTTGTTGGCTCAGTTGATGTGCCAGTAACACTAAAAACTCGGACTGGATGGGATAAAAATAATAGAAATTGCATTGAAATCGCACAAATTGCGCAGGATTGTGGCATAAAGGCTATTACTATTCATGGGCGAAGTCGTGCATGCTTATTCAATGGAGAAGTCGAATATGACTCCATAAAAGCAGTGAAAGAAAAGGTAACGATTCCGGTAATTGCAAATGGTGATATTTGTACACCAGAACAAGCAAAAGATGTTTTCAAATATACGCAAGCTGATGGTATAATGATCGGCCGAGCGGCACAGGGGCGACCTTGGATATTTGAAGAAATTGCATTCTATTTAGCACACGGACAGTTAAAAAAAAATAAAACAATTGATGAAGTCGAACAAATTGTATTAACACACCTTGAAGATCTTTATCAATTTTATGGAGAATACAAAGGATTAAGGATTGCCAGAAAGCATGTAAATTGGTATACCAAGAGTTATGCTGATAGTGATCAATTCAGGCGCTTATTTAGTGTACTTAGCAATACAAGTGAGCAAGTAAAAACACTAAAAGCATTTTTTAGTCAAATTAGAAACAAATAAAAGAGTTAAAAATACTATGTCAGAACAACGCGTTACAGCTGCAGCACTTAAATTTACAACTGTAAACTCTCAAGACCAAATAACACAAAAGCCTTTACGAGATTCGGTAAAACAAGCTTTAAAAAACTATTTATCACAATTAAATGGTGAAGATCCTACTGATCTATACGAATTAGTGTTAGCTGAAGTTGAACACCCATTCCTTGATATGGTTATGCAATATACTCGTGGCAATCAAACTCGAGCAGCAAATATGCTTGGTATCAATCGTGGTACTTTACGCAAAAAATTAAAACAATATGGAATGAGTTAGTAAAAATTTTAAACCATATTATTTAATAGATTAAAAGCGCTGATTGATAGGGCGCTTTTTTTATTTTTTGCTAACTAAAAATTTATTCAAGCCTAAGAGCACTAAACAAGTGTTGCACAAAGCTTATATAGCGATTTTTTAATTATCAATACAATTTAACGTTATATACCTATAAGAACTATTCTTTTCAAACTTTCAGCAATAAATAAGAGCAATGTTGTATATCCACATACTCAACTTTTATTGAAATTACTCTAATAAAAACTTTATTATTAACAGCAGAAAAGGAATAAAGAGATTGATAATGAACTTTAGCTAAAAGTTTGTTAAAATAGCTCGATTTTTAAATTATTTAATCTGGAGAATTTTATGGCAGGTCATAGTAAATGGGCCAATACCAAACATCGCAAAGCAGCTCAAGATGCTAAGCGCGGAAAAATCTTTACCAAAATTATTCGCGAACTTGTAACAGCAGCAAAACTTGGTGGTGGCGATCCAGCGTCTAACCCTCGTCTACGAGCTGCTATGGACAAAGCATTATCTAACAACATGACTCGAGATACCATGAACAGAGCAATTGCTCGTGGTGTTGGTGGTGAAGATGATACTAATATGGAAACTATCATCTATGAAGGTTATGGACCAGCAGGTACTGCAGTAATGGTAGAATGCTTAAGTGATAATCGAAACCGCACGGTATCAGAAGTTCGTCATGCTTTTACTAAAACTGGTGGAAACCTAGGTACTGATGGTTCTGTATCTTACTTATTCACCAAAAAAGGCGTTATCTCATATCCAACTGGAACTGACGAAGATCAAGTCATGGATGCTGCGCTTGAAGCTGGTGCTGATGATGTTGTGACGTATGACGATGGTGCTATTGATGTATTTACAACACCTGAATCATTCGGTGAAGTTAAAGATGCACTAGATGCAGCAGGCTTAGTCGCTGAATCCGCTGAAGTTTCAATGATTCCAGCCACTAAAGTTGACTTGGATATTGATTCTGCACCAAAACTACTACGTCTTATTGACATGCTTGAAGATTGTGATGATGTTCAAGAAGTTTATCATAACGGAGAAGTTTCAGACGAAGTTGCAGCAGCACTCTAATGACTATCATTCTGGGGATTGACCCAGGTTCTCGTTTGACGGGTTACGGTGTAATTCGCCAAACGGGACGACAACTAACCTATCTTGGCAGTGGTTGTATCCGTACTGCAGTTGATGACTTACCAACGCGTTTAAAACGTGTCTACGCCGGAGTAAGCGAAATCATCCTCCAATTTCAACCTGACATGTTTGCTATTGAACAAGTGTTTATGGCTCATAATGCCGATTCTGCGCTAAAATTAGGTCAAGCACGAGGTTCTGCCATTGTTGCAGCGGTTAATAATGATTTACCCGTTTTTGAATATGCCGCACGATTAGTTAAGCAAAGCGTAGTTGGAACAGGAGCAGCGGATAAAAAGCAAGTACAGCACATGGTTAAGTTATTACTTAAATTACCGGCAAGCCCTCAAGCAGATGCCGCTGATGCGCTCGCAATCGCGATTACCCATGCGCATATGACCCAACACTTAGTTAAATCACATCGATAAAGTCCAATCTTTAAAAAAATCACCTCAATATCTGTTTTATATCACTCAAAAACCCCGCTCCTCAACGCAAAATTTAACTGAATACAAACTTAATTATCGTTTAAAAGATTAATCCAAAAAGCACATAAAAAAAGCACCAAGACTATTGGTGCTTTTTAAATCTAACCTATTGGTTATTTATTTTCAGTGTTGCCTGTAAAGTTAGTTGGCAATACGACTTTATTCTTATGTTTAGTAAATAATTTAGTTACAAATAAGAAGAATAGCGGAACATAAAATATCGCCAAGAATGTTGCTGTCAACATACCGCCGATTACCCCTGTACCTACCGCATTCTGGCTTACAGAACCAGCACCACTACTTGTTGCTAATGGATACACACCAAGAATGAAAGCAAACGAGGTCATTAAGATTGGACGTAAACGTAGACGACAAGCTTCTAACGTTGCATCGATTAATGATTTACCTTCTTTTTCAAGTGCATCTTTAGCAAATTCCACAATCAAAATAGCATTCTTAGCCGATAAGCCCATCGTAGTTAAAAGACCAACAATAAAGTAAATATCGTTATCAAGACCTCTAAACATCGTCGCATATACGGTACCGATAATACCTAGTGGGATCACAAATAGGATCGAAATAGGTACTGTCCAGCTTTCATATAGAGCTGCTAACGACAAGAACACCACAATGATTGAAATATAATAAAGTGTTGTAGTTTGAGAACCTGTTTGACGTTCTTGATAAGAAATATCTGTCCAGTCAAACGAGAAGCCCTTAGGCAAGTTTTTAGATAGTTCTTCCATAGTCGCCATAGCTTGACCAGAACTCAACCCAGGGGCAGCCGAACCACTAATACCCATTGCCGCTACACCATCATAACGAACAAGTGATGGTGAACCATAACTTTTCGTTGTGGTTGCAAAAGCATCATAAGGTACCATTTCACCTTTTTGATTTTTTACATGCCAGAAACTAAAATCATCAGGAAGCATTCGATAAGCCGCATCAGATTGTAAATAAACCTTTTTAACACGGTTATTATAAACAAAGTCATCAATATAAGCTGAACCTAATGCAGTTGAAAGCACGGTATTAACACTACTTACCGCAACACCAAGTGCTTGAGCCGTTTCGAAATCCACATTAATTTTATATTGTGGAACATCTAACATACTACCAGGGCGAACTTGTTGTAAGTTAGGATTTTGAGAGGCTTGTCTCAATAGTTGGAAAAATGCGCCCATCAATGCATCATGCCCAAGGCCAGAGGTATCTTTTAACATATATGAGAAACCATTAGCCATACCAAGTGACGGTACTGCTGGTACATTGGTAATAATGACACGACCTTCAGTTATTGTTGAAGCAAATCCCCAACCACTACCAACTAAGGCATCAACTTTTTGGTCTGGGCGAGTACGCTCATCCCAATCTTTTAATCGAATAAAGCCAAGCCCCATATTTTGACCACGACCAACCATACTAAAACCAGCAACGGTAAAGATTTCCTTCACTGAGTCAGCCTTTTTCTCCATATAGAATTTAGAGGTTTTATTCAACACACCCATGGTTTGTTCTAATGTAGAACCGGGTGGTAATTCAACCATGACAATTAATACCCCCTGATCTTCATTTGGTAAGAAGCCAGTTGGTAAGCGATTAAATCCAAATATTAAAGCAACAACAATCAACCCATAGCAAATAAATGAAACGAGAGGATATCGAATAAATTTAATTACACCTTTTTCATAGGCATGTAAACTTTTGTTATATATATTATTAAACTTACTGAAGAACCATTTAGTTCCAATTGAAAGCCAGCTAAATGGCGGCACACTTTCTAATTTTTCACCAATCGTAGCTTTCTTAATTTTGCTTTTTGACGGCGCTTTTAAAATTTGAGCGCAAAGTGCTGGTGTTAACACAATTGCCATCACCACTGATAATGACATTGACGTTACAATAGTGATTGAAAATTGACGATAAATCCCCCCTGCTGCACCACCATAAAATGCCATTGGTACGAATACTGCTGAAAGTACCACAGCAATACCAACTAAAGCAGAAGTAATTTGTTCCATCGATTTAACGGTTGCATCATAAGGCGAAAGCCCTTCATCATGCATAATACGTTCAACGTTCTCAATAACCACAATGGCATCATCGACCAGAAGACCGATGGCCAGTACCATAGCAAACATGGATAACGTATTAATGGTAAATCCACAGATATATAGAACCGCAAACGTACCTAACAATACTACCGGTACGGTGATGGTTGGAATAAGTGTAGAACGCAGATTTTGTAAAAACACATACATAACGATAACAACCAAAATGATTGCTTCGATTAAGGTATGTACTACGTTGTTGATCGATAATTTAACAAATGGTGTTGTATCATAAGGATACGCAAATTTAATATCCTCAGGAAAAATATGAGATAACTCTTCAATTTTTTTGTCAACTTTCTCAGATGTATCAAGTTGGTTAGCACCTGTTGCTAAATAAATACCTAAACCAGCTGATGGTTTACCATCATAACGAGAAAGGAAATTATAATCAGCTGCACCAATTTCAACTTTTGCTACATCTTTTAATAAAACATTTGAACCATCTGTATTAACACGAAGTAAAATATTTTGAAATTGCTCTGGTGTTTTTAAACGTGATTGAGCAGTAATGGTGGCATTAAGTTCTTGCCCTTCAGTGGCTGGTAAAGCACCTAATTGCCCTGCAGTAACCTGAGCATTTTGCGCTTGGATAGCACTAATAATTTCTTCAATCGACAGATTAAAATAATTAAGTTTATTTGGATCTAACCAAATACGCATTGCATATTCAGAACCAAATAACTGTGTATCACCTACCCCTTGTACACGACGAATCTGATCTTGTACAGTTGAATAAATAAAGTCAGCTATATCTGCTTGTGTTTTTTGAGGATTGGTTGAGTAGAAGCCGATAACTTTTAAGAAGTTAGTGTTATTTTTAGCAACCGAAACCCCATTTTTTTGAACACTTTCTGGTAGACGAGATTTAATACTTTCTACTTTGTTTAATACCTGTACCTGAGCAAAATCAGGGCTAGTACCTGGTGCAAAAGTTAACGTAGTTTGTACCACACCTTGAGCACTACTGGTTGATTTCATATAAATCAAATTATCCAAACCAGTTAAGTTTTGCTCAATTAACTGCGTAACTGTATTTTCAATTGTTTGTGCATCAGCACCTGGATAAACCGCTGAAACCGTAACAGCAGGTGGTGCAATATCAGGATACTGTTCAACAGCAAGTAACTTAATACACAAAGCACCGCCCAGCATCATCATGATAGCAATTACCCATGCAAAAACAGGTCTATCAATAAAAAACTTAGCCATAATTAAATCTACCTTATTTCACGCTGTTTTTGATGAGACTATCTAACTGCTCTTGAGTCAGTTCAGCGGGCTTACCAACTGCAACCGCTTTCATAGCTGTTCCTGTTTCAACCCCAGTTAAATTAAGTAGGCCTGTTGTAATAACTTCTTCACCGATATTAATTCCACTAGTTACCACCCAATAACCACCTATACCGGTATAAATTTTAATATCTTGGCGATATTCAACTGCACCATCTGATTTTAAAATCTTAGCTGTATATTGGCCTTTTTGGTTACTAGTAATACCTTGTTGAGGCACTAACACTGCATTTTTAATAGTACCTAATGTCATTTGTGGTTTAACAAACATACCTGGTAAAATTTTACCTTCACTATTTGAAAATTGTGAACGCAACGTAACAGTACCTGTAGTCTCATTAACTGTCATATCTGAAAATTTAATGCTACCTGATAATGCGTATTTAGAACCATCATTAAAGAACAGATCAACGTTATTGCCTTTAGCGGGTTGATAAACAATATTTTCATCTTGAAGATATTTATTATAGCGAGTCGCCGCTTCAGTCATATCAACATAAATTGGATCAAGTTGTTGAACTAGTGCAAGTGGAGCAGCTTGTCCAGCAGAAACTAGCGCACCTTCAGTCACACTTGATTTACCAATATAACCATCAATTGGCGAATAAACTTTAGTATAATCTAAATTAACTTTAGCAGCGTGTTCTGCTGCTTGAGCAACTAAAACACTTGCTTCAGCTTGTTTAGCATCAGCAGCAGCTTTATCATATTCTTGTTGGCTGATGGATTTAGTATTTAATAGCCCTGCATAACGTTTTAAAGTAAGTTGCGCAATATTAGCATTAGCTTTTGCACTTTCTACACTTGCCACCGCACTATCATAATTAGCTTGATAAATAGCAGGATCGATCTGATAAAGTGATTGCCCAGCTTTAACATTCGAACTTTCTTCAAATTCACGATTTAACACAATTCCACTAACTTGTGGGCGAATTTCAGCTATTTGCGATGCAACAACTCGTCCAGGTAAACTAATTTTAAGGGTATAATCTAAAGGTTGGACTTTAAAAACAGTTACCTTGGGTAATTGGCCATTAGCTGATTGGGATTGATTATTATCACAACCAGTTAATAACAATAGACCAGATAATGCCAGCGTAAGTAATAGCTTATTAAATCTCATATAAAAAAGACCTCGGTAACTTAATAATTATTTTTTAATAAAAAACAATGAAATCATTCAAAAGTGATCGATGATTTTACAAAAAATATGCATTGATTGTAAGTATCTTAACACCTTAATAGCACAGAGTTCTAAAAATTTACTAAATTTAACCATATCAAAACAATAATAATAAAAAAATTGGGATTGATATTATGATTATTCGGAGAAATAAAGTAATATATGCGAATTGATTTTTAGTGCTGTAATAAGTGAGTATGGATTTAGCTTACGAATAAAAAGTAAAAAAATTTAATTGTGGTATTTTTTAATCCTTTTTTTTCAATTATATTATTGAATAATTTAAATCTATATTTAATTTAATTCTGAGATGGGTATTATGGATAATTTACGTACTGTTCTAATTGTTATTGCGTCCTTAGTCATTATTGCATTATTGATTCATGGGCTCTGGATCAATAAAAAAGAACGTTCTTCTTTATTTAAGTCAGGCAAAAAAGATAAATTCACACCAAATACTCAACAATTTGAAGACATCTACGGCGAAGAAGACGATGTAATATTACTCACGCCTAAAAATAAACAGGATGAAAGTAATAACCCAGTTGAGTCAGTAGTAGTTGAAGAAGAGAACGTTAAAGAAAACGTGAAAGGAGAAGAGGAAGAACATTTACCTCTTCAAGAAGATCTATTTTCAAATAATAATGATGAAGAAATTGACGATAAGGCTGATAACGAGCCTACAATCAACTTTCAACAAGAAATTTTTGCTGAAGAACCTGAAACACCAAAGGTTAGAGAAGTCCAAAAAACGGCTCAATCAGTATCTGAAGAACAAAGCAATCAAAAACTAGATGTGGGTGAAGACAACCAAACTGAAATTATTGTCTTAAACGTAACCGGTATAAATGGCAAATCATTACAAGGTGATGTACTGTTAGCTAGCATAATGCAATCAGGATTCCAATTTGGTGATATGCAAATTTTCCATCGCCATGTTGACCCTGCCGGCAATGGCCCAATTTTATTTAGTTTAGCTAACATGATTAGCCCAGGTTATTTAGATCCTGAAACCATGCACGAATTTACCACACCGGGTGTATCAATATTTATGGTTGCGCCAACTCATGGTAACAATCAACAAAACTTCAAACTTATGTTACAAACTGCGCAACGTATCGCTGACGATGTCAATGGTGTAGTACTTGATGATGAACATCACATGATGACACCACAAAAGATTGATAGTTATAAAGAACGCATTAAAAAAGCTTGTAACGAAATTTAATCGCAAGAACTCTTTTTTTAAAACTATTCCACTTATGAAAATTAGTGGAATAGCTAGTTTATGTTGGTTTACAAACTATATTTATCAACACCTATTGTACTAAATTTAGTTACGTACTATTTTATTGCTAATTCTAAAACTTTAGTTTTAATTTAAGAGTTAAAAATCATGCCAAATATAACTGAAAATTCAGTAAATGATTCTGAATCTCTACACGAGGTAACAGAACAGATAACTGCTTTACGCAATCTGATTAGACATCATGAATATTGTTATTATGTGCTTGATGCACCAGAAATTCCCGACGTAGAATATGATAAATTAATAAAACAACTCCAAAATCTAGAACACAATCACCCTGAACTCATCACATCCGACTCACCAACACAACGTGTAGGAGGCACACCTCTGTCACAATTTGACTCGGTAAAACATGAACTACCGATGCTATCACTTGATAATGTATTTGATGAATTAAGTTTTAACGCTTTTAATAAAAGGGTAAAAGATCGCTTACATCTCACTAGTAGCCAATCAGTTGAATACTGCTGTGAGTTAAAACTTGACGGGTTAGCGGTAAGTTTATTATACGAAAATGGACGATTCGTTCGAGCAGCAACACGTGGCGATGGCACTACTGGTGAAGATATAACTTCAAATGTAAAAACCATAAGAACTATTCCACTAGTATTAAAAGGTGAAAACATACCTACTCGATTAGAGGTACGTGGCGAAGTCTTTATGACACACAAAGGTTTTGCCAAATTAAATGCAGATGCGGAAAAACGCAAGGAAAGAACATTCGCAAATCCTCGGAATGCCGCCGCAGGTTCATTAAGGCAATTAGATCCTAAAATCACAGCCAAAAGACCGCTCTCTTTTTTCTGTTATGGAGTTGGCATTAATGAGGGCGCAACTCTACCTGATAACCACTATGACCGTCTAATGCAATTTAAAGCTTGGGGTTTACCTGTTAGCGACAAAGTCCAGATTCGCCAAGGTGTCCAAGAAGCACTTGCCTACTTTCATGAAATTGGTGAGAAAAGAATGTCACTTGATTTTGATATTGACGGTGTAGTTATCAAAGTCAACAGTATTGCACAACAACAAGAGCTTGGTTTTGTTGCGCGTGCACCTCGTTGGGCCACAGCATTCAAATTTCCAGCGCAAGAAGAAGTAACACAGCTTAAAAAAGTCGACTTCCAAGTTGGTCGTACCGGTGCCATAACACCAGTAGCAAGACTAGAGCCGGTATCGGTAGCAGGGGTTATCGTCAGTAATGCAACACTCCACAACAGTGATGAAATTGAACGTTTAGGTATTCGAGAAGGTGATTATGTCACTGTACGCCGTGCAGGTGATGTGATTCCACAAATTGTTTCAGTCATCCAAAATCGGCGACCAGCTGACACCAAAGAAATCATCTTCCCAACCCACTGCCCTATTTGTGGCTCCCTTATTGTTCGCGATGAAGGTGAAGCAATCTCTCGTTGTGCCGGTGGATTGATTTGCCCAGCACAGCGCAAAGAAGCCCTAAAACACTTCGTATCTCGCCGGGCAATGAACGTTGATGGACTCGGGGATAGAATAATCGAACAATTAGTAGACAAAGATTATGTCAAAACACCGGCTGATCTTTACAAGCTAACCTTACCAATTTTATGTTCATTAGACAAAGTCGGGCAAAAATTAGCCAGCAACCTAATTAACGCATTAAATCAATCTAAAGACACGACCTTAAATCGATTTATATTCGCCTTGGGCATACCAAATGTTGGTGAAGTCACAGCTGAAAATTTAGTTAACCAATTTGGTAACTTAACGGCGATCGAAAACGCTTCATTAGAGCAACTACAAACTGTAAGTGATGTTGGTGAAGTGATCGCTGAAAGTATTATCGACTTTTTTCAAGAACCCCATAATCGTGATGTCATTGACCAACTAACCAGTCCGGAAATCGGTATACATTGGCCTGATGTCGAAGTAGAACCATTAACAATTGACTCACCATTCTCGGGCAAAACCATTGTATTAACCGGAACATTATCACAATTAACCCGTGACGAAGCAAAAGACAAACTAAAAAAACTCGGTGCTAAAGTTACTGGTAGTGTTTCTAAAAAAACCGACTTAGTGATTGCGGGTGAATCAGCAGGTTCAAAGCTTACTAAAGCAGAAGAGCTAGGAATAAAAGTCATTGATGAACAAGAAATGTTAGATTTATTAAATCAATGAATAAAAAAGGTGGAATAAATCGAGCTAATTAATCAAAATAGCTTGATTATAAACTAAGGAGAACATTATGCCTTTATTAGACAGTTTTAAAGTCGATCATACTAAAATGAAAGCACCTTTTGTGCGAATAGCTAAAACCATGGCAACCCCTAAAGGTGATGACATAACTGTATTTGATCTTCGCTTTACCATTCCTAATAAAGCACTATTACCTGAAAAAGGGATTCATACATTAGAACACCTATTTGCTGGCTTTATGCGCGACCATTTAAACAGTGATAATGTCGAAATTATTGATATATCCCCAATGGGATGCCGTACTGGTTTTTATATGAGCTTAATTGGTAAACCTAACGAATCATTGGTAGTTGATGCTTGGTTAAAATCTATGCATGATGTGCTAAACGTAAAATCACAATCAGAAATTCCAGAATTAAACGAATATCAATGTGGAACTTATACAATGCACTCATTAGAGGAAGCAAAAGCGATTGCTGAAAAAATCATACAATCCGGTATTGGTATTTGCCATAATCAAGACATCGCATTAACTGATGCACAACTTGCCACAATTAATCATTAGGAGATATTTATGCCGAATGTCGTTATCGACTTCTTAGAAGGACGCACCATCGAACAAAAACGTGAAATGGCTAAACGAGTAACAAATGCAATTGTCGAAACACTCAACTGCAAACCTGAAGCAGTACAAATTATCATGCACGAAATCTCTAAAGACCAAATTGCCAACGGTGGAGTGCTTCGTTGCGATAAAGATTAATTAAACGATTAATCGCCCCAAAAAATCAACCTCAATATTAAATATTGAGGTTAAACAATTTAAAATATTAAAAACTAATGACGATGTAAATGCAACAAATGCCCTAACTTATTGGCTTTGGTTGCTAAATAATGCTCATTATTAGGGTTCTCCCCTACTTCTAAAGGAACGCGCTCGGTAACCTGAATTCCTGCTTGTTCAAGCACTTTAATCTTTTCAGGGTTATTCGTTAACAGACGAATTTTTGACACCCCTAACAGCGTCAACATATCGGCACATAAAGTAAAATCACGCTCATCTGCCGCAAACCCTAATTGCTCATTTGCTTCAACCGTGTCTAAACCTTGATCTTGAAGGGCATAGGCTCTGATCTTATTTAATAACCCAATATTACGCCCTTCTTGGCGATGATAAATTAAAATCCCTTTACCTTCTTTAGCAATTTGTTTTAACGCGGCTTCTAACTGAAAACCACAATCACAACGCAAACTAAATAACGCATCACCGGTTAAACACTCTGAATGAACACGCGTCAAAATTGACGTTTCATCATTGATATCACCAAACACTAATGCCACATGATCCTTACCTGTTGCAATCTCTTCAAAACCAACAATGGTAAAACATCCCCATGGTGTTGGCAGTTTGGCTTGTGCAACATGTTTTAATTGCATTATTATCTCCAAATTTAGTAAACACATAGATAAGATTTTTTAAAAACAAATCGTTCTTCCATGTTAAAATAAATCAAATTTTATGCTTAATTGAGTTTTTAAATGGGGTTAGTAATAAAAAAAACAATAGCGGCATTAGTCTTATTTCTAATTATACCGTTATCTGTAATAGTCGTAAATTGGCATTGGCAACCGTCAGCACTTAATAATTCATCTGAATATTTTTTTTGGATAACCGAAACAGCAAGTTATCCTTGGGCAATAATCACATCAGGACTATTTTTTCTACTGTTCTGTCTACTATTGGCCAATAAAAAAAATATCTTAGTTATATTGTTAATTTTAGTCAGCGCAATGTTGGGTGGACAAATCATTAAAAGTTTAATCAAACAACAAACAGCTGAATCAAGACCATATGTTCTATGGTTAGCTAAAGAGTATCATTTTAGCGACAAACAATTTTATTCCCAAACAAGAGCTGAACGAAAAGCCAACATAGAACAGCTACTGACTAATACAACTACAATACCATCTTGGTTGTCAAAACATTGGCAACAAGAAACAGGCTATGCTTTTCCATCTGGACATACATTATTTGCAGCAACATGGGCTTTTTTAGCAATAACATTACTTAGTTTTAGACGACATTTTATAATTGTGACCGCCATCGTAGTCTGGTCAACACTGATTGAAACAAGTCGGCTATTATTGGGTATGCATTCGGCTTATGACCTTATATTAGGCGTTGTTCTTGCTTGGTTAATTGCATTAATAAGCTGTTTTTATGCTAGAAAATGGAATATAGTAGTCAGATGATTTTATAAACAACAAATTTTACAAAAAAATTTTAGTTATTTAGAGATTTTTAATAAAATAAAAAGGTTAAAATTATGAAATTAGTGATATCAATTTTATTGATAATTCTTATTTTCGCCATATCGATAACAATAGGTTCAGCTAATAATCAATTAGTCACCTTCAACTATTTAATTGCTAAAACAGAAGTTAGGTTATCGGTATTACTTGCTATTTTATTTGGTTCAGGCTTTTTAGTTGGTTGGATATTAACTGGAATTTACTTCCTAAAATCAAAATTCCAACACTCATCAACAAAACGTAAACTAAATAAATTACAGAAAAAATATGATGAAAATACGCATCAAAATTTAACCAAATTAGAAAAATAGGTAATTATGTTTGAATTGTTATTTCTATTACTCCCCATAGCAGCCGGATACGGCTGGTACATGGGCGATAGAAATGCCAAACAAAAATATTTAAATGAATCTAACCGACTATCTCGAGAATATGTAGATGGCCTAAACTTTCTTTTGTCAAACCAAAAAGATAAGGCTGTTGACCTCTTCCTTGACATGTTAAAAGAAGATGAAGGCACACTTGAAGCCCATCTTACCTTAGGTAACTTATTCCGTTCACGAGGCGAAGTAGACCGCGCAATACGTATTCACCAAGCATTAATGGAAAGCGCCTCATTAACCTTTGAACAAAGACTATTAGCTATTCAACAGCTTGGTCGAGATTACATGGTGGCAGGTTTTTACGATCGCGCAGAAGAGATGTTTTTACAGCTAATCGACGAAGAAGACTTTCAACAACATGCCCTACAACAACTGCTAATCATATATCAATCAACTAGCGAATGGAATAACGCAATTAACGCTGCCACCAGACTGGTCAAACTTGGCAATGTAAAATACAAAATCGAAATAGCCCAATTTTATTGTGAGCTTGCTGCCATCGCTATTGCTAATAATGATTTGGATCAAGCTTACACTTTACTAAAAAAATCAGCGGCTGCGGATGCTAATTGTGCACGAACATCATTAATGCTTGGGCGAGTATTTATGGCGCAAGATAAAGCTGAACAAGCAATCGAGTCTTTCCAACAAATATTAAATCAAGATAAAGCATTAATCGGTGAAGCGTTACCATTATTAAAAGCATGTTACGCAAAACTTAATCAACCTCAGTTATTTAAACAATTCCTCGAAATTTGTGTCAAACAAGATACTGGCAATGTTGCCGAATTGATGCTAGCCGACATTGTTGAAAAAGACAATGGACTCGATGCAGCGCAATATTACCTTTATCGTGAATTATTAAAACACCCAAATCTAAAAGGATTCTATCGCTTAATGGATTACCATGTTGCCGATGCTGAACAAGGAAAAGCTAAAGAGAGCTTATTACTACTTCGCAACATGGTTGGTGAACAAATAAAATCAGTTCCCAATTACCGTTGCCAAAAATGTGGATTTACGGTTAACACCCTCTATTGGCTATGTCCGAGCTGTCGCTCATGGTCAACCATAAAACCAGTTCGAGATTTCGAACATCATTCAGATAATTAAAAAGAGTAAAATATGTTTCTAATTGATTCGCACTGTCATCTAGACAGTTTGGACTATACAAACAAATCGATTGATAGCGTATTGCAAGAAGCACAAAACAACGAGGTGAAACATTGCCTAAGCGTGGCAACCACACTTTCAGGCTATGAATCGATGAAAACAATGCTCATGCCATACCAAAAACAGTGCTCATTTTCATGTGGAATTCACCCACTCAATTTGGATGATGAGCCCTACGATGCCGAACGTTTTGCTCGCCTTGCTCAAGAAGACAATGTTATCGCTTTAGGCGAAACAGGTTTGGATTATTACTACCAACAAGATAATATTGAATTGCAACAAGCCAACTTTATTGAACATATAAAATTAGGCAAGCAACTAAAAAAACCGATCATTGTTCACACTCGGAATGCCAAGCAAGACACACTAAAACTCCTAAAAGAAGAGCAAGCTTATTCCGGTGTACTACATTGCTTTACTGAAGATATTGATACGGCCAAAGCCTTATTAGATATTGGCTTTTATATCTCATTTTCTGGCATCATTACCTTTAAAAATGCCGAACCGTTACGAGAAGTAGCAAGATATGTTCCATTAGATCGCATATTGATTGAAACTGATTCGCCTTATTTAGCCCCCGTTCCTTATCGCGGGAAAGAAAACCAACCCGCTTATGTTCGGGAAGTGGCTAATTACTTGGCGGCATTAAAAGGCGTATCTCTAGAAACAATTGCAAAACAAACAACCACTAACTTTTGTCAATTATTTAATTTACAAGGGGCATTCAATGAGTAACAAATTAACTATCGATTGGGATGATTTTTTAACCAATTATTGGCAAAAAAAGCCGGTCATCTTGCATGATGCTTTTAGCAACTTTATCGATCCAATCACCCCAGAAGAACTAGCTGGCCTTGCCATGGAAGAAGAAATTGAAAGCCGAATCGTTACCAACAAAAATGGCATATGGGACGCCGCCTACGGTCCATTTATCGATTATAGTCACCTAGGTCAAGACCATTGGAGCCTCCTTGTACAAGCAGTTGACCATTGGCATGAACAAGCAGCCACATTAGTTGAACCATTCAAATGTATTCCTCAATGGCAATTTGAAGACCTAATGATCTCCTATGCCACACAAGGTGCAGGCGTTGGACCTCATATTGATAATTATGATGTCTTTATTATCCAAGGCAAAGGTTGCCGTCGTTGGCAGGTTGGTGATCGTAATCCTAATTACAAACAGTTCAGTGCTCACAAAGCGCTACTGCATGTAGAAGATTATGAGCCAATTATTGATGAAGAAATCACTGCGGGTGATATTTTATATATTCCAATTGGCTTTCCACATAATGGGGTATCAATTGGAGAATCGCTCAGCTACTCCGTAGGATTTAGAACTCAAACATCACAAGAACTACTCAGTGGTTTTGCTGATTATGTGATTGATAACTTACCCAATGGCATCTTCTATCAAGACCCAGACTTAAAATTACCAAATGATCCTTATCGAATCCAACCATATGAATTAAAAAAACTACAAGGACAAATGATCGACCTTATCAAAAACCCAGACTTATTCAATGACTGGTTTGGTAAACACATCACTATTCCTATGCATGATCTCAACATCATCCCAGTTGATCCCTCATATGAGCTAGATGAATTTGAAGAAATCCTAAAATCTGGCGCTGAACTCTATCGTGTACCAAGTATACGTATTGTAAAAATAGAGGATACGGCTTATATCAACGGTAAAAAAATACCACTACCCATGGAAACCATCGATCTATTATGTGAAACCGATGTACTTTACTACGAACAATTACAAGATGAACAAACCCTAAATGTCATGTTGAAATTTGTTAATCTTGGTTACTGGTATTTTGACGAAGAATAAATTTCGCTCAAAAACTATTGACTGAAAAAGTCATCGAAAAAACCACAAAATGGTGAAATTATCGGCTAATTTGTCTCAAAAATTAGATATTTATCAGAATTAGTCGAATAATTTCGCCAAAATAGAAATAAACAGAATAAAACCCACGAATTTCGGCTTTTCATTTGGATTTTTATCTTTTTTAAGTATATACTTGCCCCCGTTTTAAATTCCCGCCTTCATTTAATAATAAATGCTTATCCATTATAAATAACTTGAGGTAAACATGAACACGAACGTAAACCAGGCCGAGCACGCTGAAAGTGAACAAACTACCCCCTATCAAAAACGAACCCTATTTGCATCAACAGTAGGTTATGCATTAGATGGCTTAGATATGATGATTTTAGGTGTCTGTTTTAGCCTAATTGCCGTCACCTTCAACCTAACTAAAGCTGACCTTGGCACCTTGACGTCAGGCACATTATTAGGGGCCGTATTAGGCGGAATCTTTTTTGGAATTCTTGCTGATAAATATGGACGAGTCAGAGTATTTTCATGGACAATCCTAATCTTCTCATTATTCACCGGTCTTTGTGCTATCTCACCTAATTATGAATGCTTCCTCATTTTTCGTTTTCTAAGTGGACTGGGTCTAGGTGGTGAATTTGGTATCGGCATGACGCTAGTTTCGGAAAGCTGGCCAAAGCACAAGCGCTCAAGGGCAACCTCAATTGTCGCACTAGGCTTCCAAGCCGGTATCATCCTTGCAACACTAACTGTCAATTTTATTGGTGAAGCACACGGATGGCGCTGGGCATTTGCGATGGGAGTATTACCAGCGCTATTTGTTGCTTGGACGCGTAAAGGACTTAAAGAGCCTGAAATCTGGCAAAATCTAAAAGACCAAAATAAAAACAAAATTGCCATAGGCAAACTATTTAAAAACCCGAGAATCACCGCAACAACTATCGGATTAACCATTGCCTGTGCAGTACAAAATTTTGGCTTTTATGGCATAATGGTTTGGATGCCAAACATGATCGCTTCTGAATATCACTTACCTTTCAAAAACACCATGTTTTGGACTATCTCAACAACTATCGGCATGTCATTAGGGATCTTAATTTTTGGTTGGTTATGTGACAAATTTGGACGCCGACCTTCATACATCGTATTTTTATTGATTTCCGCCGTATCAATCTGGTTCTACTTCCAACAAAAAGAGGTTGCCATTTTAATTCTATTTGGCTCAGTGATTGGCTTTTTTGTGAACGGCATGATGGGTGGATATGGTGCATTACTAGCTGAACACTACACGACTGATGCGCGCTCAAGTGCTGAAAACATTATTTTTAACGTCGGTCGTGGGATTGCTGGCGTATCGCAAGTACTGATTGCTTACTTAGCAACCATCTACTCAATCAGTTATGCATTAGCACTACTATCAGGCGCTTACCTATTATCCGCTGCCGCCTTTATATTCTTAATACCAGAAACCAAAGGCAAAGCATTAGAATAGCGATATATAAAAAAAGGGCTTAAAAAGCCCTTTCTAAATCATGTTTACCTCAAATTAATTGATATGCATACCGCCAGTAACACCATAAACTTCACCAGTGGTATAGCTTGACTCTTCCGATGCCAAATGCACATAAACACCCGCAAGCTCAACAGGTTGTCCTGCACGTTGTAATGGAGTCTGTTTACCAAATTCAGGAATCGCCTCGCTTGGCTGACCACCACAAATTTGTAATGGCGTCCAAACCGGACCTGGCGCCACACTATTTACTCGAATACCTTTACTACCTAATTGAGCAGATAAGCCACGAGTAAATGCAATAATCGCTGTCTTGGTTGAAGCATAATCCAACAAATTGCCACTTGGTTGATAAGCTTGCACAGAAGAAGTGGTAATAATCGTCGAGCCAGATTTTAAATAACCTAATGCCGCTTTGGTTACCCAAAATAGTGAAAACACATTAATTTCAAACGTTTTTTTGATTTGCTCAGTAGACAAATGCATAATATCTTCTACCGCAGTTTGCTTACCAGCTACCAAGGTTAAATTATCAAGTCCACCTAATTTTTTATGCGCTTCTTCAACTAATTTTTTACAAAATGACTCATCGCTTAAATCACCAGGGATAAGCACAGCCTTTCGACCCGCAGACTCAATGATTTTAGCCACATCTTCGGCATCTTTTTGTTCTGCTGGTAAATAATTAATTGCAACATCAGCACCTTCTCTTGCATACGCAATAGCTGCTGCGCGTCCAATACCTGAATCACCACCGGTCACCAACATTTTTAGACCTTCTAAACGTTGATGACCTTGATAACTTTCCTCACCACAATCAGGAACTGGTTTCATCTCATATTGCAAACCAGGAGGATTTTGTTTTTGTTTAGGAAATTTATCATGAAAATATTTTGGATTATGCTTACTCATATAATATTCTCCTAAGTTAAACATGCATTTAAATTCAAATTTAACATAATAGAATCAATTAATAATCACAAAATCCTATTGTCGAGTATATTTTATATCTTTAAAATACTTAATTAATTCAATTAATTATACTGTGAAAAATAAAAATCATTGATAACGAGAAAAATAACTTACTTGGATGGTTTAGCGAGGACAAAAACAACAAATGCTAAAACCATTATGGGTGAAAAATTAAACACCAAACACAGTGTAACAAATAAATATACATTAAGCTAGCAATGCAGAATTAATGATAGCTATTTTTTGAAAGAACAATCAGTCGTAACATCCACAATAAGAATTCTTTTACCATCAATGTAATACGTATATTTAGCCCCCTCATTAAAATATTTCTTCATTTTACGTATTTGAGGTGAATCGGAACAATAAGATTCAACAATTGCCTTTTTAACCAATTCCCTATTATCGGGTAAAAGAAATTCGTCTGGAGTGATCCCATTAATTTCATATTGATAAACGATAACATTACCTTCAGCGTTAACATCGGATAAAGTTGTGTATTCATCTAAAGTGATGGGTAAGATTTTTTTAACTACGCTGATGGCTGCCTCTCTATAATAATCGGACTCATCAGTCTTATTATCGAAATCTAGGTCCTTTTTATCAGGATATTCATCAATGAGTTGTATTAATCTCTGGGTTTTTTCAGTACCAATAGTGTCCACAAGCTTATCAATCCCATCATTGCTATACTGTGAATACTCAAAACATAATTGCAGCAATAAAAAAATAATTTTTATCATTCATCCACTCATCCATAACCAATAGAAGCTATTGCCGATTACCTTTTGTCTGACAATCGGCTGGCGTTAATTCAACCACAACAATCTCTTTATTATCAATAAAATAGTGATAGTATGCCCCATCCGGGAACGCCGTTTTCAATTGTTGCATATCCTCCGTATTTTCACAATAAGCAGTAAAAAGTGCTTGGCGAATCGTATCGAGCGTACTGGGTAACAACATCGTATGCTCTGGCGTATTTTTAACATCATATTGATAATTGATGATATTACGATCCTTATCCTTCTCAACGCCAACCAAAGTCGTTAACTCATCAACCTCAATGGGTAAGGCTTTTTTCATAGGCTCAATCATCGAATTTTGTATTGCTGCAAGGGAATCATTTTCAACTGGGGTATTTTTTTTAGCATTATCACAACTTAACAGCAAAAAACTCACTACAAAAAACGCTAGCAATTTAAATATTTTCATAATGATATCTCACATAACGTAATAAATAGTAATTATGAATAAAGAGTTAAAAAATGCTCAAAGCAATTTAGGGAAGATGAAGAATAGTTATACACCAACCTTCATTAAAAAGCCAAAACAATCCTATTTAAATCATCAAAAACCCCGCTCCTCAACTTTTTTTAACGAACATATAAATGAATTGATGATGCTTTTAAAAAAAACAACAAAAAAATTGTTGCACTTTTTTTTAAAACGAGTATTTTGGATAAATATTTTTAAAAAATTAACGAAATAATTACAAATGAACTTTTCACTCATCGTCGTCGTCCTCATTAACATTAGCGTGGTCATTATTCCAACGCGGGGGCGTCTTTTGAGTTAAATATATGGTCATCATATTTCAAAACCCCCGCCACAAAAAAGCGGGGGTTTTTTTTTGAACAAATGGCTAAGCAAAAAGTGAGGAATGAATGTTAGGAACACAGTGGATTGTAAAAACCTTAAAAGAAAAAGGCATTACTACCGTTTTTGGATATCCTGGTGGTCAAATTATGCCTCTATACGATGCGCTTTATGATGGCGGAATTGAACACGTACTTTGCCGTCACGAACAAGGCGCAGCCATGGCAGCCATTGGTTATGCCCGTGCCACCGGCAAAATTGGCGTTTGCATTGCCACATCAGGCCCCGGTGCAACCAATATAATTACCGGCCTTGCGGATGCATTAATTGATTCTGTACCAATTATCGCACTAACCGGCCAAGTTCCAACGACACTTATAGGCACTGATGCCTTCCAAGAAGTTGACGTTTTAGGATTATCTTTAGCGTGCACCAAACATAGTTATTTAATAGATGATGCCACCCAATTGCCAAATACCTTACAAGAGGCCTTCAACTTAGCCAATTCGGGCAGGCCGGGACCAATATTAATTGACATCCCGAAAGATATCCAGCTTGCCGACCATGATTACCAAACCTATTTAACGCCAACATCCATAAAAACGCCTTCTGATAATGCTCAACTCTATCCAATCTCACCTGACGAGATAAAACAAGCCAAACAAATGATCAGCCAAGCCAAAAAACCGATGCTCTATATTGGTGGCGGTGTTGGGCTTTCTGGTGCTATCAATGAACTACGCGAATTTATGACGCTAACCCAAATCCCAAGCGTATCGACTTTAAAAGGACTTGGCGTTGCTGACCTGAACAACCCTTATTACTTAGGGCTTATCGGGATGCACGGCGCCAAAGCGGCTAACTTAGCTGTACAAGAGTGTGACTTACTGATCGCTTTAGGCGTTAGATTTGACGACCGCGTTACTGGCAAACTTAACGAATTTGCTAAACATGCAAAAGTGATCCATGTCGATATTGATCAGTCCGAAATCAACAAACTACGCCAAACCCATTTAGGTTTACAAGGTGATATTAAACACGTATTACCGATGCTTAACCAAACGGTCTCAATTGATGACTGGCATAACAAAATAAAACAACTGAAAGCCCAGCATCCAACACGTTATGATCATCCGGGTGACGCCATTTATGCGCCAGCACTGCTCAAACGCATTTCTGAGCGCAAACCAGCTAACACCGTCATCACCACCGACGTAGGTCAGCACCAAATGTGGACAGCGCAACACATGTCCTTTACCCACCCACAAAACTTTATTACCTCAAGTGGGCTTGGCACTATGGGCTTTGGATTACCAGCGGCAGTTGGCGCACAAATGTCTAGACCAAACGACATGGTAATTTGCGTATCGGGTGACGGCTCATTCATGATGAATGTACAAGAATTAACAACGATCAAACGCAAAAAATTACCCGTCAAAATCGTTCTTATTGATAACCAACGCCTAGGCATGGTAAGGCAATGGCAAGAGCTATTTTTTAATGAAAGATATAGCGAAACCAACTTATCAGATAACCCCGACTTTTTAATGCTAGCCAAAGCCTTTGATATACCAGGGCAAACCATCAGCAAAAAATCGGAAATCGAAGGCGCACTCGATAACTTATTCAATTCGAAAGGTGCTTATCTACTGCACGTATGTATCGATGAGCTAGAAAACGTATGGCCACTGGTACCACCGGGCGCGGCAAACGAAAACATGTTAGATAAAAGTAACAAGGAGTAAGTGATGAATCAAAAAGCGACACATCAATTTACCATAACTGCCAATGATAAATTGGGTTCACTTGAACGCATTTTACGCGTTGTTCGCCACCGTGGAGGCCATATCGAACAGATGCAAATGCAATCAATTGACAATCAATTATTCACCTTGACACTGACATTAACAACCGAACGAACGCTATCGTCACTGCAAAACCAAATTACTAAATTGGAGGATGTAATAACGGTAGCGTAGTAAAGAACAAATAGATTCTTTTGTAAAAAAGACAAATTAAATTAATAAACTATAGCAGTTAAACAAAGTTATGTATAATGCACAAATTAATAAAAGCAAAATACATGCTTAATAAAAGTAAATTTAAGAGGAAAACAAAAAATGGGTACTACAGCAAAATCTGATTATATTTGGCTAAATGGCGAAATGGTTCCATGGGCTGATGCAAAAATACACGTAATGTCACACGCCCTACACTATGGAACTTCAGTATTTGAAGGTGTTCGTTGTTATGAAACTAACAACGGCCCAGCAATTTTTCGCCATAAAGAACACGCACAACGCTTACTAAACTCAGCCAAAATTTATCGTTTTCCTGTCCCTTATTCTCTTGAAGAGATCATGGAAGCAACTCGCCAAGTCATCAAAAAAAATAACCTAAAAAGTGCATACATTCGCCCATTAGTCTTTATTGGTGATGTGGGTATGGGCGTCATTCCTCCTGCTGGTTACAAAACTGATGTCATGATTGCAGCATTCCCATGGGGAGCCTACCTTGGTGAAGATGCGTTAGAACAAGGTATTGACGCAATGGTATCATCATGGAACCGTTTTGCACCAAACACTATCCCAGCAGCAGCTAAAGCGGGTGGTAACTACTTATCATCACTTCTTATCGGATCAGAAGCGCGAGCTAATGGCTTCCAAGAAGGCATCGCATTAGACGTAAACGGTCAGCTTTCTGAAGGTTCTGGCGAAAACCTATTTATCGTCAAAGATGGCATATTATTTACCCCATTACTATCATCATCAGCACTACCAGGCATCACACGTGATGCAATCATCAAGCTTGCACATGATCTAGGCATTGAAGTACGTGAACAAACTCTATCACGTGAATCACTCTATCTAGCTGATGAAGTATTTATGACTGGTACCGCTGCCGAAATCACACCAGTACGTAGTGTTGACCGAATCCAAGTTGGTATTGGTCGTTGTGGCCCAATCACGAAGAAAATCCAACAAACATTCTTCGGATTATTTAATGGCAAAACTGAAGACAAATACGGTTGGTTAGATCCAATTAAATAAAATAAATACACCGCAGCAAAAACTGCGGTGTCGTCATTATTTAACGATTTATTAATCATAGAAATACGTACCGAAAGAAATCGGTCGCTTGCATAAAAAAATTGGGAGCAACAAATGCCTAGATATCGTTCAGCAACCTCGGTTGAAGGTCGCAACATGGCGGGCGCCCGCGCTTTATGGCGTGCAACAGGCGTAAAAAATGAAGACTTTGGTAAACCCATTATCGCGGTGGTTAACTCATTCACACAATTTGTACCGGGTCATGTTCACTTAAAAGATATTGGTCAACTGGTAGCAAAAGAAATTGAAGCGTGTGGTGGCATTGCCAAAGAATTTAACACAATTGCTGTCGATGACGGTATCGCCATGGGGCATGGCGGTATGCTTTACTCACTACCCTCACGAGAACTGATTGCCGATTCCGTTGAATACATGGTTAACGCCCATTGCGCCGATGCCATGATCTGCATATCAAACTGTGACAAAATCACCCCCGGCATGTTAATGGCGTCACTACGTCTAAACATCCCAACTATATTTGTATCAGGCGGACCGATGGAAGCGGGTAAAACCAAACTATCTGATAAAATCATCAAACTCGACTTGGTTGATGCCATGATCCAAAGTGCCAATCCAAATGTTAGTGATGCTGATAGTGAAGCAATTGAACAATCGGCTTGTCCAACTTGCGGATCATGCTCAGGCATGTTTACTGCTAACTCAATGAACTGCTTAACCGAAGCATTAGGTTTATCATTGCCGGGTAATGGTTCACTGGTTGCGACACACAAACAACGTGAAAAACTCTTCTTAAATGCCGCTAAACGCATTGTTGAAATCACCAAAAGTTATTACGAACAGGATGATGATTCGTACTTACCGCGATCAATAGCCACCAAAGCGGCCTACGAAAATGCCATGTCGCTCGATATTGCCATGGGTGGTTCAACCAATACCGTATTGCACTTACTTGCTACTGCACAAGAAGGTGAAATCGACTTCACCATGTCAGACATTGACCGACTATCACGCAAAGTCCCTCACCTATGTAAAGTAGCGCCAAGTACTGCTATTTATCATATGGAAGATGTGCATCGCGCTGGTGGGGTTGTCTCAATATTATCAGAGCTGGACAAAGCCGGATTACTTAACCGCAATGTCCACAACGTGCTTGGTCTAAACTTACAAGAAACGTTTGCAAAATACGACATCACCCAAACCACTGACGAAGAAGTCAAAAAAATGTATCGCAGTGGCCCAGCAGGTATTCGCACTACCAAAGCTTTCTCACAAGATTGTTACTGGGATACGCTAGATGACGATCGCCAAAACGGTTGTATCCGCGACAAAGCACATGCCTATAGCCAAGATGGCGGACTAGCAACCCTATACGGTAACGTAGCCGAAGATGGCGCAATCGTAAAAACGGCAAGTGTTGCTGCTGAAAACTTAGTCTTCCGTGGTCCAGCTAAAGTCTATGAAAGCCAAGAAGATGCTGTTGATGCAATCTTAGGTGGACGAGTCGTTGAAGGTGATGTAGTCGTCATCATCTATGAAGGACCAAAAGGTGGACCAGGGATGCAAGAGATGCTCTACCCAACCAGCTACCTAAAATCAATGGGCCTTGGCAAAGCTTGTGCATTAATTACCGATGGTCGATTCTCTGGTGGTTCATCAGGCTTATCCATTGGTCACATATCGCCAGAAGCCGCCAACGGTGGCGTGATTGGTTTAGTTCGAGATGGAGATATCGTCGATATCGACATCCCAAATCGAAAATTAAACATCCTCGTACCTGAAGATGAATTAGAACGTCGTCGCGTAGCTGAACTCACTCGCGGTGATAAAGCCTTTACACCTCATAACCGTAACCGTTATGTCTCATACGCACTAAAAGCTTATGCAAGCTTAGCAACCAGTGCTGACAAAGGTGCGGTGCGTGATAAAAGTAAATTAGGTGGTTAACGTGAATAATAACAAACTAACCGGCGCTGATTATCTAAAAGCCACGCTATGTAGTGCGGTATACGATGTCGCTCAAGTGACACCACTAGAACATATGGAAAAACTCTCCTCTCGCCTAAAAAACCAAGTGTTTGTTAAGCGAGAAGATCGCCAACTCGTTCACAGCTTCAAAATACGGGGCGCGCAAGCCATGATTGCCAGCCTAACGCCGGAAGAACGAAAATGTGGCGTGATTGCTGCATCAGCCGGCAACCATGCGCAAGGTGTCGCGTTTTCAGCCACAAAATTAGGCATCAATTCCCTCATTGTCATGCCATTAACAACAGCAGATATTAAAGTCGAAGCGGTAAAAGGATTTGGTGGAGAAGTGCTACTTTATGGAGCCAACTTTGATGAAGCCAAAGCCAAAGCAATGGAATTAGCCAAAGAACAAAACCGTATATTTATTCCCCCTTTCGACCATCCCCTTGTCATAGCAGGGCAAGGCAGTATCGCCATGGAACTACTGCAACAAAATGCCAAACTTGACCGCATCTTTGTCCCCGTTGGGGGGGGAGGGCTTGCAGCCGGTATTGCCGTATTAATCAAACAAATCATGCCATCAATTAAAGTCATTGCGGTTGAACCTGAAGACGATGCCTGCCTAAAAGCAGCACTCATTGCTGGTCATCCCGTTGACCTTGATCGCGTGGGCTTATTTGCTGAAGGCGTCGCGGTTAAACGAATTGGTGACGAAACATTTAGACTTTGCCAACAATATATCGACGACATAATCACTGTCGATAGTGACGAAATTTGTGCCGCCGTTAAAGATCTATTTGATGATGTGCGCGCCATTGCCGAACCGTCTGGCGCAGTGGCGTTAGCGGGAATGAAAAAATATGTTGAACAAAACAACATCTGTGGCGAAAACTTAGCCCATATTCTATCCGGCGCTAACTTGAACTTCCACAATCTACGCTATGTATCAGAACGTTGCGAGCTAGGCGAAAAACGCGAAGTCCTGTTAGCGGTCACGATTCCAGAACAAAAAGGCAGCTTCCTTAAATTCTGCCAACTGCTCGGTGGTCGTGCTGTGACCGAATTCAACTACCGCTATCATGACGACAAATCAGCTTGCGTGTTTGTTGGCGTTAAAATTGCCAAAAGCAACGAAAAAGACGAAATCATGCAAGAACTGACCGCAGCCGGTTATCAAGTTGTTGATCTAACCGATGACGAAATGGCAAAACTGCATGTCCGTTACATGATTGGAGGCAAACCGTGCCAACCGATTAATGAACAAGTCTACAGCTTTGAATTCCCTGAATCACAAGGCGCACTACTCAAATTCTTACAAACCTTGGGTACCAATTGGAATATCTCAATGTTCCATTACCGTAGTCACGGCACCGATTATGGTCGAGTGCTAGCCGCCTTTGAAATCGACAACGCTAGCCATAGCACCTTTACCAAACATTTAACTGAATTGGATTACGGTTTTAATAACGAAACAGAAAATCCTTCACTTAAACTATTCTTAACAGGTAAATAATTCAACCGCCCCAATCAGGGGCGGATTTTGTCTCAACACATTATAGATTAACGATTAACTAATTATTAACCATGCTATTTTATTATTGATAAAAAGATTGGATTAATTTTAGTCAGATCAATGACTGAAAAACCCCGCTCCTTAACTTTTTTCTTCAAAACGTCTAGAAATTAATCCTCATATCAGGTAGTTCAAGCATCTCTACAAAATCGCATTTCATCATTAACTATATGACTAAACTACACTTTTTAACGCTATAGTTCCTTCCCCTATTCCCTCTTTCAAGAAATTAAAAAGGCTAAGGCGAGACACAGAGCATGGGACTAGAACTCTTAATGGAAAAACGTGTTATCGAACCATTTCTCGGACTAACGGCAAATTTACGGTTCTGAGTAGGAGTTATTGATGATTTACGGCCTTTTAAAGGAGGCATTATTCCATCACTAGTCCAGTAGTAACTGAGGTCAAAAAAACCGATGTTATTATATGAGTGCGTTGAGCCCCACTCACTAAACAATCCTGCACCAATTATACGCTGAAAGTAATTATTAGGTGATGAAGGTATTGCGCCGACGGCACCTTTACACTCACTACGAGAATTTATCCCATTACAAGAAGCATTAGTTAAATCTTTAACCGTAGCTAAACGTAAACGTTGATCACTACAGATAGATGATGCTTTATCATAAGTATAAGCTTGGTTAGAAGGATAAAACCACTGCTTTAATACAAAACCATATTTAATGACAGCTTTACCACTATTATCGCGACCGACTAACTCGAATGTTTGTGGCAATGTAGGCGGCTTAATTGCAGGAATCTCAACAGCAAAATTGCTAGAATTCCATCGGGATTTAGTTAAAACAGGACCGGTTAAAGTGACGCGTACACCTGTCGCTGTAGAACTAGTCATAGTAGCAGTGATGCCATCATGCGAGACAGGAGCCCAAGATAAAGCCTGATTACTACCAGCAATGTCTAAGTCAAAATACAAATTGTTAGCGCCAGTAGTTGGAAAATTTAAACCATAAGATGACGGCGTAATTGATTGAAGTAAAAAGCCCTTAGCAGGGTTCCAAATAGAAGCAGGACCAGATACGTGATTAAAATAATGATATTCATTCTCAATAATTAAATATATTAAGTTAGGCCTAGCAAAACAAACCACAGCCCCTGCTTGTGGATTGATATAATAAGTAACATTACTTGCGCTGAAAATACGACTACTTGGAACGCCATAACGAGTACTTAATGTGCCGTCAGTGCTAGCTAATTTAACCTGATAAGGCGCCTTGCAAATATCTGGAACAGTATGACGTGTGACGGGCTGATTATATTTATCAACGATAGATAAACTTAAACTACCAGTAGCGGTAACGTCAGTATCACCATCATCATCTCCCCAATAATTATAAGGTGGGCCGATAAGAAAGCTTAAAGCGACTGAATTAGTATAAGCAGGAACCAACATATCAATATCAGCAAAACTTTGACCCGCAACAGGCAACACGATTGGCGTTGTAACGGAAGTATTAGTTGAAGGCGTATATTTAACACCATTAGATAACGTAATCCCAAGCAAAGCATCAGTATCAACCACACGAGTACGACCACCATCAAAGGTTAAATAAGGTGCGCTACCTTGAATCGGATTTTTTGTAGTCTGTGAAGTTAATGCGAAGCTAGAAAAAGGATGTAAAATAACCGAACCTAAAAGAATCCACCAAGATAATTTAAAAGAATAAGAGGATCGAAAAGCGGATCGCGCGATAATTCGCAGAATTCCACATAATTGCGTGGAAAAATAAATCTCGGTGTAAAATGAACGTTGGAAGCTGAACTTAGACGAATTTAAATTAGAGGTTAGCCAAGTTGCCTGTTGCCTGTTGCCTGTTGGAAATTATAAAACATTTGCGACAATCCTGTCAAGTAATTTTATGATTTATTTGAAATTTTATACTTTTAAATTAAATTTTAGTTTCTTAACTAAAACCGTGTAAAAAGTATAGTGATTGGAAAAACACGATGCAACACTTTTTTTCACTCAATTACGTTAGCTTTCGTAAATATGATCTAAAAAGGATCTGACTATTAATTGGTTAATTACTGTTTTAATTAAATATATTGCAATTACAAATCTTTAAAATTTGGTATGTTGATCCTGAAAAATTTTATTTTAGTGTTTAAAATCGTCGTTTTGATCATTTAATAACTTTTTAAAGTAGAATTTATAACCTAAAAAACCTGCTCCTCAACTTTTTTGAGTTATAAAAAAATCAAGAAATCCTTTCAGTTTGTTTAAACTGGCGAAACATTCAATCAGACTAATATGCTTTATATGATAAAAGTATGCGTTAACTTTATGCTAATAATTTGATTTTTAACCATAAAATTTATTATTTTGGGATATTAAAATACGTGAATTTTAATCGCAAAAAAGTCAAAAAAATTTTTCATGCCCCTATTGTTTTTCTCAATGATTGAGAGCATATTAATTGCATATTTATCAGACAAGTTTTTGCCTTGTTGATGGATGATGATAAATAATTAAGGAGTTCATCTTTTACCCCCGTCGTTTTCTACCATTACTCATTAAACATCGTCAAATTAACTGAGAAATTTAATCAATAGTAAGATTAATATTAAGTATAAGGATTATTCATGATAAAGATAAATGGTGCTAAAAAATTTTATTTATGGCTTGTTGCCACAATTTTATTAATCAGCGGGCTGTTTTTGACCATTAACGGTGTGCGACTTGTTGCCGTTGGTGGTAGTTGGTATTTTTTATTAATGGGGTTGGTGCAAATCGTTTCCTCATTTCTTTTATTTAAGCAAAACACTAAAGGTGCATGGCTTTATGCTTTAGCTTATGCCTTAACAATTGTTTGGGCATTATATGAAGTTGGTTTGCAGTTCTGGCCGTTATTTTCTCGTTTAATGGTATTTGGTGGTTTTGCAATGCTTATTGCATTTGCTTATCCAACATTAAAGAAACATGAAACAGGCGATAATAAAGCTGGCAAAGGTGGGTATGCTGTCGGTATTTTTATTTTTGTTGCGCTTTGTGTTTCGCTCGGATTTATGTTCCAGGAACATAATGTGATTAAAAATGCAGTACCTTTAGCCAACAATCAATTGAAACCTACAGACAATCTGCTTGATTGGAGACAATATGCGAATACCACTAAAGGGACGCGTTTTTCCGGAGCGGAGCAAATTAACAAAGAGAATGTAAAAGATCTTCAAGTCGCATGGACTTATCGTACCGGTTATGTGCCTTATAACAGCGGTTCAGGTCCGGAAGATCAAAATACGCCATTACAAATTGGCCAAAATGTTTATCTCTGCACCCCAACAAATATTGTGATTGCTTTAGATGCAGATTCAGGTCAACAAAAATGGCGCTATGATCCTAAAGCATCAACTCCAAACTGGGAGCGTTGTCGAGGCTTAGCTTATTATGAAGATAGTTTAGATAATGTTAGCAATAGTAATGCGACTTGTTCAGCTAGAATCATTATGAACACTATTGATGCCCGTTTAATGGCAATCGATGCCAATACCGGTAAATTATGTGAAGATTTTGGTGATAAAGGTGTTGTGGATCTTAAGAAAAATATGGGTGATATTCCGCCAGGCTATTATGAACCGACTGCTGCACCGTTAGTAGCCAAAGATGTTATTGTTGTTGGTGGACGGGTTGCCGATAACTTTTCAATCAATGAACCTGGCGGGGTAGTTCGAGCTTTTGATGTTCATTCTGGTAATTTGGTTTGGGCGTGGGATCCAGGTAATCCAAATATCACCGATGTACCACCTGCAAATGAAACTTATACTCGCGGTACCGTTAATGTTTGGGCAACAACAGCTTACGATCCAGAGCTTGATCTTGTTTATGCTCCAACCGGTAATGCAACCCCAGACTTTTTTGGTGGTGGCCGAACTCATTATGATGATGATTTTAATTCGTCTATTGTGGCTTTAGAACGTAAAACCGGACAAATTCGTTGGACATTTAGAACGGCTCATCATGATTTATGGGATTATGATTTACCTTCCCAACCATTACTTTATGATATTCCAAATGAAAATGGTGGCGTGACAAAAGTCATTGTACAAACCACAAAATCCGGTCAAATTTTTATGCTTAATCGCGTAACGGGTAAACCTGTTGCAGAAGTCCAAGAAAAACCTGTTCCGCAAGGTAATGTTCCGGGTGAATATTATTCTCCGACTCAACCATTTTCAGTGGGGATGCCTTCAATTGGTAATGAAACCTTAACTGAGTTCGATATGTGGGGAGCAACACCATATGATCAGCTTCTTTGTCGTATTGACTTTGTTGGTTCTGAATATCATGGTCTGTTCACTCCGCCGGGTATGACTAAAACGTTACAATATCCAGGATCGTTGGGTGGTATGAACTGGGGTAGCGTGGCAGTTGATCCTCAAAACAATTTAATGTTTGTTAATGATATGCGTATTGGCTTGAAAAATTGGATGATTCCTCAAGATCAAATTCCGAAAAATTCAAGCGGGATTGAGATGGGTATTGTTCCACAAAAAGGAACACCATTTGGTGCAATGCGTTTAAGATTTACCTCACCTCTTGGCGTTCCATGCCAAAAACCACCGTATGGTACAATGACAGCTATTGATCTTAAATCACGTCAAGTAGTTTGGCAAAAACCTTTAGGCACTGTTATGGATACGGGTATTTTAGGTATACCTATGCATTTACCTGCTCCAATCGGTATGCCGACCATTGGTGGACCAATGGCGACTAAATCCGGTTTATTATTCTTTGCTGCTACGCAAGATTTTTACCTAAGAGCCTTTGATTCGGTTACAGGTGAAGAAGTTTGGAAAGCGAGATTACCGGTGGGTAGTCAAGGTACTCCAATAACCTATATCTCACCAAAAACAGGTAAACAATATATTGTGATTTCCGCTAGTGGCGCAAGACAATCTCCTGTGCGTGGCGATTATGTTATTGCTTATGCATTGCCAGATAAAAAATAGTTTTTGGCAAAATAGATAAAATAAGCTTAATCTAGAAATGCCATTATATCGTTTAGTGTTAACGATATAATGGCAAATAAAATACAATCTAGTCAGTTTAATTTAACTATTCTATTCAACTAAACCTGATACCTTTCTTAAATTCATTGGCGAAATTGCTGCTATCACAACACCACTTTCCATTATTTCTATAATTTCCAATAATTATCCCATTACTAAATGCTTTAGTCTCAACAATCAGATAAATCTGGATTTTTGGTTAATAGTAATGCCATAATTTATCTACATAATTAAATAGTTATGAAGATGTAACATTGCAGAAAGAAAAACTTATTTCATGAAATATACTGACTGCAAAAAATGTAAATATTTAGTAATAAAAGGGATTTTATAGGAAAATGAAAAAAATAGTTTCAACTTTGTATTTAGCGATATTTTTTACTCTGTTTAACACTCATGTAGTGTTTGCGGATGATCACTCATTTAATCATAGAAAGCATTTTGATTCCTTCGATGACTTCTATCAAAGTTTACCTGTTTTATCCATGCCTATTGATAACAATAATACCGTCAATGGAATATATGTTGATAGAAAATTTTTTCATTTCGATGATGATGATTATAGCTATTATGATGAACCAATTATTGAAGTCGACAAATATTATACGCTAAAAAATCTAAAAGCTATTGGTCGCTTTGAAATGGGTGATATCAAATTTATACTCTATGATTTTACTTTTGATGGTATAGGCGAAGGTTTCAACGAAGATATCAAATTAATTAATGCTTTTGACAAAAATGGAAAATATCTAGATGAATTAATGGTAGCAGGAAAAGATAGACATGAAGATCACATATTTTACTTTTCATCCATGATTAAAGATCAGCTATTTCATATTAAACTAGACTCTGTTTATGATGTAGAAGATAAAACAACGATTGATTTAACTTATCAGTTTCGTGACAATCAGTTTTGGTTAAAAAAACCTCCTGTAAACTGTCAAACTGTAAATTTACAGCAATATTTGAATAAACTTACCGAGCAAGAGTTTGCCGATATTGATGATATCGTGGCATTTAGTGATTATATTGACTGTTATCCTATATCCGATAATTTGCAAACATATAAACAAATCGCTGAATATATTAATAATGCTAGAAGTTATTTTCTTAGTTCTGCTGAATTAAAAAAATTGCATGAAACAATTCGTATTATTGAGGAGTAGGTATGTGTTTACCTACTTTTTAATATCATTCCAACGCTTATCAACTAGATATTTTCAGTCAAAAAAGATGGGATTTATGTCATAAAATTCGCTCAATAAAATATGACTTACCGCTTTACAAAGAGCCTGAATATATCTATCCATGGTGTAACGAGCTCATATTGAAAACACCAAGTTATTCATCATAGCAGCAAGAAGTATGGTTAACACAATGAACCTTGTGCATTTATGTAGGATTGGCCGAAATTATCCCATTGCTAAATGCTTTAGTCTCGATCAATAAGATAAATCTGGATTTTTGGTCAAAACTAATGCCATAATTTATCTACATAATTAAATAGTTATGAAGATGTAACATTGCAGAAAGAAAAACTTATTTCATGAAATATACTGACTGCAAAAATTCTAAATATTTAGTAATAAAAAGGGATTTTATAGGAAAATGAAAAAAATAGTTTCTACTTTATGTTTAGCGATATTTTTTACTCTGTTTAACACTCATGTAGTGTTTGCCAATGATAACTCATTTAATCATAGAAAGCATTTTGATTCCTTCGATGACTTCTATCAAAGTTTACCTGTTTTATCCATGCCTATTGATAGCTATAATACCGTCACTGGAATATATGTTGATAGCAAATTTTTCCATTTCGATGATGATGATTATAGCTATTATGATAAGCCTATTGTTGAAACCGACAACTATTTTACGCTAAAAAATCTAAAAGCTATTGGCCGCTTTGAAATGGGTGATATCAAATTCATACTCTATGATTTTACTTTTGATGGTATAGGCGAAGGTTTCAACGAAGATATCAAATTAATTAATGCTTTTGACAAAAATGGAAAATATCTAGATGAATTAATGGTAGCGGGAAAAACTGGACATGAAGATCACATATTTTACTTTTCATCCACGATTAAAGATCAGCTATTTCATATTAAACTAGACGCTGTTTATGAACTCGGCTATGTAGCGGAGGTAAAAGACGATATCTATCAATATAAAAAAGCTATTGATTTAACTTATCAGTTTCATGACAATCAGTTTTGGTTACAAGCCTCTCCGGTAAACTGTCAAACTAAAAATTTAAAGCAATATTTGAATAAACTTACCAAGCAACAGTTTGCCGATATTGATGATATCGTGTCATTTAGTCATTATATTGACTGTTATCCTATATCCGATAATTTACAAACATATAAACAAATAGCTGATTATATTAAAAATTCTATTAATTATTTTCTAAGTACTGCTGAATTGAAAAAATTGCAGGAAACAATTCATCTTATTGAGGAGTAAGAACGTCATTATCCAAAGATGGCGCATTGACTGGTTATCTCTTTGAGTGTGTTCAATGTGGTAAGAAAATATTGCATATTAATTGCAACAATGACTATACACCATTTTTATGACGTAAATTTACCCAATCATCAAAAATCAAATTGTACAAGAAGCCGATTTATTAATCGGCTTTAAATAGAATCAGATAAAATGCTTATCGGCTGATAAAAAGTATGCAATAAGATTAAACTTTAATAAGATTAATTAATATGTTGAATATAACCCTTCACTATATTGATACTTTTATCAAACAGCTGTTTTTCGTGATCGCTAAAGTCAAGGTGTATCACTTTTTTAATTCCATGCTGATCTAAAATTGCCGGTACCCCTATAGCGACATCTTTATACCCATACTCACCATCTAGTACACAGCTTAATGCTAATGCTCGATGGCTGTTGGTGAAGATGTGTTGGCAAATTTCAGCAATCGTGCTGGCAATGCCGTATTCAGTGCAGTGTTTGTATTTGACAATTTCGAAGCCTTTATTTTTAGCTTTTAATCCAATGTCATTAAAGTCGATTTTTTTGTTTTCTAAATCATTGAGGTTGATACCATAAACCGATGAGTGAGACCAGACGGGAAACTGTGAGTCTCCGTGTTCGCCAACAATAAAGGCGTCAATACTTTGTGGGCCAATATCCATTTGTTCGCCGAGTAGTCGTCGCAGGCGAACTGTATCGAGCCAAACACCTGTACCAATGACGCGATGACGAGGTAAACCAGATAGTTTCCAGACTTGATAAGTAATTGCATCACACGGGTTTGTGGCAATTAGGAATATGCCTTTGAATCCGCTTTTCATCATGTTGGGAATAAGATTAGCCATGATTTTAGATGTGCCTGACAGCTCTTCTGCCCTGCTTTTTTGTGCCAGTCCTGAGGTGACAGTAATAATGGCTATATCGATATCAGCACAGTCCGTCGATTCACGTAAACTGACTTTTATCATGTTTTGGCGATAAGCGGCGGCATCGAGTAGATCTTGTGCGTGACCGTAGGCTAAGTCTTTATTAAGGTCGACTAGTGCGATCTCTTCACAAAATCCACGATTGACTAATGTATAAGCGGTGGTTGAACCGACATTTCCTACACCAATAATCATTACTTTACGTAGTTTCATATTTAGCCTCGTTATTTATAAGTTGTCATTCTACTTTTTTGATGGAGTGCGATATCATCTCCAGTTTAACACTACATTATCTATCGTTCTAATAGATGTATCTGGCTACGCTTTTTTTGTATTTTTGTTTAATATTGAGTAATAAAAAATTTGACTTTTATTTTATTAATGATAATAATTCTCATTAACATTTAAAATATCATTTTTGCATTTTTAAAGTAATAGGGAGTGATCTAGAAAAGGATTTCGTACATTTCTGATCGTTTATCTACAGCTTATTTTCTGTACTTGATTGAGTTCGAACAGATAGTATACAATAAGGATTAATCAATGAAATTCAATTTTTTTAAAAGCCGTAAGACATTATTAAATGCGATTTTAGCATCGCTACTGGTTTTGACGGGTCTGACCAATTCATCATCAGCTGATGAGAAAAAATTTAAAGTTGTTACCACATTTACTGTTATACAAGATATTGCCCAAAACGTGGCTGGTGATGCCGCAGTTGTGGAGTCAATCACTAAAGTTGGCGCCGAAATTCATGAATACGATCCTACACCACAAGATATTAATAAAGCACTGTCTGCCGATTTGGTGTTGTGGAATGGTTTAAACTTAGAACTTTGGTTTGAGCGCTTTTTTGAAGATATTAAAGATGTGCCTTCAGTTGTCGTAACAGAAGGCATTGAGCCAATGCCGATTCAAGAAGGTAGCTATAAAGGTAATCCAAATCCTCATGCTTGGATGTCACCAACACTTGCTTTAACTTATGTCGAAAATATTCGTGCGGCTTTGGTTAAATATGATTCGAAAAACGCCGAAATATATAATAAGAATGCCGCAGAATATGTGGCAAAAATTAAGGCGCTTGATGCCCCACTTCGTGAGCGTTTAGCTAAGATCCCTGAATCACAGCGTTGGTTAGTGACCAGTGAAGGCGCTTTTAGTTATTTAGCACGTGATTATAATCTTAAAGAGGCGTATCTCTGGCCGATTAATGCCGAGCAACAAGGTACACCTAAACAAGTTAAGCATCTTATTGATTTAGTACGTGCTAATAATATACCTGTTTTATTTAGTGAGAGTACAATTTCTGATAAACCTGCTAAGCAGGTAAGTAAAGAAACTGGCGCTACTTATGGTGGTGTTTTGTATGTTGATTCACTTTCTACTAAAGATGGCCCTGTTCCTACTTATATCGATTTATTAAAAGTGACGGTTGAAACAATCGCTAAAGGATTCGAAAAATAATGACTCAAATTTGCTTAAATGTTGATGATATTACCGTGACCTATAATAATGGTCATACAGCAATTCATGATGCGAGTTTTCGTTTGAATGGTGGCACTATCTGTGCACTTGTCGGCGTTAATGGTAGTGGGAAATCGACACTATTTAAAAGCATTATGGGGATGATAAAACCCACTAAAGGACAAGTGACGTTTAATGATATTTCGGTAAAACAAGCATTAAAGCAAAATATTATTGCCTATGTTCCTCAAACTGAAGAAGTCGATTGGGATTTTCCGGTTTTGGTATCGGATGTGGTGATGATGGGGCGTTATGGTCATATGTCTTTTTTACGAATACCAAGTAAGGAAGATAAAAGACAAGTCGATCTGGCACTAGAACGAGTCAATATGTTGGATTTTAAGCATCGCCAGATTGGTCAACTTTCTGGCGGTCAAAAAAAACGTGTCTTTTTAGCTAGAGCTTTGGCTCAACAAGGTAAGGTATTGTTGTTAGACGAGCCATTTACGGGCGTTGATGTGAAAACCGAAAATGCCATTATCGATCTGCTTAAAGATCTTCGTGATGAAGGCCATTTGATTTTAGTTTCTACCCACAATTTAGGTAGTGTGCCAGAGTTTTGTGATCAGGTAGTGTTGATTAATCAAACCGTGTTGGCTTTTGGTGAAACTAAAACAACATTTACCCCACAAAATTTGATGATGACATTTGGTGGCGCACTACGTTATTTAAGCTTGTCTGGTGAGCAATTACACCAAGATGAAGATCCTCGTAAAATGTCTATTTTAACTGATGATGAGAGGGCAGCTATATTTTATGGTGAAGGCAATGATGACTCGGCTCACAAAGATTTTCTAGTCGAACCAACCGTTATTGAAACTAAAAGGCAACACTAAATGGAACTGCTTCTTGAACCTTTTACTTATGGCTTTATGTTAAAAGCCATTTGGGTAAGTAGTATTGTTGGTGCAGCTTGCGCATTTTTGTCGGCGTTTTTGATGTTAAAAGGCTGGTCTTTAATGGGTGATGCTCTTTCGCACTCAGTAGTGCCCGGTGTGGCGGGTGCTTATGCGCTTGGCTTACCTTATTCAGTGGGCGCTTTTTTTACCGGTTTGTTAGCGGCTTTATCAATAACAATTGTACGTGCTTTCACTCGTTTAAAAGAAGATGCCATTATTGGTTTTATCTTTTCGACCTTTTTTGCTATTGGTCTTTTAATCATTTCACTAAATCCAACTTCTGTTAATGTGCAAACTATTATTTTTGGTAATATTTTGGGAATTGATGATAGTGATATGTGGCAAGTGCAAATTATTATTTTAGTTTCACTGATTTTGCTACTGTTTTTTTGGAAGGATCTGTTAGTGGTCTTTTTTGATGAAACTCATGCTCGTTCAATTGGCTTAAAACCATTACAGTTAAAGATTCTTTTTTTTACTATTTTAAGTGCCTGTACTGTTGCTGCACTGCAAACGGTCGGTGCAATCTTGGTCATAGCGATGGTAGTAACCCCTGGCGCGACGGCTTACTTACTTACCGATAGATTTTCACGATTGTTAATTATTTCAGTTATCATCGGTGCACTGACGAGTGCAATTGGCGCTTGGATCAGTTATTTCCTTAATGGTGAAACAGGTGGTGTGATTGTGACATTACAAACTTTAGTCTTTTTGGCTGCATTTTTATTTGCACCAAGACAAGGGTTGATTTCACGCCGAATCAGCCAAGCAAGACAAGGAGGTTCAGTATGATATGGGAACTTATCTATCATCCTCTTACAATTCCTTTTGTTCAACGTGCCATTCTAGCTGCGCTAGCTACTGGTATTGTTTGCGCCCTACTGTCATGCTTTTTAGTGTTAAAAGGCTGGTCATTGATGGGCGATGCTATTTCTCACGCGGTATTACCCGGTATTGTACTTGCTTATTTAGCTGGGATCCCTTTAATAATTGGTGCATTTGCGTCAGGGTTATTTTGTTCGGTTGCCACTGGTTACATTAAAGATAACAGTCGAATAAAGGAAGATACTGTAATGGGCATCGTTTTTTCGGGAATGTTTGCTTTTGGTTTAGTACTGTTTTCTAAAGTGGAAACGTCGCAACATTTGAATCATATTTTATTTGGTAGTGTGTTGGGAACAAGCTATCAAGAACTCATCCAAATTATTACGATTGCAAGCATTGTTTCGATTTTAGTTATCATTAAACGCCGTGATTTAATGCTGTATTGTTTTGATCCCGTACAAGCAAGAGTAGTTGGTTTGCCAGTTAAATTATTACATTACGGTTTATTAAGTATTTTAGCATTGACTATTGTTGGATCACTTAAAGCTGCAGGTGTTATTTTGGTGATTGCGATGTTAATTGCGCCGGGCATAACCGCATTTTTATTGACTAAACGTTTTGAAAAGATGTTAGTGATTGCAGTAATTGTATCGGTATTTTCGACAGTAACTGGTACTTTAATCAGTTTTCATATAGATGCGTCAACCAGTGCTTGTATTGTGATTTTACAAGCAGTGATTTTTACTCTTGCCCAGTTTTATCGGATCTACGCTAATAAAAAAATAAGGCGTTAATTGAAGTATTGTTTTTCACATTTACGATACTTCAATTATTCGTCATCCAAATATTTACCCGCATCAGCGTAATTATCAAACCTTGAGAATTGACCTTGGAAAGTTAAGCGTACTTTACCAATTGGACCATTTCGCTGTTTACCTAAGATGATTTCGGCAATACCTTTATGTTCTGATGCTTCGTTATATACTTCGTCACGATAGATGAACATAATTACATCGGCATCTTGTTCGATAGATCCTGATTCACGTAAGTCGGAGTTAACAGGTCGTTTATCGGCGCGTTGTTCTAAGCTTCGGTTTAGCTGTGAAAGAGCAACAACCGGAATTTGTAACTCTTTGGCTAATGCTTTTAATGAGCGTGAGATCTCGGCGATTTCAAGCGTTCGGTTTTCTGATATGTTTGGTACTCGCATCAGCTGTAAGTAATCGACCATGATCATACTTAATCCTTTATGTTCACGGTAAATTCGTCTTGCTCGTGAGCGTAGCTCCATAGGGGTTAATCCTGATGAGTCATCAATGTAGATGTTTTTCTTTTCAAGTAAAAGTCCCATGGTGCTCGATATTCTTGCCCAATCATCATCTTGTAGTTGGCCTGTACGAATACGAGTCTGATCAACACGTGATAACGAGGCCAGCATACGCATCATAATCTGTTCTGATGGCATTTCTAAACTAAAGATTAGTACCGGCTTATCTTGCATCATAGCGGCGTTTTCACAAAGGTTCATCGCAAATGTGGTTTTACCCATTGATGGACGAGCTGCAATAATAATTAAGTCTGAACGCTGTAATCCTGCGGTTTTTTTATCTAAATCAAGGAAGCCGGTTGAGACCCCTGTCACGCCATCATGTGGACGCTGGAATAACTCTTCAATTTTTGCGACAGTAGCTTCTAGCACATCGGTAATATTTTTCGGTCCTTCACCCTGCTTAGTACGGCTTTCGGCAATTTGGAAGATTTTGCTTTCAGCTAAGTCTAAAATTTCGGTACTGTCTCGGCCTTCAGTTGAGTAACAGTTATCAGCAATTTCATTTGAAGCACTAATCAGTTCCCGCAATATCGCTTGCTGGCGGATAATATCGGTATAGGCCACTACGTTAATGGCGCTTGGTGTGTTTTTCGATAACTCAGCTAAATAAGCAAATCCCCCCACATCAACAAGTAAGTCTTTACTTTCTAAGCTTTCAGACAAAGTGATTAAGTCAATCGGGGTACCACGACTGACTAAGGTATGCATTTCTGAAAATATGAGTTGGTGATGACGAGAATAAAAATCACGGTCGGTAATCATTTCAGCAACAACATCCCAACGCTGATTATCCAGCATTAGGCTACCAAGCACAGCTTGTTCTGCCTCGATTGAGTGAGGTGGTAATTTTATATTTTGTACTTTTGATTTTTTTGCGTCTTGATTTTTGAGTTCTTTATTTGAATCATCAGTATTCATTGCATTCATCTTTTTATTTAATTTAATCTATAGCTAATTTGCTTACTTTATAAATAATGGCCCTAAAGCGCAATCAGGAATTTGATATTCTAATGGATAATCTACCTGAACCAAATATAAACCTTCAGGTTTCGCGGTTGCTGCAGCTTGAGTACGATCTTTCGCTTTTAATAGCTCATCAATCCATTGTGGTGGTTGATTACCTGCACCAACCTCTAACAAACTTCCGACAATATTGCGTACCATATGATGTACAAAGGCATTTGCTTTGATATCGACAATAACATATTCACCCTGTCTTGTAACTTGAATATGATGAATATTACGCCAGGGCGTTCGCGATTGACACTGCGCAGCTCTAAATGATGAGAAATCATTTTCACCTAATAAATATTGCCCCGCTTGGTGCATCAGTTCTTCATTTAATGGCAGATAATAATGCGTTACGCCTTTGGCCAAAATTGCTGGACGATAACGATGATTATAAATCACATATCGGTAACGTCGAGCAGTTGCGCTAAATCTAGCATGAAAACTGTCATCCACACTTTTTGACCACCGTACAGCGATATTGTCAGGAAGATGAGAGTTTACGCCCATTGTCCATGCTGCCTCACCGCGCTGAGCGTTGGTTTCAAAATGAATTACTTGCCCTGTGGCATGTACACCAGCGTCGGTTCGTCCTGCACAAAATACGGCTATTGGCTCGTTAGCTATGACAGACAAAGCCGATTCTAATCTTTCTTGAATAGAGTCAACGTGCTGTTGTCGTTGCCAACCAAAATAGCCACTACCATCATATTCGATACCTAATGCAATTTTAGAGGTAGTCATTAATCAGGATCTCAAGTGTCTCGATTAACATTAGTCCACCTAAGTAACGGATATTATCTGCTACTGACCAAAATTGAATTTGTTCATAATTTCCATAGCTGTGTCGTAAATTAGCGAGTTTAATGGTTAAGTTCTTTTCACCTTCGGTATTGACTTCGGTTACTGGGGTTGGTAAATCTTCACTTTTTACTTCAACGCCAAATTCACTAAAACGAGCCATGTCTAATTCAATGGGTAAGCTACAGGAAACATTCACCGCTTGAGCTAGTCCATAAAATACCGGCACAATAACGGATTCAATTGAGATAGGTAAATCATAATTACTTATCACTTTACGAATTTGGTTAATTTGAGTGTGTTCACCTAAACTTTGGTGATCAGACTCATGCGAAAGCGGTAATAAGTTAAAGGCAAGTTGATTGTCAAATAGCTCGTTATCAACTGGCATTCCATTGAGTAATCTAGCGCTTTGTCCTGCCAGTTCATCCACACCTGGCTTGCCATATAATGATGAAGGAATAAAGCTGGTTAAATGAAGATTAGTCAGTAATTGAATATCGGTTAGTGATGCAACGCAACGTAATAATTGAGATACGGTTGGGCTTGCAACAGCAATGATATTTTCATTGCGATATTCGGTTAATACGCTGTTATTTACTTTAGGTACAATTAATGGGATATGGTCTTGATCAGCAAAAAATCCGCTCGCATCAATAACGATACAGCCTGCTTGAGCAGCTGTTTGAGCATATTTTTCGCTAGTTTTAGTACCTGCAACAAAAAAGGCAAAATGGCATTGGCTCCAATCCATTTGCTCACTATCAATGACGGTTAAATTTTTACCGGCAAAACGAATTACTTCGCCAGCGCTGTTATCGCTACCGACTAAATAGAGATTTTCAATTTCAATAGTTTTTGAGTCATTTAATAACTCAATTAGCGCAGAACCTACTTGTCCTGTCGCACCAACAATGGCGATATTCCATGCAGACATATGATAAACCCGAATTAAAGTATTTAATGGCAATTATACCACTTTATTGTTAAAGATTTTGGAAAAAAGATATTTTTAAAATTTTGGAATCTTGCTCGAAAAATTGAATTTTAGTTGATTACAATTTTAATAATCCTCGTTAAAGTAATTTTATATTTAACTAAATTTATAATTATGGCGAAGATCTCATTATCAATGATAGCGAAAGAGGCAAAGGTTTCAATCGCATCTGTATCAAGAGTATTAAGAACACCCAACCTAACATCTCCACAAACTCAATTTCTTGTTTATCAGGCGATGAAGGCTTTAAATGTTGATCTATCAAAAAATTTAAAAGATTATCAACCCGTTCATGAAAGCAATAAAATTTTAGTTGTTGATAATCAGCTTATCTCTAAAAGCTTAATCAATTTTGGTATTGAGCAAGTTTTACATGAAGCTGGGTTTCAACTGTTTTATTTACAATTTCCTTATAAGGTTAAAAATGATCTCTATTATTTAATTCAATATATTAAGCAGAATTGTTTTATTGGCATTATCATTATAAATCAAGCTCCCTACCTTACCCAGCTATATAGTTATAAAAATTCATTACCACCAATTGTATTTGTTAATCATTTTAAGAAGAATTTTACCTGTGTTCATTTCGATCATCTGACAATTGGATATCAAACCACTCAGCATTTAATTGAGCAGGGGCATAATAAGATCGCAATTTTTATTAATAGCGATAAAAATACTAACTCCTCATTTTTCTTGCAAGGCTATCAACAGGCTTTTCAACGAATCAATATGCCGATCGATAGTGATTATGTCATTCAAGGTTGCCTTACGTATGAACATGGGCGAGATGCCATTAAGACACTACTTCAAAGCAATAAGCCGCCGACAGCCGTTATTTTTGAGGATTTGAGTAGTCTCTCTTGTTATGATTGCTATCATACGCAAAATTATTTATCGAATTATCGTTCACTTTTTGGCGCATTACACCAAGTCAAAAAGAGCCAATCACAATTACTACATCCGCTTGCAATTACTTATATTAGCCATACCAATGATCTTCAATATAATGAATTAGATCAATTGAGTAGAGTCAATAAGCCTTTATACAAAATGGGATGTAAATCAGCACAATTGTTATGTGATCTTCTTGAACATAATATGACATCATTATCACAATGCCATACTATTGATACCGAAATGTTTTTTACTAATTGCTAATATTTTAAATTGATTAACGATTTAATTAGGATGTTGAAATTAATCTTTTAGGTGACAATTTATTAAGGATTTGAGTTCCTGCACCAATAAATTGTTGGCCTTGATAAATTCTGACTAATGTTTCAACACTTACACTGTTTTCAACAATTACGGTTCTACCTAATAAAATGTCTTTACCTTGGCTTTCACTTAATACCACTTTAGGGCGGTCTTGTAGTGGGCTATCGACTGGCATAAGCAATGGTTCATTTTGCAATTCATCTAGGGTGATCATATTATCGATAGGATAATTTGATACTTGTAGACGTCTTAAATAAATTACATGTGCACCACAGCCAAGTAATTCACCTAAATCATCAATAATGGTACGAATATAAGTCCCTTTTGAACAATGGATTTCTAAGGTTAATTCGTGCTTAGTTGAATCGTATTGGATAAACTGGTTGTCATAAATTGTAATGGGTCTAGCTTCTCGCTCTATAACAATACCTTGGCGAGCATATTCATAAAGTGGTTTGCCTTGATATTTTAAAGCCGAAAACATGGTTGGAACTTGTAAAATATCGCCGCGAAAATGAGTTAATGCTTCGTCGATTTGTGATTGAGTGATATTAACCGATCTAGTAGAAATTATTTGACCATCCGCATCAGACGTATCGGTACGTTCACCCAATTTGGCGATCACGCGATAGCGTTTGTCAGAATCTAATAAGTATTGTGAAAATTTCGTCGCTTCACCAAAACAGATAGGTAACATTCCAGTGGCTAATGGATCTAGCGCGCCAGTATGCCCTGCTTTTTTTGCGTTGAATAATCTTTTCACTTTTTGTAAGGCATCATTTGATGTCATGCCTTGTGGTTTGTCTAATAACAAAACGCCGTGAACATCACGGCGAGTTTTTTTTATATTCATCATCGATATTTTATTTGAAACGGATCACACTCCTCAATATTTTTTACAATATTGAGCAATTTTATTATTAATCTTTATGACGTTCGTTATCTTGTTTAATAACATCAGATACTAGACTAGACATCTGCATACCTTTAACAAGTGATTCATCATAAAAGAATTTAATTTCAGGAATAATTCGTAAACGCATTGCTTTACCAATGAGTGTTCGAATATACCCTTTAGCATCATTTAAGACAGTCAATCCTTGCTCGATAACTTGTGGATCATCATCATTTAAAAACGTTACAAACACTTTTGCATAAGAGAGATCACGTGAAATATCTACACCCGAAACCGTTACCATGCCTAAACGTGGATCTTTGATTTCACGCTGTAAAATAATCGCAATCTCTTTTTGTAATTCGTGTCCGACCCGAGATGATCGATTAAATGCTTTTGCCATATCTATTTTCCTTAAAATGTGAATAAGCAAGGTTTATAAAAACCTTGCTTATTTAGCGTATTAACTAAATAGTACGCTGGATTTCGACAGTTTCAAAGACTTCGATAGTATCGCCAACGCGAACATCATTGTAGTTACGAACACCAATACCACACTCCATGCCGTTACGAACTTCGTTAACGTCATCTTTGAAGCGACGTAATGATTCAAGTTCGCCTTCATAGATAACCACGTTATCACGTAATACACGAATTGGGTTATGACGTTTAACTACGCCTTCAGTTACCATACAACCAGCGATTGCACCAAATTTAGGTGATTTAAATACATCACGCACTTCAGCAAGACCAATAATTTCTTGCTTGTATTCTGGAGCAAGCATACCGCTCATGGCTTGTTTAACTTCATCAATTAAGTCATAAATAACTGAATAGTAACGTAAATCTAAGTTTTCAGCTTCAACAACTTTACGCGCTGAAGCATCGGCACGAACATTAAAACCAAGGATAATAGCATTAGATGCTGCTGCAAGTGATGCATCAGTTTCGGTGATACCACCTACGCCTGAACCAATGATTTTAACTTTAACTTCATCTGTTGATAGTTTAAGTAATGAATCAGAAATTGCTTCAACCGAACCTTGTACGTCAGCTTTAAGGACGATATTAAGTTCAGATACGTCACCTTCAGTCATGTTAGTAAACATGTTTTCAAGTTTCGCTTTTTGTTGACGTGCAAGTTTAACATCACGGAATTTACCTTGACGATATAAGGCAACTTCACGAGCTTTCTTTTCATCACGTACAACTGTTGCTTCATCACCTGCTGACGGTACACCTGAAAGACCTAAAATCTCAACCGGAATTGATGGGCCCGCTTCGGTAACTTCTTTACCTAATTCGTTGCGCATTGCACGAATACGACCATATTCAAATCCACATAATACGATATCACCTTTACGTAAGGTACCTGATTGAACAAGTACTGTAGCAACAGAACCACGACCTTTATCAAGGAATGATTCGATAACGACACCGCTAGCCATACCTGATTCATAAGCAGTAAGTTCAAGTACTTCTGCTTGTAATAAAATCGCTTCAAGTAGTTGGTCAATTCCCGTACCAGCTTTTGCTGAAACATGAACGAACTGAGTATCACCGCCCCAATCTTCTGACATCACGCCATATTGAGCAAGTTCACCTTTGACACGTTCCGGATCGGCTTCTGGCTTATCAATTTTGTTTACTGCAACAACAATTGGTACATTTGCCGCTTTCGCATGTTGAATCGCCTCAATAGTTTGTGGCATCACACCATCATCAGCTGCAACAACTAATACCACGATGTCGGTTGCTTTAGCACCACGAGCACGCATTGATGTAAATGCAGCATGGCCTGGAGTATCTAAGAATGTGATTTCTCCGCTTGAGGTTTTAACATGGTAAGCACCGATGTGCTGAGTAATACCACCAGCTTCGCCTGAAGCAACTTTTGCTTTACGAATATAGTCAAGTAGTGAGGTTTTACCATGGTCAACATGGCCCATGATAGTCACAACAGGTGCGCGAGAAACTTTTTCTGCACCAGTATCACGGTCGCTCATTAGTGATTCTTCAAGTTCGTTTTCACGACGAAGTACCACTTTGTGTCCCATTTCTTCAGCAACAAGTTGAGCGGTTTCTTGGTCGATAACCTGATTGATGGTTGCCATTGCACCCATTTTCATCATGGTTTTGATTACTTCTGAACCTTTTACTGCCATTTTGTTAGCAAGTTCGGCAACAGTAATGGTTTCACCAATAACCACATCGCGGTTAATTGCTTGTACTGGTTTAGTAAAGCTTTGTTGTAAAGTACTTTTGCCTTTCTTCTTGTGGCTACTACGCGTTACGGCACGCGCTTCTTCACGTTCTGCTTTACCTTCTGATAATTTGCTCGATTTTTTCTGTTTAGTCTGTTTGCTACCGCGTCCACGACCACGACCACCTTCAACTTCACGGTCGGTATCATCTTCAGCTGCACGAGCATATTTAGATGTAGTGACATGATAGTCATCATCATCACTGTTATCTGTTTCATCACTATCGCTATATTGTTCAGCAAGTTTGCGCGCTTCTTCCGCCATGCGTTTGGCTTCTTCTTCAAGTTTACGACGGTTTTCTTCTTCCGCTTTACGCTTGATTTCGTTTGCTTCGGCTTCTAAGCGAGCTTTTTCTTCTTGCGCTTTTTTCACTTTTGGATCAGCTGCTTGTTCTTGAGCAACTTTCGCTTTTTGTTCTTGATTGCGTTTTTTAGCTTCGGCTTCTTCGCGTTTCTTCTGCTCTTGAGCCTCTTGTTTAGCTTTTTCTTCAGCCTCTTTACGTGCTTTCAATTCAGCTTCTTGTTTCGCTTTTTGTTCCGCTTCAAGACGCGCTTTCTCTAATTCAGCAGGATCTTGTTTTACGATAGTGCGTTTTTTACGAACTTCAACTTTGATTTCTTTACTTTTGCCACCACCGCTTGACACATTTAGTGTTGAATGTGTTTTACGTTGTAAAGTTAATTTTGTTGGGCCTTGCTGAGGTTTTAAATGCGCAAGCAAAGCTTCTTTTTCCTTTTGAGTAACAGTATCTGATGCAGTCTTTTTCATTCCGGCATCAGCAAACTGTTGCAAAAGTGTTTGCACTGGTGTATTTATTTCTTGAGCCAGTGTTTCGATTGATACTTTGGTCATGTATAACTTTCCCTCAATTATTCATTTGCAAACCAACAAATATTACGGGCAGCCATAATAAAATCGCCAGCTTGTTTGCTTGTTAAACCTTCAATGTCTGTAAGATCATCTGTACCTTGTTCAGCTAAATCTTCTAGAGTCACAATATCTTGTTGTGCTAATTGATAGGCTAATTCTTGTGTCATACCTGGTAGATCTAATAGATCTTGTGCAGGTCGTTTATCACCACTGTGAGCAAGTGCGATAGTCGTTAAGGCATCTTTTGCTCGATTTCTTAATGCATCAACCAATTCTTCATCAAGTTCTTCAATTTCAAGTAACTCATCTACTGGTACATAAGCAAGCTCTTCAAGTGAAGTAAATCCTTCTTCAACTAAAAGTTGTGCAAGATCTTCTTCAATATCTAAATGTTTCATTAGGTTATTGATTGCTGCGAAAGATTCTGCTTGGTGTTTTTCTTGAAGATCTTCAGTACTCATGACGTTTAACGTCCAACCAGTAAGTTGTGATGCTAAACGGATATTTTGTCCATTACGGCCGATAGCTTGCGGTAAGGTATCGGCATTAACGGCAACATCCATAGTGTGTTTGTCTTCATCAACTACGATAGATACTACATCGGCTGGTGCCATAGCATTAATAACATATTGAGCTGGGTTATCATCCCATAAAACAATATCAATACGTTCACCACCAAATTCATTCGAAACAGCTTGAACGCGAGCACCTCGCATGCCGACACATGCACCAACAGGGTCAATACGGCGGTCATTACTGCTAACAGCAATTTTAGCGCGAGAACCTGGATCACGAGCAACACCTTTGATGTCGATCATCTCTTCGCCGATTTCAGGTACTTCTATACGGAATAGTTCTTCCATCATTTCAGGATTTGAACGACTAACACAGAGCTGTGCTGGTTTATTATCTTGTTCTACAAGATATAAAATACCTCGAACACGGTCACCAATTCTGAAGTTTTCACGTGGTAACATATCATGGCGAGACATCATTGCATCAGCGTTATTACCTAAATCAAGGATAACACTATCACGGTTGGTCTTTTTAACAATACCCGTTACGATATCACCAATTCGGTTTCTAAACATGTCAATAACCATAGCTCGCTCAGCTTCGCGTACTTTTTGAACGATGACTTGTTTAGCTGTTTGTGTTGTAATGCGGTCGAATGCGACTGATTCAATTTGTTCTTCAACATAGTCACCTACTTTTACATTAGGATCTTCAAATTGAGCTGCTTCCAATGTGATTTCTTTAGTAGGTTGAGTCACTTCATTAACCACTAACCAACGGCGGAACGTATCATAATCACCCGTTTTGTGGTCAATTTTTACGACAACATCTATATCAACAGTATGTTTCTTTTTAGTGGCCGTTGCTAACGCGGTTTCTAGCGCTTCGAAAATTTTGTCACGTGTAAGTGCCTTTTCATTAGATACCGCTTCAACAACAGCTAAAATTTCTTTATTCATCCTTTACACCCGTACTCTATTTAAGGTTAAAATTAGGTACAATGTTCGCTTTTTGTATATTACTAAAAGCAAACACTTCATCATTTTCATCCACGATTAATGTAATCATTTCATTATCAATGGATTTAATCTTTCCTTTCCACTTGCGGCGATTGGCAACAGGAATACGCAAACTTATTGTGACTTCTTCACCAATAAAACGTTGGTAATGTTCAAGCGTAAACAAAGGTCGATCCATACCTGGTGAGGAGACCTCAAGATTGTAAGCATCCTTAATTGGGTCTTCTACATCAAGTACCGCACTAATTTGTCGACTAACATCAGCACAATCATCAACGGTAATACCATTTTCACTATCAATATATACGCGCAAAACTGGGTAACGACCACGAATGTATTCAACCCCAACTAGCTCAAAGCCAAGTGCATTAACAGGCTCTTGGATGATTTCGGTCAATTGCTGTTCTAAATTAGCCAAACAAACCTCCACTGCAGAAAATAAAAAAGGGCATAAAGCCCAACATTCCTTTTAAACTAACGTTTAAATCATATAAAAAAACCCCGACAAGCGAGGCTACATATAAAACATAATATAATGAAGCCACTTGATTCGAACTTTCAGACAATAAAAATAGGATAGATTAATATGAATGAAAATTTAAGTGGTTGCGGGGGCTGGATTTGAACCAACGACCTTCGGGTTATGAGCCCGACGAGCTACCAAGCTGCTCCACCCCGCGATAGATGGCTGAAGATTATACTGTATTTTGTAAAAATTGCAACCCAAAATCATATCAGAATTCACAAAAAGCTTAAAGTTATTGAAACTAAGGGGCTATGATTTTTAACTGGTGAACAATTATGATTAATCTATAGTTGGGTTTTATATATGTATAATTATTCGTTTTTCAAGTGAATTAATCCGCCTAATATTCAGCGGATTAATCATTGGTTGATGTTACTTTTGCGTTGCTGCTTTCATGGTTTTAACGAAAGTTGTTAATTCACTCAGCATTTTGTCTGGATTATTAAGATTGTTTTCAATGATTTTAACAGTCGCCGATCCAGCAATAGCTCCCGCTGCACCCGATTTAATTGCTTCACTAACTTGAGCGGGTTCTGAAATACCAAAACCTTGAATTGCTGGTGGTGCTTTAAATTCAGTTAGTTTTTCGAGTAAATGAGTGAGTGGTTTATTAGCACGGTTTTCTGTACCGGTTACTCCTGCTCGTGATACTAAGTAAGTATAACCTTTGCCTCGTTTAGCAATATTTTTAATCACTTCATCGTCCGCATTAGGTGGACAGATAAATATTGGTGCGATGCCATGTTTTTCAGCAGCACCCGTAAACTCTTCGGCATACTCTACAGGTAAATCAGCAATTAATACTGAATCCACCCCTGCTTTAGCGCACTTCGCATAGAAGTTATCAATACCATTTTTAAATACTAAATTGGCATAGATTAATAATCCAACTGGAATATCAGGATTGTTTTCGCGGATTTTGGTTAAGATTTCGAAGCATTTTGCAACGGTTATGCCACCATTAAAAGCACGAATATTAGCATTTTGTATAGTTGGACCATCTGCCATTGGGTCAGAAAAAGGAATGCCTAGTTCTAACGCATCAGCCCCTGCATCAATCATTGTTTGAATAATTTGATAGGAAAGCTGTGGATTAGGATCACCAACTGGAACAAAAGGAACAAATGCACCTCGTTTTTCGACTGTTAAGCGGTCAAACAGTTTTTGATAACGGCTCATTCTATTTCTCCTTTTGCTTTTAATACATCGTAAACCGTAAAAATATCTTTATCGCCACGACCTGATAAATTGACAATTAATAGTTGCTCTTTGTTTGGATTTTCTTTAATCATCTTAAGTGCATAGGCTAAGGCATGAGATGACTCTAAAGCCGGAATAATTCCTTCATTGCGTGATAAGGCCTGAAACGCTTCAAGCGCTTCATCATCAGTGATAGAGACATAATCTGCCCGACCAATACTATCTAAATAAGCGTGTTGAGGTCCAACAGCTGGAAAATCAAGGCCTGCAGAAATCGAATAAGACTCTTCAATTTGGCCTTCTTCGGTTTGCATCATTGGGGCTTTCATACCGAAGTAAATACCGAGTTTACCATGTTTAAGTGATGCACCATGTTCGCCACTTTCGATGCCATGGCCTCCTGGTTCAACCCCAATTAATTTTACTGACTTATCATCAATAAAATTAGCAAACATCCCAATTGCGTTTGAACCGCCACCAACACAAGCGATGACAGCATCAGGTAATCGACCCTCTTTTTCCAAAATTTGTTGTTTCGCTTCACGGCTAATTATTTGTTGGAATTCACGCACTATGGTTGGGAATGGGTGCGGTCCAGCAGCGGTACCTAACATATAGTGAGCGGTTTCGTAACTACCAGACCAATCTCGCAATGCTTCATTACAAGCATCTTTTAAGGTTGCAGAGCCGGTTTCAACCGGAATAACTGTTGCCCCCATGAGTCGCATTCTAAATACGTTCGGAGCTTGGCGTTTAACATCTTTAGCCCCCATATATATTCGGCATTTTAAACCCAATAATGCACACGCCAATGCTGAAGCAACGCCATGCTGACCTGCGCCAGTTTCGGCAATAATTTCAGTTTTACCCATTCTTTTAGCGAGTAATGCTTGGCCTAATACTTGATTAGTTTTATGCGCACCACCGTGAACTAAATCTTCACGTTTTAGATATAGTTTTGTTTTGGTCCCTGCGGTAAGATTTTTACACAGTGTTAATGCTGTCGGGCGACCAGCGTAGTTAACCAAAAGATCGTTAAATTCTTTTTGAAAACTTGGATCGTGTATCGCCGATATAAAAGCATCCTCAAGTTGTTCAAGCACTGGCATCAATATTTGTGGCACATATTGACCACCAAATTTGCCAAAATAAGGATTTAATTTAGACATAACCATTCCTTTAATGTAATCAGTTAAATTTGTTCAAATACTAATTTGATTTTTTGTTTATCTTTAATTCCTGGTGAAACTTCAACGCCCGAATTAAGGTCAACACCAATAACATCGGTAGTGAGCGCCTCACTCACATTTTGCGGATTAATACCACCAGCCAAAATGACATTACTTAAATCTTTGTCACGTAAAAGTGACCAATCAAAACTTTTACCTGTTCCACCAGCACCATTATCAAATATGTAACGTGATACTAGTGGGTTATCATGATTTGGGATGTTATCGCTAATACTTAACGCTTTCCAGATCTGACAGGTTGAGGGTAATTTTTGGCGAAGTGTTTTGATATAGTTATCATCCTCATGACCATGCAATTGCACTGCATAAAGAGATAGTTGTTTAGCTATTTCGCATACTTCATCTATATCACTATCTTTAAAAACACCAACCCAATTCAAGGGTGCTGATGCGATAACACTACGCGCTTTAGTCGGTGTTATATATCTTGGTGATTTAGGCACAAAAATTAATCCACCATAAACCGTACCAGCTTGGTAGACGGTTATTGCATCCTGTGGTTGGGTTAAGCCACAAACTTTATTTTCACCTAGCATTACTTTACGGATAGCTAAGGTTAAGTTTGGCTCAGACATAAGTGCACTACCAATTAAAAAACCGTTAGCATAATGGCTAAGATCTTTAACTTGATTGTGCGTATAAATACCTGATTCACTAATAATGATTCGATCATCAGGGATTGTTTTTGATAAAGTTTTTACCCGATTGAGATCAACCGACAGATCGCGTAAATTACGGTTATTAATACCAATCACTTTAGCGCCAAGTTTGATAGCTCGTTCAACTTCTTGTTCGGTACTAGCTTCCGTCAGTACCCCCATATTAAGTTGGTGAGCAACTTGGCTTAAGTGGCGATATTCATCATCATTGACTACCGATAACATTAACAAGATGGCATCAGCCTGATAATAACGTGCTAAGTAAATCTGATATTCATCAATAATAAAGTCTTTGCAAAGTACGGGTTGGGTGACTTCATTACGTACTATTGGTAAAAACTCAAAACGACCTTGAAAGTATTTTTCGTCAGTTAAAACTGAGATTGCCGAAGCATAATCTTTGTAAACTTTGGCTATACTTGCTGGGTCAAAATCATCTCGAATTAATCCCTTGGATGGCGATGCTTTTTTACATTCTAAAATAAATACCGTTTTCGGTTGATTTAACGCTTGGTAAAAATCACGATCACTAGGTACAACTTTATTTTTAAAATTAGCCAGTGGATTTTTAATTTGTTGCTCGGCAAGCCATAGCTGTTTATCTTCAATGATCTTTTTTAAGACCGTTGCCATTTCAACATTTTCAGTTAATGCTGCAATTGCCATCTTATTCTCCACTCATTATCTTGCTGCTAACTTTTGTAATAGCTCATAAGCTTTACCGCTACGCATTAATTCTATTGCACGCTTAGCATTTTGTTTTAAGTCTGGTTCACCAAATAGGCTAATTAACATCGCCACATTTGCAGCAATAGCTGCTTCATGCGCTGGTTTACCATGTCCTTGTAAAATCGCTAACAATAAATCACGATTCATTTCTGGTGTTCCACCTTCAATATCTTTCAAAGTATATTGCTGTAGACCAAAATCTTCTGGTGTCAAAGTAAAATAGCGAATTTCACCATTTTTTACTTCGGCAACTTGAGTTTCGCCATGAATAGCGACTTCATCCATCCCTGAGCCATGTACCACATAAGCATGGGTATAGTTTAACATTTTTAATGTTTCTGCAATCGGTCTTATCAAGTCAGGATGATAAACACCAAGTAAAATACGTTTTGGTCGTGATGGATTAATCAACGGCCCAAGAACATTAAAAATTGTTCGTGTTTTAAGTTGCTGACGTACTGGTGCAGCATGGCGGAATCCTGAGTGATATTGCTGAGCAAACAAGAAACACACACCTAATTCATCAAGCGCTTTTCGAGATGCTTCCGCTGACATGTTTAGTTTAATACCTAAAGCGGATAAAACATCTGATGATCCTGATTTGCTCGACACACCACGGTTACCATGCTTAGCAACTTTATACCCTAATGCCGCAGTAACAAAAGCACTGGCCGTGGAGATATTGATGCTGTTAGTTCCATCTCCACCAGTCCCAACGATGTCGGTAAAATCATAATCAGGCACTTCAAATGGATCAGCATTTTCAAGTAAGGCCTGAGCTGCTCCGGCAATTTCATCAGGTTTTTCACCCCGAACTTTCATACTAATGATAGCGGTTGCTAGTACCGTTGGTTCTATTTTACCTTGAATAATTAAATTAAACAGTATTTTACTCTCTTCTTGAGACAATACTTGCCCTAAGTACAATTTATTTAAAATCGGTTGAATATTGTATTCTTGCTTATCAACAATGGCTTCTTGTTTTGCTTCTGGCTGTTTTTGTGGTGGATTCAGTGCCCATTCAATGGTTTGTTCTAATAATTTTACCCCTTGAATCGTTAAAATTGATTCAGGATGAAATTGAAAACCGCAAACCCGATCTTGGTCATTACGTACTGCCATAACGATGTTATTACACATGGCATTGACGGTTAATGTTTTCGGTATGTTTTCACCTTTTAATGAGTGATAGCGCGCGACCGGTAATGGATTGGGTAAGTCTTTAAACATCGCTTGCCCATCATGTTCAATTAATGAAGCTTTTCCATGTAAAATATCGCCCGCAGGGACAATCATACCACCATAAGATTCAACAATCGCTTGATGTCCAAGACAGATACCAATGATCGGTAATTTACCTTTTAAACGTTTAAGTAATTCAGGCATTGAACCTGCTTCACTCGGTGCTCCAGGTCCTGGTGATAACATTAGGATAGGATTTTGCATTTGTGATAATTTTTCGATGATCACATCAGCTGGAATTGTGTTGCGATAAATTGTCACGTTATGTTGATTGTGACGTAACTGATCGACTAAGTTATAAGTAAACGAATCAACGTTATCAAGAAATAAGATATTAGCCATTAGAATACACCTTCTACATTATGTGCTGCCATAATCGCGCGAACAACAGCACGTGCTTTGTTACGTGATTCATCCGATTCTGCTTGTGGTTCTGAATCTAAAACCACGCCACATCCAGCTTGTACGGTTGCAACACCATCTTCCACATAAGCACTGCGAATAACGATACAAGTATCAAGATCACCATTGGCAGTAAAATATCCAACTGCCCCACCATAACTACCCCGTTTTATTTTTTCCGATTCGGCAATTAACTGCATTGCCCTAACTTTTGGCGCTCCAGTTAATGTTCCCATGTTCATGGTAGCTTGATAAGCATGTAGTGCATCAAGATCTTGACGTAGTTGACCAACAATTCTTGAAACTAAATGCATAACGTAAGAATAACGATCAACTTTTAATAACTCTTTGGTATATCGCGTCCCTGGCTGACAAATTCGAGCTAAATCATTTCGTGCTAAATCGACCAACATTAAATGTTCAGCTAACTCTTTTTTATCGGTGCGCATTTCCAACTCTAATCGACTATCCAAATCGTAATCAATCTCGCCATTAGTGTTTAAACCACGTGGGCGAGTACCAGCAATTGGATAAATTTCAACTTGATTATTGGCTTTATTATATTTGAGTGCACTTTCAGGTGAGGCACCAAATAAAACAAAATCCTCGTCTTGCATATAAAACATATAAGGGCTTGGATTATTATTTTTTAAGACTTGATATGCAGATAATGGTTGAGGACAAGGTAATGAAAAACGTCTAGATGGAACAGCTTGGAAGATTTCACCTTGTTGAATCGCATCTTGCATTTTCTTAACAATGGTATTGAAATCATCATCACTCTTATTACAAGCAACATCCATTTCAGCCAACGATTGCCTTTTAATTGTGCTCATTGGTTGATTGAGTTTATTTTGTAATTCATCTAATCGTTGATTTAAGCGTGTAACTTCATCAGGACAAGAAGTAAAGGCCGTTGCTTTTAATAATGAAACGCGATCTTTGTGATTAATTTCCAATAAAGTTTCAGCTAAATAAAAACGAAAATCTTGGCAACGTTGTTCAGTTGGTAATATTGGTAAATGTTCAAAATTTGTCACTAAATCATACGCAAATAATCCACCAACAAAAACGGCATCTGAACTCGCTTTTTCGGGAATATTAACGATATTTAATAATGTTCTTAATGCATCAAAAATCGATAATGACTTTAAGCGAGAATCTTCATCTTGCAAACCATCAATGGGTGGAAACTCTAACTTAAGATTATGTTCATCTATTTTTGTTTTAGTGACGTTATCAGGAAATGCTTGCTCTAACAAAGGTAATAATTTTTGCCCGTTGCTGGTTAAAGCTTGAAAAGTCACTTCGTTGTTTAGGGCCGAAATAGTTAAAGCGCTATCAATGATCATTACGCTTTTAATCCCCTGTTTATTATCAATTTCGGCAGATTCAAGCAACAATGTTGCCGGTTTATTATCACAAAGTTGATAAAATACCTGAGTCGGATCCTGATAATAACCAATGGTTTTGATTATTTGTGTTAATGTAGGCTTATTCATTGTTGACTCTCTTTATATAAAATTATTTTTTATCTTTTTTTTAAACTAAAAAACCCGCATTTAGCGGGTCTTGTGAAAAAAGGACATCATCACATCACCCGCAGAAAGTGATGCACCACCAACTCAAAACAGTAGTTTTTTTATAGTGAGTTATAGGATTTTGATGATTTATCATTATTATATCTGCTTAAAAAAGATGTTGTACTATTAAACTAGTTCATTAGTGTGTTGTCAAGCGAATATTTTATATTCAATAAATAAAATTAGCCTTTATAAAAAATAGGTTTATTTAGACTCATTTTTTAAATTAATGACATTGATGATTGAACGATTTTAACCTATATGATTTCAGACCAGCGAATAAAGCAGTGCTCAATAACTTATGATGAAATTAAAATCGAGGAGCTAGGTTGATCTTTTCAAGATAATTTTCCACGTTGCCGTATTTAACAAATGATCTATTAGGCTGTTTTGATTTCACATGGTTAAAAACTAATAGTTTGTCAAATATCCCAATACCAATTAGAATAATCAATACATTAATAAAATTTAGAGATTTTGATATATGCCAATATTTTATATTCTTATTGCGATAATAGTTTTATTAGCTATCGTAACCGTTTTTAAAGCTATTACCATTGTTCCACAAGGATACCAATATACCATCGAGCGTTTTGGTAAATACACTCATACGCTTGAGCCTGGCTTAAACATCATTATCCCATTTATGGATGGTGTGGGTCGCAAAATTAATATGATGGAACAAGTTCTTGATATCCCATCTCAAGAAGTTATTTCTAAAGATAATGCGAATGTACAAATTGATGCGGTTTGCTTTATTCAAGTACAAGAAGCTGCAAGAGCTGCTTACCAAGTTAATCAACTTGAGCGTGCGGTTATTAATCTGATGATGACAAACATTCGTACCGTACTTGGTAGTATGGAACTTGATGAAATGTTATCACAACGTGATCACATCAACTCAAAACTTCTTAGCATTGTTGATGATGCAACTAGCCCTTGGGGAATTAAAATTACCCGTATCGAAATTCGTGACGTTCGCCCACCAGCAGAACTTATTGCAGCCATGAACGCGCAAATGAAAGCTGAACGTAACAAACGTGCTGAGATCCTTGAAGCAGAAGGTATCCGCCAAGCGGCTATTTTACGCTCTGAAGGTGAAAAACAGTCAGAAATATTAAAAGCAGAAGGTGAAAAACAAGCTGCATTTTTACAAGCAGAAGCGCGTGAACGTGCTGCCGAAGCCGAAGCAAAAGCTACACAAATGGTTTCAGAAGCGATTGCTGCTGGTAACATTAATGCGATCAACTACTTCGTTGCTCAAAAATATACTGAAGCTTTACAACAAATTGGTGCTTCAGATAACAGTAAAGTAGTGATGATGCCACTAGATGCTTCTAGCTTGATGGGTAGCATTGGCGGTATTGCAGAATTAATTAAAAACTCTAAATAATTTGCTTTAGTGAAACAATTCTTCCTAATCTAATTAGGAAGATATTATATTTTAATAAATTAGGTAACAATCAATGACTGATTTTTTAACGGTTATTTATGATTATCCTCACTGGGTATTTATTGCTTTAGGTGGTATTTTACTGATCCTTGAGCTATTGGGAACTTCCGGATATGGGCTTTGGAGTGGAATTGCAGCCATTGTTGTTGGTTTAATAGCTTGGGTTGTCCCTTTATCTTGGCCGATTCTATGGATTTTATTTGCTATTTTTACTTTGGTATCGGCTTATCTTTGGTGGGTGTGGTTAAAAAAACATGGTAAAGATAAATCTGGTAAAAGTGAAATCAATCAACCCCAACAAGAATTAATCGGAATCAAAACCATCGTTACCGAGGCTATAATTAATGGTTCGGGTCGGGTAAAAATAAAAGATGGCACATGGTCAGCAAAATGTAACCAAGATCTAGAGATTGGACAACCTGTTGAAGTGATTGCTGTTGATGGATTAGTTCTGAAAGTAAAAGCACTCAATAGATAATTGTAATAATAAATGGATTAAATACGAGTCATTGACTCGTATTTTTTTACCTTAAAAACGTAAACAATATCAGTAAATAATCTTATATATTAGTCTTAAAGATTGAAAGATTGAAAGATTGAAAGATTGAATAAAAGAACTAAACCGTCGATTAAAACCGACGGTTTTTGTGTTTATTTATCAAGTAAAGTGAATGTTTGCTTTTGTTTGGTTGTCGAATCTGAGCCTACAAACACATTAAATTTACCTGGTTCTGCAACATATTGCATTTTGTCATTCCAGAATTTTAACATGTCATATTTGATAACAAATTTTACTTGACCTTTTTCGTGAGGTTTAAGTGCTATTTTCTCAAATCCAACTAACTCTTTGACAGGACGGCTAACTGAGGCAGTCACATCTTGCAAGTATAATTGGACAACTTGCGTCCCCTCTCTATCACCAGTATTTTCTACATTGGCTATCACTTCGATTTCACCATTTGGCGACATTTCAGTTTTTGATAGTGAAAAATCAATCGTAAAATTGGTATAACTCAAACCATAACCAAATGGAAATAACGGTTCGTTTGGACTATCAAAATAAGAAGTGGTGTATTTACCCATATTGACCGTGCCATGAGGTCGACCAGTATTTAATTGACCATAATAAACAGGAATTTGACCAACATTATCTGGGAAAGACATCGGTAATTTACCTGATGGGTTATAATCACCAAAGAGAACATCAGCTACAGCATTACCACCTTCAGTACCTAAAAACCAAGTTTCAAGCATCGCATCGGCTTGTTCATATTCTTCTTTCACGGTAAGTGGGCGCCCATTCATCAATGCAATAATTAGTGGTTTACCTGTTGCTTTTAATGCTGTAATTAAACGTTTTTGGCTTGCTTGTAAATTGAGGTCAGTTCGGCTTGATGATTCATGCGCCATCCCTTCGGCTTCGCCAACAAATAAAACAACAGCATCTGATCTTTTAGCTTGAGCAACCGCTTCGGCAATCATTTTATCAGCAGGTCTTTTATCAAATTTAGTGATCTCTTCATATAAATTTAAGAATTTATAAAGATTTGGATCATCTGAAATATTGGCACCCCATGCATAGCTAACTAATTTTGGATTAACCACAGCATTCTTAATCCCTTCCAAAGGGGTTACGGCTAAATTAGCTCGCCCAGCACCAGACCAACTACCCAAAATATCCCGTTTTGAATCTGCTAACGGTCCAATCACCGCAATTTTTTTATTTTTGCTCAACGGTAAAACATTGTTTTCATTTTTTAACAATACAATACTACGACGCGCAACATCCCTTGCTTCTGCACGATGTAAACGATCGTTGGCGAACATGGTTTCAATATCAAAATTAGGATCTAAATTTCGATGAGGATTTTTAAATAATCCCATATCATATTTCAGTTCTAATACATGACGACACGCTTGGTTAATCTGCTCTTGAGAGATTGCACCTTCATTAACTAGTTCTGGTATAAACTGTAAAAAATACTCATCATTCATACTGATATCAATACCAGCTAGGATCGCAATTCTAACTGCATCTTTAGCGTCTTTTGCCACACCGTGATTAATTAATTCACGAATAGCACCATGATCACTAACCACTACACCATCAAAATGCCATTGATCACGCAGTACCTCGGTTAATAACCAATGATTAGAGGTAGCAGGAATACCGTTTACACTAACAAGTGCAACCATAACCGCTCGGCTGCCTGCATCTACAGCCGCTTTATATGGTACAAGATATTCTTGGAACATTTTTCGTTCACTCATATCCGTACTATTATATTCACGACCAGCTTCAACCGCACCATATAGCGCAAAATGCTTAACGGTTGTCACTAATGATTTTTTATCCTCAAGAGACTGTTTTTGCATTTTTTCGACAAAAATACGTCCTGCTTCCGACGCTAAATAAGGATCTTCACCAAATCCTTCTGACACTCGGCCCCACCTTGGATCTCGCGTAATATCGACCATTGGCGCCCAAGTTACATTAAGCCCATCAGAAGTTGCTTCATCAGACGATACTTCAGCAACTTTACCTATCGCATCACGATCCCAAGTTGCAGCAATCCCTAAATTAATAGGAAATACCGTACGATGACCGTGAATAATGTCAAAACCAAAATAAACAGGGATTTTATTCGGCGATTTTAATGCTCTTTCTTGCATTTGTGATAGATCGGGCTCAACTACAGTATTAAAAATACCACCAATTTCACCCGCTTCAATTTGGTCAAGGACTTTGTCTAGTGTAAGATCGCCACCCACACTGATTAATCGCAGTTGCCCTACTTTTTCTTTAATCGTCATCTTTGACATCAAGTCATCAATAAACGCTTTCTTTTCTTCACTATTGGGATTTTGAGCAAATAAAGGGGATGAAAAAATAAAAAAAACGAAAAATAACACGAATTTTTTCATAATAATAAGTATTTTTAAATTTAAGAGGATAGACAAGCGGATAGCATAACGTATTTAACTAAAAAAATCTCGTTATTTAGAAATAACATCCCTAAAAATAAAGATAAAAGCATTTATTCTTAAAAATATAAGCTTCAAAAAGTGCGTTCCTCAACTTTTTTTAAGATTTATTAAGAAAATAGATAAAAAAATATTGCCGAAAAATGCTTTAAAAAGGAGTCATCAAGTCGGCAATAATCATGAATGAAGATCTATTAATCGCGGAAATTAGTAAATTGGAAAGGTTGCCCTAATTCACCATTTTTGACTAGTGCCATGGTTGCTTGTAAATCATCACGAGACTTACCTGTAACGCGAACCTGCTCACCTTGTACTTGAGCTTGCACTTTAAGTTTACTGTCTTTAATCAGCTTAACTATTTTTTTAGCTAACTCTTTATCGATACCTTGTTTTAGTTTGACAGTAATACTATAAAATTTTCCGCTATGTTCCAGCTCTTCCGGAATTTCTAGCGCTCCGCCATCAATACCACGTTTAGCCAACTTATCACGTAAAATATCCAATAGCTGTTGAACTTGGAAATCGGATTGGCTAGTTGCTTTGATGGTTTCATTTTTTTCATTGAGCTCAAAAGATGCTTCGACATTTTTGAAGTCCCAACGAGTGGTCAGTTCACGAGTCGCATTATCGACACCGTTTTTAACTTCTGGCATTTGAATTTCTGACACAATATCAAAAGAAGGCATAAATTTTCCTCTTCTAATCGTTATAAATATTACTTATTTTAAACAACTCTTTTAATTGCCGCCACAATATTTACGGCGGCATTATTATTAAGATTAATCGATAGTACGAAGTAATTCGTTGATACCAACTTTACCTAAAGTTTTAGCATCGACTTTTTTCACAATAACTGCACAATAAAGGCTATATTTGCCATCTTTAGTTGGTAAGTTACCTGATACCACAACCGAACCAGCTGGTACACGTCCGTAATGAACTTCACCAGTTGCTCGATCATAAATTTTAGTACTTTGACCAATAAATACGCCCATTGAGATCACACTGCCTTCTTCAACAATCACACCTTCAACGATTTCACTACGAGCACCAATGAAACAGTTATCTTCGATAATAGTTGGGTTTGCTTGTAATGGTTCTAACACACCACCAATACCAACACCACCAGATAAGTGAACATTTTTACCAATTTGTGCACATGAACCAACAGTTACCCAAGTATCAACCATAGTGCCTTCATCAACATAAGCACCGATATTTACGTAAGATGGCATTAATACGGTATTACGAGCAACATAAGCACCTTTACGCGCAATTGCTGATGGAACTACACGGAAGCCTTCTTGTTGGAAGCGAGCTTCATCATAATCAGCAAATTTTAATGGCACTTTGTCATAATAATTTGTTGCGCCACCATCAATAAGTTGATTTTCATTAATACGGAAAGAGAGCAATACCGCTTTTTTTAACCATTGATGAGTCACCCAATCGCCATTAATCTTTTCCGCGACACGCATTTTACCGCTGTCTAATAGAGCGATACATTGATTAATTGCATCACGTGTTACAGTATCAACATTTGAAGGTGTAATTTCAGCACGACGTTCAAATGCTGCCTCAATAATAGTTTGTAATTGTTGCATTTCTCGTTTCCTTTAACTTTAAGTCCGTTAGCAAATTTAATTGGGCAAACAGTATAATATAATATGCAGTTATTTTTAAGTGGTTTATCGTATCATTGAGATTTCTCAAAAAGGATAAATTATTTGGAATACCTTTCACAAAATCTGAACAATATTTAATACAGTTGTTTTCTTTGAATATAAAGTTGAATCCTCATTAAATCTTGTAACAAAAAATAATGCAAAACGATGGATTTTCTTTAGTAGAACTTTTATTTGTTATCTGTATTGGTGCTATTTTGGCTTCAATAGGTGTGCAACATTGGAAGGAATTACAGCTCCGTAACGAACTTACTAGTACCACAAAACAGCTAGCCTATTTTCTGGAGGAAGTCCAAGCCAAAGCTTATAACGCTAACGAAAATGTCCACATCTATTATTTTTTGACGCCTTGGTGTTTAAGCATCAGCAAAGGCGAAAAACCAGCGACTTGCCAAGAAGGCTCTAGCTATTTTATTAAACCCAACAATTCTGTTGAATTAAATGATTTAGCCGATAAAAAAACCATCTCTTTTTGGGGGCGAAAAAATATGGCTCAAACCGGTACATTCGAATTGCATAATGCCATTGGCACCACACAAATTATTATTTCATATCGAGGGCGGATTCGGTTTTGTAAGAAAAATAGTTATTTACCAGGGCTGCCGCGATGTTAAAGCAAAATGGATTTTCGTTATTTGAAATGATGTTAAGCATCACCTTTTCTAGCTTAATTTTCATTGGCATCACAGCTTTTTATAGTAAATTACAATCGATTATACTTCAGCAAAATCTTAATACCCATCTACAAAGGAATATTCATCAAGGTATTGTTAGTATTTCCAAAGATTTGAAACGTGCTGGGTTTATCGCCAATAAACCAGAAAAGATGAGTCAGCAACCAATTGAAATCAACCCAGCAAAAAATTGCTATATCTTCCGTTACGATAGCGAGATCCGCAATGATTGGGTTCATAATACGACTATTCCAACCAAATCAGATATCTTTGCGTATCGGCTTTATAATAATAATTTGGAATATAAAGTTGGAACAATCAATTGCGAAGGTGTCAATTGGGAGAAAATTTTCGATCCTCACGACATTAAAATCACTCAATTTTCAATCAAAAAACAAAATAATCATTTTGAGATAGATATTAGTGCTCAATTGAAGAAAAACAAAAAAATTAAATATCAAACAACAACCATTATCAAAAATGAAAATCCCTTTTAATCGTTCAGTAACTCATTATGATGGCTTTAGCACGCTTTTGATGGTGATCATATTAACCATTGTTGGACTTCTTTTGCTAACGGGGTTTCAAATTACCATTGATTCGATAAAAAGGAGCTATTTGATTGAAACCAAATATTATCGTCAGTTTAATCAAGCTAGTTCCAGTTTAAATTGGGCAACCAAACAAATTTGGCAACCGCCAACTGAAGAGTGGCAATGCTTATCTGATACTCAATATCAATTAAAAGCATGTATAAAAAAATCGCGATTAAAAGTGGATAACTACACCCTAGTACGTGGACAAGCTAATGATGATTATTTCCTTTATATGTTAATGCATTTTGAAGATAACCAACTTATTGTTGAAAAAGGTCATTGGTTAGATTATTGCCCTGAAAAGAAGATGATTGATTGTGAATAGTAAAAATATAAGTAATAAAAAAACAGCTGGCTTTAGTTTAATTGAAGTTATGTTGTCATGTTTAATGTTTGCCATCATCATGCTGGGTTTTATTCGTTATTTAACCTCAATTATTAATCAACACCACTATTTTCATCAACATTTCAAAGCACAGCAAATGGCGTTTGCTTTACTTGATAGTTACCCTCATACGGTAGATAAAATCATACCAAAAGAGTGGCAATATCAAGTTTACAGCCAACCTTATAGTGCACCTTGTAAAATGGTTTTTATTGATATCACCCCACCGAATCATAAAACGATTAAACAACAACGTTTGTTATGTGATTGATGTTCATTTCTAAAAATAAATTACGCTGTTTATTTTCAATTTTTTCATTCCATGCAACCGCAATATCCCATCCCGTTTGAGCTAATTCAAGCGTGACAAGTTTTACACCTTTAGGTAGAAAATGACAAACACTAGCAGGCACAAAAGCAATGCCATTTTTGGCAGCAATTAAAGCCAAAAGAGAGGGAAGATCATTTGTCGCCCCACCCTGTTTTGGTATAGCGTTTATAGCCTCAAGTAATAATTTTGTTTGCTCGGTCAAACAAGGCGCCAAGCAGGGGTTTATATGTAATAAGGGATGAGTTTCTAGTACATCTTTAAGATTGTTCCTACTGACTTTTAGATTATTTGGAACTGCTAGCACGATATACTCTTTAAATAACATAATTGAACTCAATGACTCTGGCACAGGCATACGGACAAAACCAATATCTAATTCCCCCTGCATTAGCAGAGTAATTTGCTCGTTTGAAGGAAGTTGTTTTGCTGAAACATGGCATTGCGGATTTCTTTCAGAAAAAGTTCGAATCCATTTAGGAACATATTGAAAACAAGATATGCCAAAACCGATTGAAAGAACTCCATTCATGTTTTTTTTAATATTATTAGCAAAGAGTAAAAATTTCTTATTCTGTTGTAATAGCTTTTTTACTTCAGGATATAGCGCCTTTCCAACTTCAGTTAATTTTGCGCCATTTCGACCACGAATAAACAGTCTTCGATCAATTGCTCGTTCAAATGCTTGAATTTGTTTAGTTAACGCGGGTTGTGTTATAAATAATTGCTCAGAAGCGACACGGTAATTCCCTACCTCAACAAGTGCGACGAAAGCTCGTAGCAACTTCATTTCAATGTCCATATCCATTCCTAATTGTTATCAAATCAGTCATTTTTTTCATTATACATAATTACTTTTACTATTTATATTAATTTCAATAAGTACAATTAGTTATGAATAAAATTAAGATATTTATTGTTAAATGGACGCTCTTCTATAAGTCCAAAGATTCAATGTAAATAGTTAAATTCTTGGCTAAGGTTAACGCACGGGGTAAAAAACTTATGAGTAAGGCAATAAAAAAAATTTCTGCGGTTTTATTTGATATGGATGGAGTTCTAATTGATTCAAATACCGTTATTGAAAAAGCGTGGATTGAGGCTGGCAAGTTATATGGAATAACCGTCAAGGATGACGATATTGTTAAACATATTCATGGCCAACCCGGGCCACATACGATTAAAGCACTGTTTGGGCATCTATCAACTGAAGCGCAAAAAAGTGTTCAAGACTATATCATGCACGCTGAAAATACTGCTGATTATGATCCAATACCAGGTGTTGCACAATTAATACATGCCTTGACGAAAGCTAAAATTATGTGGGGATTGTAACCAGTGGTTGGCGCGAAAAAATTGATCGAATAATGGCAATGCTGAATATTCAGGAATGTATTTCTGTGATAGTGGAACGAAACGATGTGGCTCGTGGAAAACCCTACCCCGATCCTTATCTTCTTGGCGCTAAACGCCTTATGCTACCACCCGCTGAAACGTTAGTATTTGAAGACTCAATAAGTGGCGTGACTTCAGCAGTTGAAGCTGGCGCCTATTGTGTTGGAATAGGCGATGCTGAGCTTATCAAACACAGAGCACAAACTGCGATCCCGGACTTTTCAAAAGTTAAAGTGATAAATGATAGCATTATTGTGTTGGATAACGACCATAAGCTCATTTTAAACAATGCACCAACCACAATCGATTAGATGAAGCTTTTTGTATGTAAAAGTTGTAAAACTTGCTGAGTTTTTTCTGCATGAACATTATGACCAGCACCTTCTACTATTTCAATTTGAGCATTTGGAAATTGGCTAAATATTGCTGGATAATCCTTATCAGTAATATAGTTTGAATTTCCACCTCGGATGAATAATGTAGGTACGTTACAAGGTGAAATTGTGTGCCAATCGCATATATTGTCATATTGATCAATAATGACTTGAGCATTAAACAACCAATGCTGATGTTTAAAAGATTTAAGTAAAAATGAAATGGTCGGGGCACTTAAATCATGCATAAGTTCAATAATCTGCTTTTTATCAGTTAATTGTTGATTAATACATTTTTCTAAAGCGTTAAGAACAGGTGCATTTGCCGTTTGAGTATATTTAACTGGCGCAATATCAATGACACAGATTTTAGAAACAGGAATAAGTTGGCTTAATTGCATGGCAACTTTTCCTCCCATTGAATGGCCAATTAATATAATATTTTGTAACTGCAAATCATGACATAACTCAGCAACATCTTCAGCCATCACTTCATAATTCATGACATTTGACCATGGTGATTGACCATGATTGCGCAAATCAACCTGAATAGTTTGGTAATGACTAGACAGATCTTTAGCTAACATATTTAAATTATCTAAGCTTCCAAATAAACCATGCATCAATAAAATTGGTTGATTATCACCCTGTATTTTATAGTTTAATTTCATTATGCCACTCTACAATTTATTGTAATTAAGACTGTTTCGTCATCACTAATAAACAATTCAATAACCCCAAAAGCATAACTATGATAGAATTTAGTTCAAATTTTTCAATTAATATTAAAAACTATGTTTCAAAATAACCCTTTACTAGCCCAACTAAAAAAAGAATTATATGAACAAAAACCTCGTGTTGAAGGTATCGTCCGAGCGCATGAAAAAGGTTTTGGCTTTCTAAATGTTGACAACAAAACTGACTACTTTATTGCTGTTTCGAAAATGAAAATGGTTTGTCATGGTGATAAAGTTTCTGGCACTATTTCCACCATTAACGATAAAACATCATTTGAACCTGAAGTATTAATTGAAAGTAGTTTACAAAAATTTATTGGCAAAATTGGTTTTTTAGATAATGCGATGGTCATTTATCCCGAAAATATACCTGTCAATTTTGCCATTCGCTGTAAAGTTAATCCTGAAGTAAAGCAAAAATTAAAAGAAGGTGATTGGGTTGTTGCCACCTTACAATCTCATCCATTAGAAAAAAATAAAAATCATTTTCTTGCTGAAATAACAAAATTTATTGCCAGTGCTGATTCAATTTATCAACTATGGCTTAAAACTTTAGCTCGTTATAATTTAGAAGACAAAGCTCCGCAAGCTGAATCTTTAACAATTTCAGAGACTGAAAAAGAAAATCGTCAAGATTTAACGGATATTCAATTTTTTACAATTGACAGTGAAAATACCGAAGATATGGACGATGCGATTACCATTTCACAAGATGATATGGGTAATTATAACCTGATGATCGCCATCGCTGATCCAACCGCATATATTGAGCAAGATAGTGAAATCGACAATATCGCAAAAAACCGAAACTTTACCACCTATCTGCCCGACTTTAATATTCCAATGTTACCAAAACAGTTAGCGGACGATCTTTGTTCATTAAAAGCTAATCAAAAACGTCCAGCTATGGTTTGTAAAATTAAAATTGATAAAAATGGCGAATTTACGAATGATGATATCAGTTTTTTACCCGCATGGATTGAATCGAAAGCTAAGCTTTCTTACCACAATGTGTCTGAATTTTTAGAAAATCGTGGTGATTTAAATATCGATGACGCGGCAATAAAAAACCAACTAAAATTATTATCAGAATTGGCAAAAACACGGATAAATTGGCGCCAACAAAATGCGTTAGTTTTCAAAGTGAACAATGATTATCGATTTATTCTTGATAAGAATCGTCAAGTAAAAACAATCATTAACGAATCACGTGGCATCGGCAATAATATTGTTGAAGAAGTGATGATTATCGCTAATTTAGCGCTCACCATGTATTTGAAAGAAAACGTAGGTACTGGCGTATTTAACACTCATTCAGGCTTTGATACCAAATACATTGAACAAATATTAAAAATATTAGCAGACAATGGCATTACAGATTTTGATAAAGAATCTCTTACTTCATTTGAAGGCTATGTTAAATTCCGCCGATTAAGTGATGATAATGACTTCTTATCAACACGATTAAGAAAGTTCCAAACACCTGCTGATTTCTCTATAAAACCAGAACCTCACTTTGGTTTAGGATTTGATGCTTATGCAACATGGACTTCACCAATTCGAAAATATGGTGATATGATAAACCATCGTATACTTAAAGCCTCGCTTAAAGCAGAAGCCTTAACAGCTCCATCCAACGAACAATTAGAGAGCATGGCTGATAGACGTAAAAAATTACGTTTAGCTGAGCGTGATATTGCCGAAAACCTTTATTGCCAATATTTATCTAACAAAATAGGACAAGAGTTCGCAGCGGAAATATTAGATATCAACCGTGGCGGTGCAAGAGTTCGTTTAAATGATATTGGCGCATTAGCATTTTTACCACTGTCAATGATTCATGCCGTGCGCGATGAAATATCAACTAGTCCGGATGAAGGGCTAATTAAAATTAAAGGCGAAACTGCATACAAAATTGCTGATTTGATCACTGTTAAAATTCATGAAATTAAAATGGAAAATCTATCGGTTATTGTAAAACTCAATGAATCTAACTCTTAAATTCCCTAGTCAATTTAATCAGTTACAAACTATGATTAATAACCCTGATAATTATCAGGGTTAAGCTAAAAAATATTAATAATATTTTTAACATTTATCCTCTTTTTTTTAATAATAATATCTGCTATCTTTCACCGCTCAAAAAAATAAAAAATAAAGCTAGTTTAAACTGCTATATGGAGAGGAAAAAAGATGTCAATTCACGGCCACGAAGTGTTACAAATGATGGATGGGAATGATTATACTGAATCATCTTTACTTGAAGCCATACACAAAAAATTCGGTACCGAGGCTAAATTTCATACCTGTTCCAACTCCGATATGAATGCAGAGCAACTTATTGCCTTTTTAAAAGCAAAAGGAAAATTTAAGCCGGCTTCAATTGATGATTCACAATTTACCGTCGATGTTCGAAAAATATGTCGACATTAATAAAAACTTACAAAAGAATAATAAATGCGTTTTTATAAATTTAATGTAATCATCTAGTGTTTTTAAAAGAATAAGAGTATATAATTTCGCGCTACGGCTCCACTAAAAAGTGTAAGTTGCTCATCCTGAAATTACAACTCAAGAATATATTCGTGGAATTTGATATATGAAAATAAGTAATATCCTTACATGCGCCATTGTCTCTATTCTTGCCGCAGGCTGTGTAAAAAACAATACGTCTTCAACCGATGGTAAAACTAAAGTTGATCAGTTAGCGATTTTAAAGCAACAATCTGAACAAAATAATTCGTTTGTTGTGGACGCAAAAAAACAATTACTTCAACTCGTTGGAGACAAACACTTTGACAGCTATATAACCAAACACGGTATTTTAAACTGTAAAGGTGACAGCAACCAATCTTCCTGTGTGCTAAATTTTTATCTCAAAGAATTCTACAAGCTAAAATATGACATTCAACTTAAAAGAGTCGTCGAGGAAAACCAAGCTGAACATAATCTTGAGTTGAAAAAAATCACACCAACTGATGTTAATGTTAAAAATTACTGTCAATGGTCAGCAGATTTTATTGAAGCAGTTTATACCAATGATATCAATAATATAACCCAAAGTTATCAAACTTTATTTAAGATGTCAGTGCAAGATTTGGCCGCTTTAAAAGCTAAAATTCTCAAAGATAACTACTCTCACTTTTTGATTGATGAAAACCCAAGTATTCTTCAAGAGATGAGAAGCGACTTTATGGAAAAATGCTTAAGTAGCCCTAAAGACAATATTATCAATTACAACAATATTTTTAGATAATACTCAAGTGAGTCTTTTTATGTACAATTTATTACCTATTAGTCGATTTAGTAAAACATTAACTTGCAAGATAGTTTGTATCGCATCCTTATCTTGTTTAAGTTTTTCTTCATGGGCTTTTACATTTAACGATGTTGTGACACAAGCAGAAAAACTATCAAAAAAAGCTTATGTCCAACCATCTAAAAATATTCCTAGTGAATTATCGTCACTACAATTTGCCGATTATCAAAAGATTTATTTTAAGCATGATAAAGCATATTGGAGCGATCGCAAAAGTCGTTTCAAACTCGAATTTTATCATGAAGGTATGTATTTTGATGTACCTGTCAAAATTAATGAGATTGTAAACAATCAAGTTAATGAAATTAAATTTAGCCCAGATTACTTCGATTTAAGTCCTATTAATTTAGATAAGTTAGATACTAAAAAACTAGGCTTTGCTGGATTTAAAGTGCACTATCCAATCAATAACCCAGCAAAAACCGACGATGAAATATTTACCGCACTAGGTGGTAGCTATTTCCGTGCTGTTGGTAAAAATCAGCATTATGGTCTTTCAGCTCGTGGACTTGCGATTGATACAGGCGAAATGTCTGGCGAAGAGTTTCCACGTTTTAAAGAGTATTGGATTGAACGCCCAGAACCAAATCAAAAACACTTAGTCATTTATGCCCTACTTGATTCTAAAAGTGTAACAGGGGCTTACAAAATTACCTTAATCCCAAGTGTTGATACTACTATTACTGTAGAAGCCAAAGTATTTTTCCGTGATTCAGTTAAAAAACTTGGTGTGGCACCATTGACTAGTATGTTCTTATTTGGCCCTAACCAACCATCACCACTATTAAACTATCGTCCAGCAATGCACGATTCTAATGGACTTTCAATCCAGGCCAAAAATGAGTGGATTTGGCGTCCATTAAATAATCCTAAACGCTTATCTTTTTCATCATATAGTTTAGAAAGCCCTAAAGCATTTGGTTTAATTCAACGTGACAAAGGTTTTGATGACTATCAAGATCTCGACGACCATTACGAACTTCGTCCAAGTGTATGGGTTGAAATATTGAATGATTGGCATAAAGGTCGAGTTGAATTGGTTGAAATCCCTACCGCAGATGAAACCAACGACAACATCGTTACTTACTGGGTACCCGAAAAACAATATAAAGCTGGTGATGTGTTAGATGTTAAATATCGATTACATTATTCACTCAACGAACAACAACGTTATCCAAAAAATGAAGCTAGAGCAGAAAGTACGCGCTTATCATTAGGTGATATAAAACAAGCAAACTTAATACGTAAACTTGATGGTTCTAATGCTTATGTTGTGGATTTTGTTGGTCCAAACTTATCAGAGCAAGACCCAGTTGACGTTATTTCAAGTATTAATAATGGTTCAATAGTTAGCTGTGATACACAATACAACTCTGTAACAAAAGGTTGGCGAGTACTAGTGCGATTCAACGTTGAAGATAACAAAAAACCAACTGACATTCGCCTTCAATTATCGTCGAAAAAATCACATACGATCGTGTCCGAAACTTGGAGCGGACAATTTCCGGCTCAATGATCTTAATAATAAGCACATAACATGAAAAAAGATTATTTCGAAAACCTATCTGACGCCGAATATTGGCGTCAGAAATCGGAAGACTTGCCAAACGATAAACTCGAATTTCTAAAATATCGACTCAATCAAGTTGGCAATACTGATCATTTTAATGATGAAAGAAAACAACAACCAACTTATCCAAAAGTTGAGCGTGTTTCGGTTCAACCACAAATTTGGAATGAACGTTATAGTCCTCAATCCAAACCTGGTCTGAATATCATCGCACTTATTCGTCGTTTAATTATGTTTGTGCTTATTGCCATACAAACTTATTACGGCACAACTTACTTATCAACTTTATTACCTTATCAAAGCTGGCAACAAATCAATTTTATGGCAAATTGGGATATCAACCCAGAACTTGCCATTTACAGCATCATTCCTTATATCATACAAGGTTTTATCATTGCCCTATTTGCTATCCTATTTTGTTGGATTTCAATAGGATTTTGGACTAGCATCATGGGGCTTATTTTGGCGGTGATCAAAAAAGATCGCTACACTATTGCCATCCCCAATGATCCTGCTAACCACATTGACGCCAAACATCGTACTGCATTAGTCATGCCAATTTGTAATGAAGATGTTTCACGGGTATTTGCAGGGCTAGAAGCAACTTATGAATCGCTAGTTGAGACAGGACATGCGCAGTGTTGTGATTTTTATATTCTAAGCGACACCAATGATCCCGATCTCTATGTCAATGAATTAAAAGCATGGGCTGAATTTAACGCTAAAAAAGCTGACAATGGTTGTAATATCTTTTATCGCCACCGTAAGCGTCGCGTAAAACGTAAAAGTGGTAACATCGATGACTTCTGCCGTCGTTGGGGGCACCAATATGAATACATGATGATTCTTGATGCCGACAGTATTATGACCGGTGATTGTATCTTAAAAATGATCGCAATGATGGAAATGAATCCAAAAGCAGGTATTTTACAGTCTCCGCCTAAATCGGTCAGAATGACAACCTTATATGGTCGTATTCAACAATTTGCCAATCAAATATACAGTGATATTTTTTGCTCAGGTACTCACTTCTGGCAATTAAGTGAAGCCCAATATTGGGGTCACAATGCTATGATTCGCCTAAAACCATTTATTGAGCACTGTATTTTATCGCCATTACAAAAACGTAAAGGCCCTATTCATATCTTATCGCACGATTTAGTTGAAGCGACGTTAATGCGTCGTGCAGGTTATGGCGTATGGATTGCGTATGATATGAATGGTAGTTATGAAGAGCTACCAGGAAACATGATAGAAGATCTCAAACGCGATAATCGTTGGTGTATGGGTAATTTGATTAATTTGCGATTAATCTTTAAAAGTGGAATTACTTTAACTCACCGTGTGATGTTTTTAACCAGTGGTATGGCTTACATCTCGTCACTATTGTGGTTAATCTTCTTGATCTTCTCTACACTCTTATTATTAGTGTTCAATATATCTGAACCACAATACTTCTTCCAACCTAACCAATTTTATCCAACGTGGCCAAAGTGGGATGAACAATTAGCTATTCAATTACTTTCAACCACAATGGTATTGCTATTTGCACCTAAACTGTTTAGTTATGGCATTATTATTGCTCGAACAGGTGCAAAAGATGTGGGTGGAATATTCAAATTATCATTATCGATTTTAATTGAAATGGTATGGTCGATGATCCTTGCACCAATCCGCATGATCTTCCACAGCAAGTTTGTGGTTAAAGCATGGCTGGGTAGCAAAATTCAATGGAAATCACCAGCAAGAAACGATGATGCCTTAACTTGGGGCGAATCATTCTACTTCTGTTGGCCATTATCGCTACTAGGCATAGTTTGGTTATGTGTGATTATTTGGTTAAATCCTCAATTTACTTATTGGTATATAGCGATATTAATTCCATTAACCATTTCACCATTAGTTGTTCGTATTTCTGGCTTATCAAGTATTGGTATGAAAGCCAAAAAAGCAGGGTTATTCTTAACACCGGAAGAAACCCATCCGTCCCGAGCAGTAAAACTAACTGGTGACTATTTAGTCCAAACCGAAGCTGCTTTTATTGAACATGGCTTTATTATGGCGCTTGTCGATCCAATTTATAATGCGTTAGCCTGTGCATTATCGACTTCTCGTCATTTACCTAACTCAAAAAATCAGCAGTTGCGAAAACAACTTATTGAGTATTATCAACAAGTGGATTTAGAAAAAATTAGTAAAGAACAACAATTAGCGATCTTAGAAGATCCAATTATTCTTTCTGCACTTCATCGCCATATCTGGCATCAACAAGAAAAATACGACAATTTGTTCACATTGTGGCAAAATGAATGCCAGCAATAAGAAATAGGGCTTAATGCCCTATTTCGTCTTTTAGAAATTAATCAATATGCATGGATATTTTTTATGACTTGGCAACCTACTGCATCTATTAATAATTTACTTAAGCGCGCTAAAATTGTATCTAAGGTAAGACAATTTTTTGCTGACCGCTGTATTTTGGAAGTGGAAACCCCGACCCTAAGTCAATATGCGGTAACCGATGTACATCTTAGTTCATTTCATACCTTATTTTTAAAACCTGGTGAAAACGATGAACAACAAGGGCGAAAAATGTCATTAATCACCAGCCCTGAATATCATATGAAACGGTTATTAGCTGCTGGCAGTGGACCGATTTATCAAATCTGTAAATGTTTTCGCAATCATGAAGAAGTAAGCCGTTATCATAACCCTGAATTTACAATGCTCGAATGGTATCGTATTCAATTTGATATGATGCAAATGATCAACGAAGTCGATGATCTACTGCAAAGCATCCTAGATTGTGAACCTGCGGAACGAATCTCTTACCAAAAGGCATTCCAACGTCATCTTAATATTGACCCACTAGAAGCTGATCACGCAACCTTAGTTGAAGCTATCAAACAACTAAATATTGAACTCAATACTGATGATTATGATCGCGACACCTTATTACAATGCTTATTTAGTTTTGGCGTTGAACCGCATATTGGACAAGAAAAACCTATCGCTGTTTATAACTTCCCTGCCTCACAGGCAGCTTTAGCAGCGATCAGTTCAGAAGATCATCGTGTAGCAAACCGTTTTGAATTTTATTACAAAGGGGTTGAACTAGCTAATGGATTTAAAGAACTCACCAATCCGCAAGAACAAAAGATGCGTTTTGAACAAAATAATATTGATCGAGCAAATCAAAACTTACCACCACAAAACATCGATATTGAATTAATCGCGGCTATGGAAGCGGGTTTACCCGATTGTGCTGGTGTTGCCGTTGGGCTTGACCGCTTAATTATGTTAGCACTTGATGCAATGAATTTAGATGATGTGATTTCATTCACGTTTGAAAGGGCTTAATCATGTTAGGAAGTTTAGGCTTAAGTGAATGGGCAGTTATAATTATTGCCATTATCGCCTTACTAATTGCCATGCTAAAAGCGCAATTTAAAGCGAATAACCTACATGCCATATATGATTTACAACTTAATCAAAGAAATAAAGAAAATCAGTCATTAATGGCAAATATCACTCAATTAGAACAAGAGTTGAGCCAATACCAACAACAAAATGTTGCTCAAAATATCAAAATTAGTGAATTAAAAACGCGCTTAGAAGAGATTATCAATGCCGCACATGAAAAACAGACAGTTTTAGAACAAAGCGAGCAACGATTAACCACGCAATTTGAAAACTTAGCCAATCGAATTTTTGAGCACAGTGGCAAAAAAATTGAGCAACAAAATAAACAAAGCTTAGAGTTTTTACTCTCACCTCTTAAACAACAATTAGAAGGCTTTAAAAAGCAAGTTCAAGATAGCTTTGGTCAAGAAGCCAAAGAACGCCATACCCTAACTCACGAAATTCGCAACTTGCAACAGCTCAACGAACTCATGACGAAAGAAGCCATTAATTTAACCAATGCGTTAAAAGGCAATAACAAAACCCAAGGTAATTGGGGTGAATTTATTCTTAGTCAAATATTGGATAATTCCGGATTGCGTCAAGGTTACGAATATCACACTCAAGTTAATCTAACTAATGAAGATAACCGACGTCTACAACCAGATGTAATTGTTCACTTACCCCAAGGCGGTGATGTGGTCATCGATTCCAAAGTCACCTTAGTTGCCTATGAACGTTATTTTAATAGTGATGACGAAGAGACAAAAACTAGAGCCATTGCTGATCATTTAATTGCTGTGCGTAATCACTTAAAACAACTTAGTCAAAAAGATTACCATAAACTAAATGGCATTCAATCATTAGACTACATTCTAATGTTCATTCCTGTCGAACCGGCATTTTTATCCGCCATCGATCAAGATCCGTCATTAATCAATGATGCATTAAAAAGTAACATCATGATTGTTAGCCCAACTACCCTATTGGTTGCCTTGCGAACTATTCATAATTTATGGCGTTTTGAATACCAAAATCGCAATGCCGAGCTTATTGCTGATAGAGCCAGCAAACTATATGACAAAGTACGTGGATTTATCGAAGATATGGAAAATCTAGGCAACTGTTTGGATAAAGCCCAACAAACCTATCAAAACTCAATGAACAAACTCTCGAAAGGGCGTGGTAACGTGATTGGTCAAATAGAACGATTTAGGGAATTAGGGATTGAAGTAAAAAAACCAATTAATCCGGATATAGCTCAACTATCAGTTGATGAACTTGAAAATGAAAAAGAACAGCTTAGTTAAATTGTTAACTAAAACATCTTAATTCACCATCATAAAAAATACGTGTATACTCATTTGGTATAAGAAGGAGTACGATATGTCAAACAATAATGAAGTCAGTTTCGAAGAAACCATCAAGCAACTTGAAGCAATTGTCACTCAACTTGAAAATGGCGATTTACCATTAGATGAAGCACTAAATGAATTCGAAAAAGGCATCAAACTAGCTCGTTCTGGTCAAAAACAACTTAATGAAGCTGAGCAACGCATCCAAATTTTATTATCTGAAAATAGTGATGCACAATTATCTGAATTTTCCATTGATAATAATGAATAGCCTAAAACCATTACAAGAACGTATTGATAACTATCTAACAACATATATTTCGCAGTTTGCACCATCTAATTTGCAACAAGCGATGAGTTATAGCCTGCTTGCTGGTGGCAAGCGAATACGCCCTATTCTGGTCTATTTAACCGGACAAATGTTTAATTGTCCGCTAACCAAACTCGATTCAGTTGCTGCTGCCATTGAATCGATGCATACCTACTCATTAATTCATGATGACTTACCCGCAATGGATGATGATAATCTAAGGCGAGGAAAACCAACCTGCCACATAAAATTTGGCCAAGCACAAGCCATCCTCGCTGGTGATGCACTACAATCACTAGCATTCAGCCTATTATCCGAAAACCAACAAATCAGCAACCAAAGTAAAATAAAAATGATTACTGAACTAGCAAGTGCAAGTGGCCTTGCTGGAATGTGTTTAGGTCAATCACTGGATTTACAAGCAGAACACCAAACAGTCACATTGGAACATTTACAAACTATCCATAACTATAAAACTGGCGCCTTAATTCAAGCGGCAGTAAGGCTCGGTGCTTATTCATGCGATGAGGTAGCTCAACCCTATTACCCAATGTTAGACAACTATGCTAAAGCAATTGGACTAGCATTCCAGATACAAGATGACATATTAGACGTCATTGGTGAACAAGAGCTGATGGGTAAACCACAAGGCTCTGATCTTAAGCTGGAAAAAAGCACTTATCCAGCATTGATGGGTTTACAAAATGCCATCGAAATGACACACAAGTTATATCAACAAGCTATCGATAGTCTGACGCAAATACCTTATAATAGCCAACCATTACAAGACCTTGCTGGTTTTATTATTAATCGAAATAGTTAACTAAATAACTAGATGATAAAAATGAATTTAGACAAATATCCTCTATTAAAGCAAATCAATTCACCTGCGGATCTTAGGCGATATCCGCTCGCACAATTGCCAGCAATTAGTCAGGAACTGCGACAATTTTTATTAGACAGTGTCAGCCAATCTAGTGGTCATTTAGCTTCAGGTCTTGGTGTGGTCGAATTAACAGTCGCGTTGCATTACGTCTATCAGACACCATTTGACAAAATTATATGGGACGTAGGTCATCAAGCTTATCCACATAAAATTCTAACGGGTCGACGCGATCAGATGCTAACTATTCGCCAAAAAGGGGGATTACACCCGTTTCCTCACCGAAATGAAAGTGAATATGATGTATTAACAACAGGACATTCATCAACCTCAATAAGTGCAGCGCTGGGTATTTCGATCGCAGAGCAAAAAAAACAGTCAGGTAAAAAAGTCGCCGCTATTATTGGTGATGGGGCCTTAACCGCTGGTATGGCATTTGAAGCGATGAACCATGCTGGGCACATAAAACCAGATATGCTAGTTATCGTTAATGACAATGATATGTCCATTTCAGAAAACACAGGTGCACTTAATCAACATTTGGCACAAATATTATCAAGCAAAGCCTACACCTCACTTCGTGAAAGTGGCAAAAAAGTGCTTTCCAATATTCCACCATTAAAAGAACTATTCAAAAAAACGGAGGAGCACCTAAAAGGCTTAGTCACTCCGGCTATTTTATTTGAGGAATTAGGTTTTAACTATATTGGTCCTGTTGATGGACATGATATTGAAACATTAGTTGCCACCTTACAAAAAGTCAGACAACTAAAAGGCCCACAATTACTGCATATTATCACCCAGAAAGGAAAAGGTTATGCTCCAGCCGAGCAAAACCCAACCTTATGGCACGGCGTTCCTAAATTTAATCCAAATGAAGGAATATTACCAAGCACAAATAAAATTACCCCAACTTATTCCAAAATCTTTGGTGACTGGCTATGTGAAATAGCAGAGCAAGACAAACGCCTAATGGCAATCACACCAGCCATGAGCGAAGGTTCTGGCATGACTGAATTTGCTAAACGATTTCCAGATCAGTTCTTTGATGTCGCCATTGCTGAACAACATGCAGTTACATTAGCTGCCGGCTTTGCTATTAGCGAATTAAAACCAGTGGTTGCTATCTACTCAACCTTTTTGCAACGAGCTTACGATCAAGTCATTCATGATATTGCCATCCAAAACTTACCGGTTTTATTTGCGATAGACCGAGCAGGCATTGTGGGGGCTGATGGTGAAACTCACCAAGGTGCGTTCGATCTAAGCTTTTTACGCTGTATTCCAAACTTAGTCATCATGACCCCAAGTGACGAAAACGAATGCCGACAAATGCTCTACACAGGCTATTTACATGATGGACCAGCATTAGTACGCTACCCTCGAGGCGAAGGCACTGGCGCACATTTAGAGCCACTAAAAACAATACCACTAGGGCAATCAAAATGCTGCCGGCAGGGCGAAGAGATCGCTTTACTCAATTTTGGCACACTATTACCTGAAGTTTTACAAGTAGCCGACCAAATAAATGCTACAGTGATAGATATGCGTTTTGTAAAACCACTTGATGAAAAAGTCCTTTTGCACATTAGCCAAAGCCATAATATACTGGTCACCATCGAAGAAAATAGCATCAAAGGTGGAGCAGGAAGCGCTGTTAATGAATTTTTGTTATCGAAAAAAATAAAATGTGATATTTTAAATATCGGATTGCCTGATATTTTTATCCCGCAAGGCTCACAGCAAGAAATGCGCGATGAAGTCGGATTAAACGCTAAACATATAATCGACAAAATTAATAAATTTATCAAACTATAGGTTAAATATGGAAAATCAAGCTGTCACCGTTCAGATTTTTGGGCGAACGTTAAAATTTAATTGTCCAGTCGATGAAGTTGACGCACTTACAAATGCCGCTAAAGATTTAGATGCGCGATTAACAAATTTACGAGAAAAATCCCCCCAAGTTGGAAGCGATCAACTTATCATGACTGCTGCATTAAATATCTCTTACGAACTAACGAAAGAAAAAGAAAAAAGCGATGAATTTGCAAATCGACTAAAAATGCTACAGCAATTACTTGATTCCGCATTAAATACTAGCAATTAGTTAGATGAAATGTAAATAAACCACAAAGACTATTGTATGATTTTCTAAATTTTGTATCATAGTAAACATCTCTGAGATGTTCGCGATATGGGTTAGTCCCCTGAGCCGATAATCTTTAATTTAGAATGGTGTGATTTTTAATTGGTGTGTATGCCTAATTAACTTAGGAAACCTAAAAATTAAAACATGCTATTCACCTTGAACCTCGGGTTCAAGGGTTACGCCCCTAACGGCATCTTGGAGTCTTTATTCCTTCTCTCTTTCAAATAAAAACTTATGGACATTCGGCAAACTATACGTCAAAAAAGACGTGAATTATCTCAGGCACAACGCGACAGCGCACAAGCCATAATCTACCAAAAAATAAAAGACCATCCAGCCGTCAGCCAAGCACAACATATTGCAATATTCTTATCATTTGATGGAGAAGTCGATACTAAACCGATTATTGAATATCTATGGCAACAAAATAAATCGGTCTATTTACCTGTCCCAATTGCTGAACATAAACTAATCTTCTTAAATTACACCCCAAATACACCACTAGTAAAAAATAGCTTTGGTATCTTAGAACCAGTGATCGATAAAACTAAAATCATAGATATTGAACAACTTGATATCATCTTTACGCCACTTGTGGCTTTTGATGACCGAGGATTTCGTATTGGTATGGGCGGTGGCTATTATGATCGCTTTCTTGAAAACTACCAACAACAGCAAATTTATCCTATTGGGCTAGCATTTGCCTGCCAAAAAGTTGATCATGTTGATAATCAGCATTGGGATGTTAAATTACCGGAAATCATTTATGCTTAATCTGGTTAAGGACCCATTTTTATATTCACTATCGCTCATTACTAGATTAAAAAATAATAAATTTGTTTTTCTACAATTAATAGCCAATTTAGTTATATAATAAATCGAGCAATATCTTTTTTTACACGCATCACCGTCTTTATCTTATTCCTTAGTAAATTAGTTTTTCAATAAAATCAATCACAACTCTTTAACTATAAAGTTACAATCTAATAAGGAGTATTGCAATGTCAGAAAAAAAAGAACTCACCACCAATAATGGTGCCCCTATTGCCGACAATCAAAACTCTCGCACTGCTGGCCCTCGTGGACCGGTATTGATTGACGACTATCAATTAATCGAAAAACTCGCTCAGTTTAACCGTGAAAATATCCCAGAAAGACGAGTCCATGCCAAAGGCTCTGGCGCACACGGAACATTTACCGTCACCAATGACATTACTCAATATAGCTATGCCAGCATTTTTGCCGAAGTTGGCAAACAAACTCCTGTTTTTGCTAGATTTTCAACTGTTGGCGGTGAACGTGGTTCATCTGACACGGCACGTGATCCACGTGGATTTTCAGTAAAATTTTACACAGATCAAGGTAACTGGGATATTGTCGGTAATAACACGCCAGTATTTTTTATTCGTGATGCAATCAAATTCCCGGACTTTATCCACACCCAAAAACGCGATCCTAAGACCAACTTAAAAGATCCGCAAATGATGTGGGACTTTTTCTCTTTATCGCCAGAATCACTTCATCAAGTAACAATTCTCTTTTCTGACCGAGGCATTCCAGACGGATTTCGACATATGCATGGTTTTGGTAGCCATACTTATAGTTTAATCAACAAAGATAATGTACGAACTTGGGTAAAATGGCATTTTAGAACGGAACAAGGCATTAAAAATATTCATCCTAAAAAAGCCGCAGAACTCGACGGAAGCAACCCTGATTCAGCGCAAGAAGATCTCTTTAATGCCATTGAACAAGGTAACTACCCTAAATGGCGACTTTATATACAAGTGATGAGTGAAGAACAAGCCAATAACCATCCAGAAAACCCATTTGATGTCACTAAAGTTTGGTCGCAAAAACAGTTTCCGCTTATTGAAGTCGGTGTTATGGAGCTTAACCGTAATCCGGAAAACTATTTTGCTGAAGTAGAACAATCCGCATTTGAACCAAGTAATATTGTACCTGGTATTGGCTTATCACCGGATAAAATGTTACAAGGGCGAATTTTTGCATATGCTGATGCGCACCGTTATCGTATCGGTACAAACTACCAACAATTACCAATCAATGCACCTAAATGTCCGGTACACAATTATCAACGTGATGGAGCTATGCGCTTTTATACGCCGGATAATGCACCAAACTATGAGCCAAATAGTGTTGATAGTGCACCTAAACAACAACCCCAGTATGCTGAGCCACCGATGCATGTCCCTGCCGGCACAATGGATAGACACGATCATCGTGTTGATGGTGATTACTATTCGCACCCACGTGCATTATTTAATTTAATGCGTCCAGATCAAAAACAACTGCTGATTGATAATATTGTCACTTCGATGAAAAACGTCGATCGTGATATTCAAATTAGACAGCTTAAACACTTCTATAAAGTCCATCCCGATTATGGTTCAGGTGTAGCAAAAGGGTTAGGTGTTGAAGTTGATCTAATCAAAAGCTAAAAAGCAAAATAATCGTGTCGACACCATTGTGTCGGCATTGACCTTTGACTTGATATAGATAAATGTTAATAGCTTTACTGTCTCTCATCACATGTTTCAAAGACCTTGTCAAACTTATCGGGCTGATTAGTCATTACTAAAGAAATTGAATTGTATAAATGCCAAATTAAGGTATTTTCATCCTTAACTTCATAACTTATGCTATCAGAGTAGCTACATTTTGATTCTAAATCGATAAATTATTTGCCGCCTTTAAAGTAGCTCGATTTTATCTCACATGAAATCATTTCTTGCCCGGTATAATCATCCAGTTTACCTTTTTGATAATTTATAAAACGATTACCGCAATAACAAGACTCATAAATCACATTTTTATTATTTAACTCGGTCAACATCTCCCACTTGCCATAATTTTCATGATCCAAATGAGGCTTAGCATTTACTACAAACATAAAAACAATAAAAATAAATAGCAGTCTTTTCATTGTTTAGCTCATTCAACTTGACTGATTAGAAATGGCTTATCATAATCTTTGATTGCTAAATTGAAAGAATTTTTTGTATTTAAAATGTTATTGAGAAGATAAACGAAGATATAAAACTAACCTATTTCACTATTGATCCATAACTGCATATTCCTACAATCAAATCTGATTTATTTGCTTATCACCCTAAATATAATGCCGATTAACGTTAATCGGCATTTATGATCTAATAAAATTACTATTTAACGATTTGTTTCAATTTTTCCAATAAACCCGAATAATCAACTTGATTAAAATGGGTAACATCCACTTCGAGCAATTGCCCCAAAGCAAACTCGTCGTACTTTCTAGTTTGACAGATTTGATAAAATTGTGATTTAGTGACTAAATCGTCGGCCAAACTACGATCTTCAAGTTTATCTCCATAGTGATAGTGCTGCATAATATGACTCAAATGCCGTTCCGGTGAGCGGTCTCGTTGATAACGACGTTGCCATAACACCTCAAAATCAGCAATTAAGCGAATTGTGATCACTTGATAATGATACTTTTGCGCCAACTCACTCAACCGGTGTTTCTGCTTATCACTAAAGGGATACTCAGAAATAATAACGTGTTTACCAGCATCCATATACAGTTGTAAAACACCATAATAAAAATGCCAAACTTTGTGCTCAAGCGCCTGCTTTTCAGCTTTCGAATTGAAACCGACAGAGTCAGCATATAAAACTTTAGCCTCATCGGGTGTTATCACAAAACTGTCTGTAAATTGTTGTTGCAGTTTATTAACCAGATAAGTCTTTCCTGTACAGGGGCAGCCAGCGAGTAAAATTAGATATTTACGCATATCAACTCGCCTCCTTTTAGTTTAGACATTTATTACTGTTAAGAAATAAACGCATTTTATGCTTCACTATTTCTTTCACTGCCTCATTAGCTGGAATAATATTATGACGTAATGATCGATTAATTTCAGTTTGGGCAAATTTATCTTTTGCAACTTGTGTCCAGTTAACTAATAACTCCGTGCCAACATTAAATTTACGAATACCGTTATTAATCAGTTCCGGATAGTCCTCCTCTTTGACCCCTGTTCCACCGTGAATGACCAAAGGAATATCAACCGTAGCATGAATTTCTTTCAATAACGGTATATTTACCTCTGTTTTTGACTTAAATTGTCCATGATTAGTACCTATAGCAATGGCTAAAGCATCAATTCCCGTTGCTTTTACAAATGCCAGTGCATCTTCCGGTTTGGTATAAACTTTATCGTTAACATCAACATGAATTCCCTCTTCGGTCCCCCCGATTGTTCCTAATTCTCCTTCAACTGATACACCATGAGCATGAGCATATTCAACCACTGCACGGGTTTTTAATATATTTTCTTTAAATGGTAGTGAAGAGCCATCAAACATAACCGAAGTGAATCCACTATCAATTGCTTGTTTTATATCATCAAAATTTTTAGCATGATCGAGGTGTAATACCGCATCCACTATCTCTTCATCTACAATAGCTTTTACTGCATTAACTAAAACTTTAAAGCCAATATACCTTGCAGTATCAACGCTTGTTTGGATGATAATTGGTGCGCCAACCTCTTTTGCAGCCTGTAACATCGCAGGTAACATTTCTAAATTATGCGTATTAAACGCACCAACAGTGAAATTTAATTTTTGGGCTAATAAAGTTACATCTTTAAGTGTGGTGTACATAATTATTTCCTTTAATCTCGTTGAATAGTCATCTGTTTAGCAATATTACGCATAGCATCCATTTTGTTCATCCAAATATCGATATCAGCCAATGAGCCATGCTGAGCAGCTTGAGCTCGCTTAGAGTTATACAAATTCATTAATGTTTTATAACCGTCGCCAATTGATTTCTTATGCTGTTGGCTCTTTTCTAAATACTCAATAGCCAAATCAATATGATTTAATTGATGATAAAGCAGGCCGATTTGTTCACATGATGAGGCTAACATCAGTAAGTCTTCAGTCTTTTCGATCTGCTGTAATAATTGGTTAATTTTTTGCTCAATCTGTTCCATTTGCTGTGCTGTCAGACTGCTTTTAACCTCTGAGTCGGGGGCTAAATTTGTTTTAGGCGCCTTTTTTTTAAAAAAGTTAAACATGTCAAACTCCTCAACTAAAAGTGCTTCAATATTGGGCTTAATATCCACGCATAAAGCAGTGCCACTGTGACAGTATCAACATCAGTTGCTGTTGCATTGATAAACCCCATTTGATTAAAAATGGTAACAAGTAAAGCTGGCAACAGCGTAATGAATATCCCATGAGCAATACCGCCGATAAGCGCCCCACGGCGACCACCAACTGCATTACCAAAGATACCTGCCGTTCCACCAGCAAAAAAGTTGGTTAACATTCCCGGTAAAATCATCGCCAATCCAAATGCCGGTAAAGTCAACATTGCAATCACTGTACCTATAGATGTGGTAATAAAACCTAAGATAACTGCATTAGGGCTATATGGGAAAAATACTGGACAATCAAGCGCCGGAATTGCATTCGGAACAACTTTCATTGCAATTCCTCTAAATGCCGGCACAATTTCACCGAGTAATAACCTCACACCGGCAAGTAATACATAGATTCCGACGACAAAAATTATCGCTTGGGTAAAGGCGTAAATGACGTAATTTTGACTGCCGGATAAGGTTGAAGCATACGCTTCACCGGCGAAAAGAGCGGTAATAATATAAAGTGGGATCATAACCACCATGACGGATAAATAAGTATCTTGCAAAAATTCAAATGACTTAGGCAACTTCATATCTTCAATTGAGCGCTTGTTTTCACCTCGCTCCCCTATCAGATAAGCTACACCAGCCTCGAATAAATAACCGATTGTACAAAAGTGTCCTAATGCAATGTCATTTGATCCTGTCACTTTACGAATAATGGGTTGGGCAATGGCCGGCATAAATACAGCAAAAAGTGCACCAATAAAACCGCCAACCAAAATTAGTGTTACCCCAGACAATCCGGCAAAACTACCAAATACCGTTGTCATTGTTGCCATCCATAAAATGGCCTGCCCTGTTAGAAAAATATATTTCCAACGGGTAAAACGAGCAATAAGGATGTTAAAAATAAAGATCATCAAAAATGTTAGTGCAATATCACGGCCTAATCCTAACTGATTCATTGCTTGCCCGTTAATCGCTTCAATAGAAGGAATAATGCCTTGCATATCAAATCCAGCGGTAAAAATATGACCGAAATAGGTTAAACTTCCCACAATAATACTTGACCCGGCATTGAGCACTTGAAAACCCAATAAGGTTTTCAGTGAGCCTGAAATAATTTGTCCAACAGATTTACGTTGTAAAATCAACCCAAACATAGCAATTAAGCTAATGGTTATCGAAGCTTGAGTTAAAATATTGTCGATAATAAAGTTAATCACATTCATGGTATTCTCCTTCTAATGGATTTAAAGCAATCCCTTTTGTTGCAATATTGGACTTAACTTCTCATCAATTTCCGCTTTAGATACTATATTTTTAAGATAGACCACTGCGGTTTGTTCACTGATATTGAATTTAGCAAACTGAGGGCGGAAATTTTCGGCTGTAATGATGATATCGGCTTTAGTTGAGGCTGCTGATGAAATATCGGTATGATCTAGTTTAGCGTCAATACCTTTAGCTTTTAAAACATCTTCGGTTGCCATTTGTGCAGCAAAACTACTGCCTAACCCTGCACCACAAACAAATATAATGGTTAAATTACTCATGTTCTATTCTCCTTCAGATTTAGGTATTTAATCCGATTTTGCTTAATTAAATAAAATTGACTTAAATTGCGCTACACTATGACAGTTGGTTAAACGCTCCAGTTTTTGTTCATCATTAATTAATTCAATCAAACTGCGCATAATGTTGAGATGAGAAAACGAATCGATAGCGGCTAAACAAAATATAATTTTCACTGGCCCCATTTCATCATTACCAAAATCTACTGGGCGACTCATCGTCACTACGCTCAAACCTAATTGATTTACTCCGTCTTCAGGTCGAGCATGCGCTAAAGCTAAATTTTTACCAATCACAATATAAGGACCATATTGTTCAACCGATGTGATCATGGCATCGACGTAAGAAGGTAAAATAAACTGTTTTTTTAATAATGGTTCAGCAGCAATTTGGATAGCCTTTCGCCAATCATGGCAGTCTTGATGTAATAAAATGTCATCATCAGTAAGAATATCTTTCAACATAGGCTGGATTTTCCTTTTATTGATTTTAAGATTATTGAGAGCTAAACACTTTTCAAGTTGGTTATAGATAGGCTCGGACACAATACCGCCACTTTCTTTAATTAAATTAACAAGTGAATAGAACAGATCCGTTGCATCCGTTAGGTAATTGATACGTTGATTAGCACGATGTTTAGTTAAAAAATCTTTAATGATAGGATGATTTTTTTCTTTTAATATGGGTTCTAAAACTAATACTGGATGAGAAAAATGTTGCAAAGGAAAGGTAGAAAATATTAAATCAAAATCAAGTTGCTCCAACAAATTCAAATCGTTACGCCCTAAGATTGCTAATACATCTATACTAAAAAACTCTTTAAGTGTCTGTGCCAGCAGATTAGAAGTTGCTATACCATGACAACACAACACCACTGCTTTAAAATAATAACTACGATCTTGGTTAATGGCACTGGCAAAGGTTGAAAAATGAATAGTCAAAAAAGCAATTTCATCATCGGAAATCTTATGGCTAAGTTTTGTTTCAAGTTCATGCATAAAAGTGGTAATCGCAGCATGAATTTCACCGTAATTTTGTTTAATACTATCGAGCAATGGATTAATAATATGAATATTATTACTCACTCTGGCAATCAGCCCGGCTAAGTGCTTACAAAGGTTTTCATATAACTGTTCTTGTTTAGTTGAAAACGGGATTAGCGTTTTTTCTTCTACATAATTAACTAATTTAATGGCTAATAACTGCGCATTAAGCCATTCGACATAATTATTGATATCCTTAGTGTTAAATGCCTCTAGCATGTAAATGATATATTGGCGTTCTTGCCAATTTACCTGCAACGCAAAGTACTGGCACACCAACTGAATAAAGTTCGCTATTTGTCCTTGTTCATTATTATTAAAGTCAGTCCTGACCATTGTCAGATGATGTTGATGCTGATTACGAACAAGCCAAATAGCGGTAAAAATCACAATTTGTTGGACATAAATTTCATCATGTATCTGACTGATAGTTTGATGCGCTAACTGCAATAAGTTATCAATCAGTGATTGAGGAATATAATTAAACAAATGTTGCTGTATTGAGCTTAATTCAGGTAAAGGCTTATCTAGTTCTAAATTGCCGGCAAATTGGTTAATAGCTTCATACATCATTAAGCGAATCGAGCGCTCTAATCCAACAAATTGCATCCCTTGCTTCGGTTGGCTAATTAATTCAATATCATATTTTTTTAATCGTACTTTGATTTTACGAATATCTTCATCTAATACACTTTTTGAAACGAAATAGACCGCTTCTTTATGGCTTAAAATAACAGGCGTTTTAGCAAAAGCAATCGACAATAACAAATCAAACTGTCGCTCATCTTTGCTTAAAACGGTAGAGGATGGCACACCCAATAACGCATCGTGAATCAGCTGTTTCTGCTCTTGATCAGCATTGATGATAAACCCTTTATTACGCACAGTAGTAATTAAAGTGAAATGTCTTTTAGATAAAAACTCATTAATTTCTTGTATTTCATTACGAATAGTTCGAGCACTAATTTGAAACTCTTCTGTAAGCATTTCAATGGTTAATGGATAGTCGATTGAAATGAATTTTTTACATAATTCAATGGTTCTACTTCGCATAAACTTCTCACCTATTTACTTCTTAATTTAAGTATAAGTGAGATGAATTTGCTTACCTAGTGGGTATTTTTGCAAAGATAAATTGCAAAATTGTTGGTAATAAATAGTGCTATTTAAGGAAGGAAGTAAATTAAGTTAACAAAATTGATTGAGTGAATCGATATTACAGCTTCAACTCAATCAATCGTTAAAGTTAGCGCTTTTTGCGACGGTCAATTGCAACCATTAAAGGACGATGACACTTATAAATCATATCCGGTGGCAGCATAATTAATTCCGCTAATGGCGCTGTCCAATCAGGAATTTGCGTATTTTCTGGGTGTTTAGGATCGATGGGATTATCAACATTATAAAGCTCAGTGTTAGCAAATAACGCTTCTTTTTTAGCGACATCAACATCATCACTATCGCCTAGCATTTTGCAATTATCTAATAACTCATTCGCAAATTGTTCCGGCCAATCTTCGGCAAAATGCTTAAATTTAGCTAAACCTGAAATATGTCTTAACATATCACGAAACAGCAATAAATAAACCATCTGAACGTTCCGTCCGGACAAATTAGCCAACTGCTCATCTGATAAAGTATTATTGATAACTGCAGGACCCCATTTAAAAAACAGCGTGTCTCTATACACCTTAATTACACGTTTAAGAGGACGGTATTTCAATTTAACTAAATTATCAATCTCACGCGATAATTGCATTGTCGGATATCCGACACGATTACGACCATTCAAATCTCGCTCAGACAGCGCCGGAGCATTTTTTTCTTTATTCCCTGATAAAAGCTTTTTCAAAAATCCTAACATACTATAACTCTAACTATTTATTTTTTGTCTAACAATCTCAAATAAGCAAACGCCTGTTGCAACAGACACATTAAGCGAAGAAACAATACCTGCCATCGGTATACTGACTAACTCATCACAATGCTCTTTGGTTAATCGACGCATCCCCTCACCTTCTGCCCCCATCACTAAGGCCAATGCTGTTGAATTTTTATAAAAGTCAGTTTGGTAAAGTGTGCTGGTTGCTTCACCGGCGGTACCAACAATCCAAACTTGATATTCATCTTGTAACATACGCATAGTGCGCGCCAGATTGGTGACTCTAACCACTGGCACGCTTTCAGCCGCGCCACATGCAACTTTCTGAGCGGTTGAATTAAGTGGTGCAGAACGATCTTTAGGTACAACAATAAAGCTCACACCAGCGGCATCAGCAGTACGAATACAAGCACCTAAATTATGTGGATCAGTCACACCATCTAAAATTAAAATAATTGGATTAGAATTTTGCTCCATTAATAATGGAATATCATTTTCCTGATAACCACGGCTTGGTTTAACCATCGCCAAAATACCTTGATGAACGCCACTTTTCGTTTTTTCATCTAAATACTGCCTATTGGTCACTTTTACTGCTAAACCCAACTGCTCCAACTCACGAACAAGGGCATTAAGGCGCTTATCTTCTCGGCCTTTAACGATAAAAACTTCAATAATTCTTTCTGGTGCACGCGCTAACAAAGCTTCAATCGCGTGGATACCGTAAACTGTTTCACTCATCTATTTTTTACTCTTTTTTCTCTGATTGCTTGAGGTCGATGCTGATTTAGACGTTTTTTTAGCAGCTGTTTTTGGCTTACTGCGTTTTTTACTCTTTGCGACAACCTTTGCGCTCGTTTTTTTACTATTAGCTTGGCTTTTATTTTTGCGCTTAACTGGCTGTTCAGCATCACTATCGACTTTCTTCGCCTTATCTTTGGCTGTCTTACCTTGGCGTTGTGGCTTATTATTACTGCCAACCAATGAAAAATCAATTTTACGCTCGTCAGGGTTAACATTTACGACTGTTACTTGAACTTTATCACCTAAACGATAAATAAAACGGGTATTTTCACCAATTAAACGATTACGTGATGCATCAAAAATATAATAATCATTCTCGAGTGATGAAACGTGCACTAAACCATCAATAAATAGATCATCTAATCGCACAAAAAAGCCGAAATTAACAACACTCGAAATAGTGCCATTGAATACCTCGCCGACATGATCTTGCATATAATCACATTTCAACCAATCAACGACATCACGAACCGCTTCGTCCGCTCGGCGCTCAGTCATTGAACAGTGTTCACCAAAATAGAGCATCTCGCTAGTCGTATAACGGTGTCCACCGGTTTTATCATGTTGTTTACTATGTTGCTGATCAGCAATAACCCATTTAATCGCACGATGCAATAACAGATCAGGATAACGACGAATTGGCGAAGTAAAGTGCGCATACTCCTCAAGTGCTAACCCAAAGTGCCCACGATTTTCAGGATCGTAAATTGCTTGCTTCATTGAGCGCAAAATGACCGTTTGCAACATCTCATGATCAGGTCTTGCTTCAACCTCAACCATCAACTTAGCGATATCTTTTGGACTGGTACCCTTGCCGAGAGACAAACCAAGTTCACTTAAAATACTGCGTAAATTATTTATGCGATCTTCATCCGGTTTATCATGCACACGAAATAGCGATGGAATCTCAGCATCAATCACCAATTTTGCTGCGGCAACATTGGCTAAAATCATACACTCCTCAATGATCTTATGCGCTTCATTTCGCTGAACTAACTCAATGCTCTCAATGCGTTTATCAGCATTGAAGATGAATTTAGGCTCTTCCGACTCAAACCCGATTGCTCCACGGGCAATTCGAGCACTATTAAGCACTTTATAAAGACCATAAAGATTTTCAAGGTGAGGAACCAACTCACGATAATGCTCACGCAAATCCTTATCACCTTCCAAAATCTTAGCTACCTTGGTATAAGTTAAACGCGCGTGTGAATTCATCACCGCTTCATAAAATTGATAACCGGTCAAACGCCCCTTATTCGACACGGTCATTTCGCACACTAAACACAAGCGATCAACTTGAGGATTGAGCGAACAAAGGCCATTGGATAAAACTTCCGGCAACATCGGAACCACGCGCGACGGAAAATAGACTGAAGTCCCACGCAAACAAGCTTCTTTATCAAGCGCCTTACCGGTTCTCACATAATAGCTCACATCAGCAATCGCCACCCACAAACGATAACCACCACCACGATTCTTTTGACAATAAACCGCATCATCAAAATCTCGTGCATCTTCACCATCAATGGTTACTAACGGCAAATCACGTAGATCCTTACGGCCTTTCTTAGCGCTTTCAGGCACTTGCTCACTAAACTTGTTAGCCGCGTTTTCAACCGCTTTTGGAAATTCATAAGGGATCTCATGATTACGTAATGAAATATCGATGGCTAAATTCGTGCCCATTATTTCGCCAAGCACTTCCTTAATCACTCCGACCGCTTTTTGGCGTCGTTCAGGTCTTTGCTGCAATTCAACCACAACAACTGAGCCCATTCTAACCGTACGATTTGGCTTGCCAGCGATTAAAATATCAAAATTCAAACGGCTATCATCCGGCACCACAAAACCAACACCTTGCTCAATAAAATAACGACCAACAATCAGATTAGTACGTGGCTCTAAAATCCGCACCACTCGCGCTTCAGTCTTACCACGGTATTGACTACCGATTGGCTGAGCCAAAATAACATCGCCTTGTAAAACCTTTTTCATCTGCTCGTGTGACAAAAAATAGTCTTCCGGCTTACCTTCAACCCGTAAAAAGCCATAACCATCACGATGTGCAATAACACTGCCCTTAACCATATCGAATTTTTCAGGTAAGGCATAACATTTACGACGCGTGTAAACCACCTGACCATCACGTTCCATCGCTCGCAATCGGCGATGTAAAGCCTCTTTTTGCTCGTCAGATTTGATTGATACGGCTTTAGCTATTTTTTCTAAACTTGCTGGTTTTGCTTCTTTGGTAAGATAATCCAAAATCAGTTCACGACTGGCGATCGGCGATTCATACTTTTTCGCCTCACGATCATAAAATGGATCTTTTATCATATAGAACGTCCTGTGATCGAATGTTGCGTTAAGGATAACATAGAGTTGTATAACTTAAAATGGAGATTGCTTTTTGGAACTTTAAAAAAAGGGTTACTTAATGTTTTAGGGGATGAAAAGTGGGGTATTCGGCTTTGTATCGTTACAAAAACCCCGCTCCTCAACTTTTTTTGAGATAAAAAACTCAAAAATAAACCCGCCGAGGCGGGTAATTGAAGCGTCGCTTAGCCGCAAAATCGCTTTTTATGGCTAAACGACGTTGACTCCTTGAGTCAGCTTACTTTTAATCACCTAATACTATTTTTTATCACTCCCACCCCCAGCCTAAGGATTAAGGACGAAGAAATAAAAACTAAGGATGGGAGCAAAGGCCGTAGCTGTAGTCGTTGTCGTAGGCCCAACCCACGATACCGTTGTATGTGTACACGATAAACTGGGTACTACCATTCGGGTCACTAGTCCAGAGCCAATAGTTGGTGAGGCCAATGGTTGTATAATCAAACATACGACCCCACTCAGTGAAAAAACCAGAACCTATATGACGCATATAATGATTATCCCGTGAGGAAGGGGTGGCGCCAGAGATAGCAGGAGATTCTGTACGAACCGCGTTGGTTAAATCCCTTACGCTAGGCATTCGATAACCAATACGATTACACCAAGATAATGTATTAGAATAAGTGTCCCGCTTAGAACCACGGTTCACGAACCACTGCTTCAAAGTAAAACCATATTTAACAACTGGAGTACCATTAGTATCACGACCGACCAACTCGAAGGTCTGAGGCAAAGTAGGTTTAGAAATAGGACTAGGACTGGATGAAGTATGCTGGGATAGAGTAGCATAAGGACCAGTTAAAGTAACGCGTACGCTTGTAGCAGTAGGATTAGACATTGTGACTGTGATACCACCCAGAGAAACAGGAGACCAAGACAATGGCTGACTACTACCACTAATATCTAAATCAAAGTACAATCCATTAAGACCTGTAGTAGGAAAGTTTTGACCGTAATAGAGAGGGTCTGTTTTTTGAGTGAGAAACCCCCTATCAGGGTCCCACATCGAAGCTGGGCCAGCAAAATCCCAAGATGGGTTATCAATATCATCACCAAGCTTACCATACATTAAATTAGGTCTGACGAAACAAACCACAGGCGAAGCCTTTGGATTGACGTAATAAGTCTCACTACGGGCACTGAAATCACTACGATTAGGAACGCCATAACGAGTTGATAATGTACCGTTAGTACTGGATAACTTAATCCTATAAGGTGCGTTACAAATTGTTAACACGGAATTACGTGATACCGTTTGACCGTTTTTATCGACGATAGATAAACTTAAAGAACCTGTAGCAGTAACGTCTGAATCACCATCATCATCCCCCCAATAATTATTAGGAGGACCGATAAGAGTACTTAAATCGACTGAATTAGTATCAGTAGGAACGAACATACGAATATCAGCAAAACTCTGCCCCTCAACCGGCAAGACGATTGGGGTTGTAGATGATAAATTGGTAGAAGGCGTGTAATTAGTTCCGTTAGATAGTGTAATCCCAAGCAGACCGTTAGCATCAACTGCACGAGTACGACCACCGTCGAAAGTCAGATAAGGTACACTACCCTGTATCGCATTCCTAGTTGTCTGTGATGTCAATGCATGACTGGAAAAAGAAAGGAAAATAGCCACGAAAAAAACAATCTGACGGGATAATTGGGAAAAAGATCGAAAACAGGATCTGAAAGAGGATCCGGAAAACGATCGGAAAAAGGATCGAGAAGAGGATCGCGGAAGCGACCGCGCGAAAATTCGCAGAATTTCACTTGATTGAGTAGAAAAATAAGCTTCAGTGAAAAATTTAAACTGGGTGCTGGACTTAGACGAATTTAAAACATAGGTTGACCAAGTTGCCTGTTGCCTGTTGCCTGTTGAAAATTATAGAACATATGCGACAATCCTGTCAAGTAATTTTTTGATTAATTTACAATTTTATTTCTGCTAAATTTTAGCCTAGTAGCTAAAACCGTGTAAAAAGTATAGTGATTGGAAAAACACGATGCAACACTTTTTTTCGCTCATTTACGTTAATTTTTGTAAATAAGATCTAAAAAGGATCTAAGTTACAACCGATTAATCATTGTTTTAATTAAATATATCGTAATTACAAATCTTTAAAATTAGAGCAATTGATCCTTAAAAATTTTATTTTTGGGCTCTGGATTAGAAATTTAGTGATTTGGATCATTTAATAATTTTTAGATGAGATTTAAAACCTCAAAAACCCCGTTCCTCAACTTTTTTTGATGAAAAAAGGATTTCTAAAAAGTGCCACAGTTTGAGCGCAATTATTTATTTGAGGCAATATTGCAAAGCAGAATTTTGACCCCCAAAAACCCCGCTCCTCAACTTTTTTTGCGATAAAAAACTCAAAAAAACCGCCCCAATTGAGGCGGATGGTTTAAGTTTCGACACCATAAGTTAATAGAAAAATATAAGCTATTTTACTATCTCTTCCTCAAAAAATAAGAATTAAGGGGTGAGATCTGAAACACAAACCCCGTTGTAGAAGGTTGCAGGATCTACCCAATGAATAAGTCCGTGGTCGGCGTGCGCGTAAAAGTAATACTTATAATCACCACCATGGGTGTACATGTCATTAGTCCAATAATACAAATTAAAGTTAGTATTCGCGTAATATAACAGAAAGCCCCACTCGGTAATAAGACCTGCCCCAATGTTACGTTGGTAATGATTACCCGGTGATGGAGGTGTAGCGGTAATCAATTGCTCATTTGATGGATAAACCGCATTGGTTAAATCCCTTACATTAGGAAGGTGATAACCTATATTTGTACACCAAGATAATTGGTTGTCGTGATTTCCGATAACGTTCCCACGATTGACAAACCACTGCTTTAATTCAAATCCATATTTAACGACAGCGTTACCACTACTGTCACGACCGACTATCTCGAATGTCTGGGGTAAAGATGGTTTAGCTACTTTTTCCGGATTACTAGAATTCCATTGTTCTAAGGTTGCAGCAGGGCCAGTTAATGTAACGCGGACACTAGTATTTGTTGAATTGGTCATCGTCGCAGTAATTCCACTATGAGAAACCGGATCCCACGTTAATGCCTGATCATTATTGCTAATATCTAAATCAAAGTACAAACCATTAGCGCCAGTAGTCGGGAAATTTAAACCATAAGATGATGGCGTCGCGGTTTGAGTTAGAAAGCCTTTACCATAATTCCAGACAGTTTCGGGACCTACATAGGGAGGTGCGGTATACGCTAGATTATTCGGTTTAGCAAAACAAATCGCAGGTGATTCTTTAGGCTTAAAATAATAGGTAACACTACCTGCTCCGAACTTAATGCTATTAGGAACGCCATAACGAGTGGTCAATGTCCCTTCAGTATTAGTTAATGTCGCTTTATAAGGCGCTTTACAATACATGGGTACGGTATTTCGTGATACAGTTTGATTGTTTTTATCAACAATAGACAAGCTTATACTGCCAGTAGCAGTGACTTCACTATCTCCATCATCATCGCCCCAATAATTATAAGGTGCAGCGACAATGGTGTTTAAATCAACGGAATTACTATCAACTGGCACCAACATGCTAATATCAGCAAAACTTTCATCAATAGTTGGTAATTCGATAGGATTGGTTGCACTAGAATTATTATTTGATGGCGAGTATTGTTGACCATTAGAAAGATGGATCCTGAGCAAACCTTCGGTATCCGTTACTCTTGTATTACCACCGTCGAACGTAAAATAAGGCACTTCACCGTGAATAAAATTGGTTGTTGTGGATGTTAACGCTGTACTAGTAAATGAAAACGCTAACAATATACTAGGTACTAAAGGTAATAGGATCTGTGGGGATGATATTGATCTATGTGAGGATCGCGCAAAATTTTGCGTAATTTTATAGATCTTGGTGAAAAAATAGACTTTAGTGAAAAATGAAAAATAAGAGCTTAACTTTGACGAATTTAACTTATAGGTTGGCCATGTTGCCTGTTGCCTGTTGCCTGTTGCCTGTTGAAAATTATAGTGCATATTACATAATCCTGTCAACTAAATTTATGATTTATTTACTATTTATGTTTTTACTTAAATTTGGAACGCTTATATAAAACGATGTAAAAGTATAGTGACTGAAAAAATACGATGCAACAATTTTTCACTTTAGATCGTTAATCTTTGTAAAGAAAAACATCTAAAAAAACAAAAATAACCGAGCAGATGCGGTTTAATTAAAAAACAGTTCATTTACAATTCTTTAAGTATCACATTTTTAAGATAAATCGTTTGGTGTTAGAAATTAGACGTTTTAGTAAATTTAAGATTTTCAGACAACATTTTAGGGTTAAAAAACCCCGCTCCTCAACTTTTTTTGAGGAATCGGGGTTTTAAAGATGTAAATAAAGTGATTTTAGGTTAAACCTTTTACAGTCCGTTTCCTTGTCTAAAAAATAACTTTTCCATGCCTTTCACGACATTTTTGGAGAGTTTTTCGGATAGTTTTTGTTTGCGTTGATAGTTAACAGCAATGATTTTATGCGTTTCTAGGTGCGATAAGATAAAATCATCACTGGTGCTAATTTCGTCAACCAGTCCCATTTCTTTGGCTTGAGTAGCAAACCAGTGTTCGCCTGTTGCAACCTGATCTATATCGATATTTGGTCGATATTCTTTTACAAAGTCTTTAAATAATAGATGCGTTTGTTCAAGTTCTTGTTTGAATTTTTGGCGACCTTCGTCCGTGTTTTCACCAAACATAGTTAGGGTTCGTTTGTATTCTCCTGCCGTTTGTAATTCAATATCGACATCATGTTTTTTTAGCAATCGGTTGAAGTTAGGAATTTGGGCAACAACACCAATTGAACCCACAATTGCAAATGGCGCTGCGACAATTTTGCTCGCAGTGCAGGCCATCATATAACCGCCACTGGCTGCAACTTTGTCAACCACAGCCGTAAATGGAATGTTACGTGTTCTAAAGCGTAATAGTTGGGAGGCAGCAAGACCATATCCATGCACTACTCCACCAGGGCTTTCAAGTTTTACGACCACTTGATCTTCAGGTTTGATGACAGCTAGGACTGCGGTGATTTCTTGACGCAGTTCTTCAACTTCATGTGCATCCATACTGCCGTTAAACGATAAGACAAATAATTTAGGCTTTGCATCTGATGATTTAGCATTATCATCTTTCTTTTTAGCCGCTTGTTTAGCTTGTTTCTTTTCAAGTTTTTTTTGTTTTTTGAGATCTTTTGTAAACTGTTTAGCTTCGATTTCATCCATGCTCGACGTTAGCATGTCATCTTTAACTTGTTCATATTCTTCGCTAATATCTTTGACAGATAAACGTCCAGCAATTGTTGATGATTTTCGGCGTTGACTTAAAATAAAAATTAATACCGCTAAAATAGCAATAACCACCGTTGCTGTTTCAGCCAAGAAGAGAGAATACTGCGAAAACCAGTTCATTTAATCATTATCCTTTAGTTGAAAATTTTCGCTATTATAACAAGATAATTAGAGATTGTGCCGAAAATCAATAAAGATTAAATTGTTGCTTTATTCGGCATTTTAAATTCTTTATACTGACAGCCTAATTTATTGTTATACGAGAATGAAAATGCCACTACGCCCAATAACTGAAATCGCTAAACAATGTCAGATCCCTGAACAATACGTGCTTCCTTACGGTAAATATGTTGCCAAAATTGATTTATCAATCCTTAATGCGAAGGAAAATCGCGCTAATGGTAAATTAGTTTTAGTTACCGCTATTACACCAACACCATTAGGTGAGGGTAAAACCGTCAATACCATTGGTCTAAGTGAAGGCCTTAATTATCTAGGTAAATCAGCTATCGCTTGTATTCGTCAACCAAGCTTAGGACCTGTTTTTGGCGTAAAAGGCGGTGCAGCCGGTGGTGGGCAAGCAGAAGTTTTGCCGATGGAGACGCTAAATCTTCATCTTACTGGTGATATTCATGCAATAACGGCAGCACATGATTTAGCATCTGCCGCGTTGGATTCTCGTCTTTATCATGAAGATCGTCTTGGCGATGAGTTTACCGCTCAAACCGGTTTACCTCGTTTAAATATTGATGTTAATCGCATTGTATGGAAACGGGTTATCGATCACAATGATCGCGCTCTGCGTAATATCACTGTCGGTGTTGGTGGCGGTGTGAATGGTGTTGAACGCCGTGACGGATTTGAGATTACAGCAGCGTCTGAGCTAATGGCAATTTTGGCTTTGGCTTCTGATTTACATGATATGCGTGCGCGTATTGGTCGTATTATTTTGGCCTATAATACGCAAGGCGAGCCAATCACAGCTGAACAGCTCGAAGTTGCAGGCGCGATGACAGTACTTCTTAAAAATGCGATTAATCCTAACTTGATGCAAACTGTTGAGAATACGCCTGTACTAATCCATGCTGGACCATTTGCTAATATTGCTCATGGTAATTCATCAGTTATCGCTGATCGCATTGCAATGAATTTAGCCGATTATGTGATAACCGAAGCAGGTTTTGGTTCTGACATGGGTATGGAGAAATTCTTTAATATTAAATACCGTCAAGCTGGTATTAACGCTTCTTGCGTGGTTTTAGTGGCAACGGTTCGTAGCTTAAAATCCAATAGTGGTAAATATAATATCAAACCAGGACAAGCTATCCCTAAAGAGATTTCAGAATCAAATGTGGAGTTACTTGAAATTGGTGCGGCCAATTTAGCTTGGCATATTAAGAATGCCAAGAGCTATGGTTTACAAGTGATTGTTGCGATCAATCGATTCCCACATGATAGTGAAGAAGAGTTGGCGTTTTTACAAAAATATGCCGTTGAACATGGTGCTTTTGCTTGCGAAGTAAGCGAAGTGTTCACTCAAGGTGGTAAAGGTGCTGAAAAACTTGCTAAACATGTTATTGAGGCATGTGATATGCCAAGTGAAATCAAATTACCTTATCCTGACAGTATGCCATTGATGGATAAAATCCAAACTATGGTTAAAAAGTACGGTGCCAATAAAGCGAACTTATCTGAAACTGCACTTAAAAACATTAAAGAGATTGAAGCGTTAAAACTTGATCACTTACCACTTTGTATTGCAAAAACGCCGATGTCGATTAGCGCTGATGCTAATTTAAAGAATGTACCAACTGACTTTGATGTTGATATCAGCCATTTAGCCATTTCAGCCGGTGCTGGTTTTATTCGAGTTTATGCTGGTAATGTGATGACAATGCCAGGGCTTGGCACTAACCCAGCTTATCGACACATTGATATTGACAAAGATGGTAATATTGTTGGTTTAAGTTAATTTAAATTTTATTATGCAATATAAAGCCTTTATTGATGAAGAAAATTGTATTGGTTGTGGCAAATGTATCCGTGTTTGCCCTACTGATGCTATTGTTGGTAGTAAACAGGTGTTACATACGGTATTACCGCAATTTTGCACTGCGTGTAGTAATTGTATTAATACCTGTCCAACTGACTGTATTACCTTAAGTACTCTTGGCGTTAAATTAAGTGAGCAAGAAGAGTTGCTGTTAACTGAGAAGAAACAACAACGCTTAAATCGTAATCAATTGGTTCCGCCGACTATTTTATTTCCTAAGTCGATGCCAGCAAGCAATGCAATGACTCAGAAAGATCGTAAACAATCGATTGCCGATGCTATTGCTCGCGTTAGAGCTAAAAAAAACCTCGCTAATTAGCGAGGTTTTGTAATTTGATTATCAAAATCATAATTCACATTATTCTTTATTACTTCTAAATGCACGCTTACGATCGTTTTCAGTTAGATGACGTTTACGTAGACGAACAGATAATGGTGTTACTTCAACTAATTCATCATCATCAATAAATTCTAACGCTTGTTCTAACGACATTTTTACTGGTGGTGATAAGGTAGTCGCTTCATCAGTACCTGATGCTCGCATGTTAGTTAATTTTTTACCCGTTAAGCAGTTAACGGTTAAATCATTTGAGCGAGTATGGATACCAATAATTTGCCCTTCATAAACTTCAGCACCATGACCAAGGAATAATTTACCACGATCTTGCAAGCTATAAAGCGCATAAGCCAAAGCTTTACCAGTACCGTTTGAAATCATTACCCCATTATTACGTTGGCCGATCTCACCCGGACGTACATCATCGTAATGGCTAAATGTTGAGTAAAGTAAACCAGTACCTGATGTCATGGTCATAAATTCAGTTCTAAATCCAATAAGACCACGGCTAGGAATCACATAATCTAGACGTACACGTCCTTTACCATCAGGTAACATATTGGTCAAATCACCTTTACGTAAACCTAAGGCTTCCATCACTGAACCTTGGTGTTGTTCTTCGATATCTAAAGTAACTTGTTCGAAAGGCTCTTGTTTTTTGCCATCGATTTCTCTGTAGATAACTTTAGGACGAGATACCCCAAGTTCATAACCTTCACGACGCATATTTTCAATAAGAACAGATAAGTGCAATTCACCACGACCAGAAACTTTGAATGCATCTGGATCTGGGGTTTCTTCAACACGAAGAGCCACGTTATGTACAAGTTCTTTATTTAAACGTTCAAGAATTTGACGAGAAGTTACATATTTACCTTCTTTACCTGCAAATGGTGAACTATTTACATTAAAGAACATGGTAACGGTTGGTTCATCAACACTTAGTGCTGGCAGAGCTTCAACACAGCTGTTATCACAAATTGTGTCAGAAATACCAAGTTCACCTAATCCAGTGATAGCAATGATATCTCCTGCTTCTGCAACTTCAGCTTCATAACGTTGTAAGCCTAGGTGACCTAATACTTGTCCGACTTTGCCAGTACGTTTGTTACCTTCGCTATCGACAATAGTAACTTGTTGATTTGGTTTAACGCGACCGCGTTTAATACGACCAATCCCAATAACACCAACATAATTGTTGTAATCAAGTTGAGAAATTTGCATTTGGAATGGACCATCTAAATCAACTTTAGGTGGTTCTACATGTTCAACAATTGCTTCAAATAGTGGTGTCATGTCTTGTGCCATATCTTCATGATCAAGACCTGCAATCCCCATTAAAGCTGATGCATAAACGATTGGGAAATCAAGTTGTTCATCAGTTGCACCAAGGTTAACGAATAAGTCGAATACTTGATCCACAACCCAATCTGGGCGCGCACCCGGACGGTCAACTTTATTAATAACCACAATTGGTTTTAAACCATGAGCGAATGCTTTTTGAGTCACAAAACGTGTTTGTGGCATTGGTCCGTCCATTGCGTCAACAAGCAGTAGTACAGAGTCAACCATTGACATTACACGTTCTACTTCACCACCAAAATCGGCATGGCCTGGAGTATCAACGATATTAATTCGGTAACCATTCCAATCGATAGCCGTATTTTTAGCTAAAATAGTAATACCACGCTCTTTTTCAAGCGCATTTGAGTCCATTATTCTTTCATTGTCATCACCACGCAAATTATCAAGCGTGCCTGATTGTTTTAATAGTTTATCAACCAAGGTTGTTTTACCATGGTCAACGTGAGCAATAATGGCTATATTTCTTAAATTTTCAATCACAATTAAAATCCCAGTTAGGAGACAGATTCTTTAGGCGCAATATTGTACACCTTTTTAGTAAAAAAGTTGATCTATATCACAAAGTTTCTTCAAAACAACTTTAAGACTTGATATTTAACGAAAATAGTGACTTATTTTATCAAGATAACTAAGACTAATTATCAATAAGTTCCACAAATTGCTCGGCAAATTCATCCACTTTTGTCCAATTTGTGTACTCTATTACTTCTTTTGTCACATCTGTATCACCCTTACCTAACCACATAATAAATCGAATCATATTACGATCAAACCAGTTATATTTAGGATAATAAAGCGCACCAGCAAATACAGCTTTGATAGTCGGTTGCCAGGCAATTTTGGCAAGGAATTTTTTAGTATATAGGTTAGTTTCAGGTGTATTTTTATTTGGTTTTCTAGCCACCACATTTACCCCAAAAAAACCAGTTTTTAACGCATTTAATTGCTGATAATTGGCATCAATAAACTTCTTCATGGTTTTACTGTAAAAACCATATCGAATTGAACAACCAATTAATACGGCTTTGTAGTTACCAAGATCAATCTTGGTATCGGGCAATAACTCAATCAAATCACAATCACATTTACCCTCAAGATGTGTTTTTATTCGTTGCATAATTTTAAGGGTTTGCTTTTCGTGAGTGGTGTAAAGCAATAAGACCTTGGTAATGCTATTCATAACAATGCTTCCTTTTATTAAAACACTTGGTAAATTTCAATAATTCTTTTTTTAGGATAAAAATTAACAATTACGGGATGATTTCGTGGAAAACTTTGATTATAGTATTAACCTTATTTAACCAGACCGGAACTGATTATGGCAATTTCACCTCCAAAACGTAGTGCAATTATTTTGGCGGCAGGAAAAGGCACACGGATGTATTCCAACCTACCTAAAGTTTTACATAAAATCGGCGGTAAGCCGATGTTACAACATGTTATTGATACAGTTCAACAACTTAATACTGATCGCATCAATATTGTTTATGGTCATGGCAAAAGCGAGTTAGAAAAATCGTTACAAGATCAACCTGTGCAACTTGTTTATCAAGCAGAGCAGTTGGGTACAGGACATGCTGTTCAACAAGCTATTCCCTTTATTGAAGATGATGAAGATATCTTGATTTTATATGGTGATACACCTCTTATCTCAATTGAAACCTTACAGAATCTAATTGCCAGTAAACCACAAGAAGGCATTGCCTTATTGACAGTGATTTTAGATGATCCTACTGGCTATGGGCGAATCGAACGCAAAGACGGTAAAGTGGTAGCGATCGTTGAACAAAAAGATGCCAATGTTGAACAACAAAAAATCAACGAAATTAATACCGGTATTATGCTGGTTACCGGCAAGTTACTTAAAAAGTGGCTATCTCGTTTAACCAATAATAATGCGCAAAAAGAGTATTATTTGACCGATATTATCGCCTTTGCCCACCAAGATGGTTACGACATTTTAACGTCTCACCCAGTTAAAAAATTCGAAGTTGAAGGCGTCAATAATCGCTTGCAACTTGCAACTTTAGAACGGCATTATCAACAGCATCAAGCTGAGCAACTTTTACTTGCCGGTGTCACGTTGCTTGACCCTGCACGTTTTGATTTACGTGGTAAATTGACTCATGGCAAGGATGTCACTATTGATACAAATGTGATTATTCAAGGTGATGTTACATTGGGAAACAATGTCATTATCGGTTCAGGTTGTATTTTAAAAAACTGCACCATCGCTGATGATAGCGTAATTAGCCCTTTCTCAGTAATTGAAGATTCAATCATTGCCAAACACTGTACTATCGGACCTTTTGCTCGAATAAGACCTGGTAGCCAACTGGATGATCATGCCCATGTTGGTAACTTTGTCGAATTGAAAAAAGCTCATCTTGGTCATGCCACCAAAGCAGGACATTTAAGTTATTTAGGTGATAGCGAAATAGGCTGTAACGTCAACATTGGCGCAGGCACAATTACTTGTAACTATGATGGTGCGAACAAATTTAAAACCGTGATCGAAGATGATGTATTTGTGGGTTCCGATACTCAACTAATTGCACCAGTCAAAATTGGCAAAGGTGCAACCATTGCTGCTGGAACAACGGTAACCAATGATGTCAATGACAATGAGCTTGTGGTTAGCCGGGTAAAACAGAAACAACTTGCAGGTTGGAAAAGACCAACTAAATTGAAAGAGGAATAAACAATGTGTGGTATTGTGGGCGCGATCGCCAAACGTGATGTGGCAGAAATATTATTAGAAGGTTTAAAACGATTAGAATATCGTGGTTATGATTCTGCTGGGCTTGCTATTATCTCTCCAACAGGTGAATTACAGCGAGTAAGACGTGTCGGAAAAGTAAAAGCGCTTAAAGATGCGGTAGATGAGCATCCAATCAAAGGTTCAACTGGAATTGCTCACACTCGTTGGGCGACGCACGGCGAACCGGTAGAACACAATGCACACCCTCATGTATCGGGTTTTATTGCCGTTGTGCACAATGGTATTATTGAAAATTTTGAGCCTTTGCGTGAAACACTCATCGCAAAAGGATATCAATTCCGTTCAGAAACCGATACCGAAGTTATTGCCCACTTAATTCACGATATTATCTCAACCGAAGATTGCTCACTTTTTGAAGCAGTACAAAAAGCAATCCCACAATTACGAGGTGCTTATGGCACCGTTGTAATGGATACGCGTAATCCCGATATTCTCGTCGCGGCACGTTCAGGTAGTCCACTAGTGATTGGTTGTGGCGTTGGTGAAAACTTTATTGCTTCAGATCAACTAGCTTTATTACCGGTTACTCGTCAATTTATCTTCTTAGAAGAGGGTGATATTGCACTAATCACCCACCGCACTGTGAATATTTTTGATAAAAACCATCAAGAAGTTAACCGTCCATGCATCGAATCTGATGCGAAATATGACGCAGGCAGTAAAGTTGGCTTTAATCATTACATGCAAAAAGAGATTTACGAACAACCTAATGCTATAAAAAATACCCTTGAAGGGCGAATGGCTCATGGCAAAGTGGATTTATCTGAACTTGGCGATGATGCGGAAAATATTCTTAAGCAAGTTGAACATGTGCAAATTGTTGCTTGTGGTACCGCCTATAATGCCGGAATGGTTGCTCGTTATTGGTTTGAGGCATTAGCTGGTATTCCTTGTGATGTGGAGATCGCTTCGGAATTTCGCTATCGAAAACCCGCTCGCCGTAAAAACAGTTTATTCATCACCCTATCACAATCAGGTGAAACGGCAGATACGCTTGCAGCATTACGCTTAGCAAAAGAGAATAATTACTTAAGCACTCTTGCCGTTTGTAATGTGGCTGCCTCTACCTTAGTTCGTGAAGCTGATTTGGTGTTACTAACCAAAGCTGGCGTTGAAATTGGCGTTGCTTCAACTAAAGCCTTTACCACGCAATTAACCGTATTATTGCTTTTAGTTGCCAAATTAGGCCGACTTAATGACATGGCTGAAATCACTGAACAAGCGATCGTCCATGCCTTACAAACTTTGCCAAATCGCATTGAGCAAGTGTTAATGGCCGAGCCAGAAATCAAAAAACTTGCTGGACACTTTGTCGATAAACATCACGCCCTATTTTTAGGCCGTGGCGATGAATATCCAATCGCAATGGAAGCGTCATTAAAACTTAAAGAGATCTCCTACATTCATGCAGAAGCGTATGCCGCAGGTGAATTAAAACATGGTCCTTTAGCGCTTATCGATGCAGATATGCCAGTTATTGTTATGGCTCCGACCAATGACCTACTCGAAAAACTTAAAGCTAATATCGAAGAAGTTCGTGCCCGTGGTGGACAACTTTATGTATTTGCAGAGCAAGATGCAGGCTTTGTGAGTGATGACACAATGCATATCATCAACTTACCTCATATTGAAGAACTTACAGCGCCAATCTACTACACGGTACCAACCCAATTGCTTGCTTACCATGTAGCTTTAATCAAAGGTACAGACGTCGATCAGCCTCGTAATTTGGCAAAATCTGTGACTGTGGAGTAAAGTTCGTTGTATTAATGTGAGAAGTTAGTGGATGGTTTTGAAATCATCATTAAGTTCTCGCATTAAATCAATTAGAAAAGATTAAAGTATGGATTAATTTAGCTAATTACCATCTTATTTGTATTAACAAGTTTTGTGCCAATATTAGTTTTACATAATTACCAATACTCTATTTCTCTCGTAAAATTCCCTATATTTTTTTTATTTAAAACACAAGAACCTTTGGTCCAATCTCCATGTTTGTTATGGTCAGTAAAATAACAATCCATATTAATTACATCTTTGGTTTCACTTAAATGCATTGATTGTTTGGTTTGAAGGAGTTGATTAGCATCATCATATATATATTCTATTACTTCATTACCCATTTCATCTGATGAAGAAAGTTTTGGTTCTATAAAGCTTTCACTAGTGATTAATTTGGCTAAATTTTGGTTTGTATAATCAATTTTTTGTATTATAGAAACACCATTAACTTTTTCTTTAGAATCGATTAATCTTTTATTTTCGTCATAATTATAAATAGTGTTAATAGTAAAATAATCATTTTTAGATAGCGACTCTTTTTTAATATCATTATTTTCATTAAAAGTAATCTCATATTTAGAAGTATTTGTAAATTCATAATCAGAACTTAAATTAAAAAAAGAGTTACTATGTAATCTAATTTTTTTATCGTAATCAATGTACCACGAACCTTTAATTTTTTTACCAATAAAAAAAATCAAACCATTCTTTTGAGACTCTATAATTGCATTTTCTCCAGCAACTCTAGTAAATATGATGTTAAAAGGTATCGTAGAGGAAATTTTTTGTCGTTTTATCGTAATGGAATGAGGTGACAATTCAGGAGTAGAGTATATTAAGTAATTATTATATATTTTAGTATTTACATCTGCATATGAACAACAACTGATAACACTAAGTACGGCTAATAAACATTTTCTCATCGTCATAATAGAATCTCTTTATTTACCTTTTCAAGATAATTACGATGATATTAAAAAATCATTTAAAGTACCAGCGATTTAGTTTAGTTCAGTTAATTTAGTTGCCTAAACAAAATTATGTAAAATTTCTACGATTTAATCATTTTCTGACAAAAAATTACCTTACCAAAACTCAAAACCACCAAATAAATTTAGAAAAATTTAGCTTAAAAGCGTTCTATCACTGCATTAATGTGATCTAGATCACAAAACCTAAAAATACCCCACTTTTAACAGTGTGATATATGTCACATTTTTTGATTATTTTGGATGAATCCAGTAACTAAATGCTTCTACAATAACAGCATAATGATTATATCAATCAATAAGGAAAGATTTGTATGAGTACATCAAACATTAAACTTAAAGTCCAAAATTTTGGGCGATTTCTGAGTAATATGGTGATGCCCAATATCGGTGCATTTATTGCTTGGGGCTTTATTACTGCAATTTTTTTATATAATGCTAACGATCCATCTGCTGGAGGATGGTTCCCAAATGAAGGCGTATCAACTGCTTTTATTGGACCAATGATCACTTATCTACTTCCATTATTAATTGGTTATACTGGTGGTAAATTGGTTTACGGTGATCGTGGTGGCGTAGTTGGTGCGGTCACCACAATTGGGGTAATTGTTGGCGTATCGATTCCAATGTTTTTAGGCGCAATGATATCTGGACCTTTAGGTGGATGGTGCATTAAACAGTTCGATAAATTCATTGATGGTAAAATCAAAAGTGGCTTTGAAATGTTAGTTAATAACTTTTCAGCTGGCATTATTGGTATGATTCTTGCGCTTATCGCTTATTTTGGAATCGGTCCGGCTGTTGCTTCGTTAACTAATGTACTTATTGTTGCAGTACAATTCATGGTTGATCATGGTTTATTACCACTTACTTCAATTCTGGTTGAACCAGCAAAAATACTCTTCCTTAACAACGCTATCAATCATGGTGTATTTACTTCACTAGGTGTAACACAAGTAGCAGAAACAGGTAAGTCAATCTTCTTCTTGATTGAAGCGAACCCTGGTCCAGGTTTAGGTTTATTACTTGCTTATATGTTCTTTGGTAAAGGTGCGGCAAAAGGATCAGCAAGTGGTGCTGCAATTATTCACTTCTTTGGTGGTATCCATGAAATTTACTTTCCTTATGTTTTAATGAATCCTCGACTAATCATTGCTGTAATTTTAGGTGGCATGACAGGTGTATTTACTTTAACTTTATTTAATGCAGGTTTAACAGCACCAGCATCACCAGGATCTATTTTTGCGGTAATGAGTATGGCAAAAGGTTCATATTTAGGTGTAACGTTATCTGTGCTTGCAGCAACTACAGTATCATTTATTGTGTCGGCTATTTTATTAAAAACAACAAAAGATAATGGCAAAAGTTTAGACGAAGCCATGTCTGATGTCACTGCAATGAAAAGCGAAGCCAAAGGAGTAAGCGAAAATAGTAAACTTGATCTTGCTAAAGTGAAAAAAATTATCGTTGCTTGTGATGCAGGTATGGGCTCAAGTGCTATGGGTGCGGGTGTTTTACGTAAAAAAGCAGAAGTTGCTCATTTAGATATCAGTGTTACCAATTTAGCAATTAATAACTTGCCAACTGATGCTGATATCATCATCACACATAAAGATTTAACCGCACGAGCAAAACAATATGCACCAAACGCTTATCATATTTCATTAACTAACTTTTTAGATAGTGATTTATATACTCAGTTAGTGAATGATTTAGTCAAAGCAAAAGGCGGTCAACAAGTTGTACAACCAACACCTACCCACCAACCGCTGTTTAAGTTGAATGCAAAAAATGTCTTTTTAGGTTTAACGGCGCAAACTAAGGAAGAAGCCATCCGTTTTGCTGGCCAAAAACTAGTCGAAAATGGTTACGTAAAAACAGCTTATATTGATGCCATGTTAGAGCGTGAACGATTAACATCCACCTATTTAGGCGAATCGATTGCTGTACCTCACGGCACAATTGAATCTAAAGATGATGTGATTAATACAGGTATCGTATTTTGCCAATATCCAGCAGGTGTACAGTTTGGCGAAGAAGAGCAAGATAAAGCAAAAATCGTAATTGGAATTGCTGCTCGTAACAATGAACATCTTGATGTTATCGCCAAGTTAACCAATGCACTTGATGACGAAAAGATTATTGCAAAACTGACTACCACTAATGATATTGAAGAAGTCCTAGCAATATTAAGCTAACTTAACCACTTCCTACAGAAGTAGGAAGTGTCCTAATATACTAAAAGATTCAAAATTAAGGGTTATTATTATGCAAGCATTACATTTTGGCGCCGGCAATATTGGTCGTGGTTTTATTGGTAAATTATTATCTGATGCCGGTGTCCACGTCACTTTTGCAGATGTTAATCAACAAGTTATTGATGAACTTGCTAGCCGTCATCAATATCCAGTCAATGTGGTTGGTGAGCAGTCGGTTACCGAAACGGTGAAGAATGTTGATGCCATCAACAGTACTTCACCTAAAGTCGCTGATTACATCGCGAAAGTTGATCTAGTTACCACTGCGGTCGGTCCTCAAATTTTAGCGCGCATTGCGCAAAGTGTGGCACAAGGCATTATTGCTCGACATGCTCAAGGTAATAACGCTCCACTCAATATTATTGCTTGTGAAAACATGGTACGTGGCACAAGCCAGTTCAAACAGGAAATCGTAAAGTATCTACCAGAAAATCTTCACCAATGGGTTAATGAGCATATTGGTTTTGTTGATTCTGCGGTTGACCGCATTGTGCCACCTGCAACTTCTAAAACAGGTGATATTTTAGAGGTGACGGTTGAAACATTCTCTGAATGGATTGTCGATAAAACTCAATTTATTGGCACAATCCCTCAAATCAAAGGTATGGAGCCCGTTGATAACTTAATGGCCTTTGTGGAGCGTAAACTATTTACCTTAAATACCGGACATGCTATTACAGCCTATCTCGGTTTTTATAACAATATTGCGACCATTCGGGATGCGATTTTAAACGATAAAATTCGTAAAATTGTACGTGGGGCCATGGAAGAAAGTGGACAAGTACTGATCAAACGCTATGATTTTGATCCAGCCAAACATCAAGCCTATATTGAAAAAATCCTAACTCGATTTGAGAATCCTTATCTGCATGATGATACCGCACGAGTAGGACGTCAACCAATACGCAAACTAGGTCCTGGCGATCGTTTGATCAAACCATTACTTGGCACATTTGAATATAAACTTAGCAATCAAAATCTGCTTATCGGTATTGCAGCTGCGCTTAACTATCGTAATGATGACGACGAACAAGCAATCGAACTGGCAAATCAAATTGCTAACAAGGGTTTAAAACAAGCATTTTGCGATATTTCTGGTATTGAAAGTGATAATCCAGTTGTTAGCCAAATCGAACAACTTTATACTGCTATGCAAAATCATCAATTTTAAGTGACAATGCAAACATTAGCAGAAGACACCATACTTGAAAAACTCAATCAGCAAGCTGATATACACAGCTTGCTAAAGGTTGCGATCAATTTGATTAATGACAGTGTCAATCAATTGATTCTAAAGGTTTTTCGTAAAGAGCCTCATGCTATCAAGTTTGTTATTCCATCATTGGTGGGCAAGAATGGCCCACTTAATGATACCTCTGTCTGTTTGAAATTACTTTATGCACTAGGCATCATCACGCGTGAAGATTATGAAGATATTGAATTGTTAATGGCAATTTTAGATGAGCTAGAACAAGACGATAAAAATTACACCTATCTGGATGACGAAATCCTAGGTCCAATCAGCTTACTGCACGACATGATCCTTCCCCCTAACTCTCCATTAAATAACCCGCAAGAGAACGGTATTGTCGATACCTTAAAATCATCCATGTACCAAAACCGTTATCAACAAATGATTCGCTCAGCGTTGATCATCGCCATTACAGATTTAACCTTACGTATCGTAAATAAACAGAAAATTGATTATTTCCCTGAGTAATATTAATTTATAAAGATGAATTTTAAGTATTAATATAAAAAGGATGTTAAGTGAATAGTCAAAAATTGGGCGATTTTGAAGCTCAAAAACCCCGCTCCTCAACTTTTTTTGATTGCTTTTTGGTTAGATTGGCTGTTGTTTAGGGCAATCATTTCCCACTCTGGTAATTAGTCGGTATAATGCCTGCAATTTTATTGTTAAGTGGATTATGCATGAAAACGCTATTTGCCAGCACATCACGCGGGCTTGAAGAGTTATTAAAAAAAGAGTTAGAAAATATTGGGGCGAATCATTGTCGGGTGGCGCAGGGTGGTGTCTATTTTGATGCTAATGAGTCAACTATGTACCAATCGTTATTGTGGTCTCGTTTAGCCTCTCGTATTTTATTGCCAATTGCCGAGTTTGACATCTATAGTGATTTAGATCTTTATTCATGTGTGATGAACATCAAATGGACCGATATCTTCGCGGTAGATAACTCATTTGTTATCAACTTTGTTGGTGTTAATGACTTTATTCGTAACAGCCAATATGGTGCGCTAAAGATCAAAGATGCCATTGTTGATCACTTTATGCGACAAACCAATCAGCGCCCAAATGTTGCAAAGCAAAATCCTGATGTTCGTTTACATGCTTATCTTAGCAAAAATCGAGTTACACTATCATTAGATCTTAGCGGTGAAAGCTTACACCAACGTGGTTATCGCCAACAAACAGGGCAAGCACCGTTAAAAGAGAGTCTAGCGGCGACTATTATTCTCCGTTCTGGCTGGCGGTTTGATGAGCCACTTATCGATCCAATGTGTGGTTCAGGAACGTTATTGATTGAAGCTGCGATGATGGCGTCTAATATCCCGCCAGGACTGCTACGCAAACAATGGGGATTTTTTGCTTGGAAAGAATTTAACCCAACACTTTGGAATGACTTACTGTTTAGCGCTAAGCATAATGTAAAAAAAACTAACACGATTTTTATCGGTTATGATAATAACCCTACAGTACTGGAGCGAGCCAAACAAAATGCGATCCAAGCAGGAGTTGGTGATTTAATTACGTTTGCATTGCAGGATGTGACACAATTAACCAATCCTCTTGATCACCATATACATGGCATGATCATCAGCAATCCGCCTTACGGTGAACGGTTAGAAAGCGAACCAGCACTTGTAGCTTTACACTCAGCTCTTGGTCGCCAAATTAAACAACAATTTGGTGGGTGGAGATTATCGTTATTTAGTGGCGCGCCACAACTTTTAGATTGTTTACAAATGCGTGCTGACAAACAATTTAAAGCCAAAAATGGCCCTTTAGATTGTCTACAAAAAAATTATTCGATTGCGGATCGTCAAGTGGATCAGGCGGTCATATCAACAAATTTACCAGCTGCCGACTTTGCCAATCGTTTACGTAAAAATTGTCAAAAATTGGAAAAATGGGCCAGCCAAGAACAACTTGAATGTTACCGTCTTTATGATGCTGATTTGCCGGAATATAATGTGGCTATCGATCGTTACAAAGATAAAATTGTGGTACAAGAATACGCTGCACCTAAAAATATTGATCCACAAAAAACGCGACAACGACTGTTTGATATTATTAATGCTACCATGTCGGTATTGAAATTAACCGCCGATCAATTGGTACTAAAAACCCGTGAAAAGCAAAAGGGAAAACAACAATATCAAAAACTTGGACAAAAACAGGATTACTTTTTAGTTCATGAATATCCAATTAATCACAAAAAAACGCAGTTTTGGGTTAATGTGGTGGATTATTTGGATACTGGTTTATTTTTAGATCACCGCTTAGCCAGAAAAATGATCGGACAAATGAGTGCAGGCAAAGACTTTTTAAATCTATTTGCCTACACGGGTAGTGCAACCGTCTACGCAGGTCTTGGTGGAGCAAAATCGACCACGACAGTTGATATGTCACGCACCTATTTAGAGTGGGCCGATCGTAATCTAAAACAAAATGGCTTAACCGGTAAAAATCATCGATTAATACAGGCTGACTGCTTGCTCTATTTATCTCAAGCTGATGAGCAGTTTGATTTAATTTTTATCGATCCTCCAACATTTTCCAACTCTAAACGGATGAACGATACTTTTGATGTTCAGCGCGATCATCTTAAATTAATGAGTGATTTAAAACGATTATTAAGACCAAACGGTGTAATTGTCTTTTCTAATAACAAACGAGGCTTCAAAATGGATGCCGACGGTATGCAAAAATTAAATCTGACGTTTCAAGACATCACCGACAAAACCTTATCGCTCGATTTCAGACGTAATAAACAGATCCACTGCTGTTTTCTTGTTAAACATCAATAATAAAATACCGCCGAAAGGCGGTATAATCTTAGCTTAGCTATAATGTTCAATTCTTTAGGAAAGCCCCACGAGAAATCATGTCGGCATACCCCCTACTCCATCATTCCATCTTCGCGTACACTAGATTATGCCATTAATTATCTCTAATTTATAAAAAGACAACCTTTTGCACAACAATCTTATTTGGAGTAAATAAATTCTTTATTATCGTTTCCTGCACTTACTTTTTGTAAATATATTGGAGCTTAAAATCTTTTTTAAAATCAAAAAAGGTTGAAGATTTTGAGCAAAAACTGATGTCCTTTTGGAGGACATCAGAAAAATAAAAATTAACGTACTACTAGCACTGATGTTTGTGCACCTCTCACTACACCAGAAGCATTTGATCCAAGTAGATGTGTTGAGATATTTGGGCGTCTTGACCCTATGATAATTAGATCGGGCTCAATCTCTTCCGCTAGATGTAAGATCTCATCTCGTGGATTACCAAACGCGATTGAAAAAGATAAATTTTCTTTTGGTAAATTAATTGAGTCAATCAAGCGATGTAGCCATTGCTCTGTTTGTACTGTAGCTTGATCTTTAAACTCATCAAAACCAAATGAGTAAGCATTTACAATAGCCGATGCAACCGGTAAGGTATGAAAAAAGATAACTTGCGCATTGGATAACTTCGCTAAACACTCAACATGTGGGATCACTTTTTGAGTGAGTTCATCTTCAAGGACATCAATCGGAACTAATATTTTTTTGTACATACCGCCTCCTCATTTTAACTTATCTTTCTTAATTAATTTAAGATGGTGTTAATTTTAAATTAAATCTAATATTGTTATCCTAACGCTAATTTAAAATATTGAAATAACTTTTTTGCAAAATCATGATGGAGATCAACTATGGATAATATTATTTATCGCCATGACATCAAACCCAGTATAGAACAAGCGACATTATTATATTCTCGCTGCTCATTGGCGGAACGTCGACCAATAAGTGATAAACCTCGTTTTCAAGCAATGTTAGATAATGCTAATTTAGTCATTACCGCATGGCATGATCAGAAACTTGTCGGTATTGCCCGCTGTTTAACTGACTTTGTCTACATAACTTATTTAGCTGATTTAGCCGTTGATGAAGCTTATCAAAAATCAGGTATTGGTAAACAGTTGATAAAAGAGATTCAAATTCATACCGATAATCAATGTGCAATTACTTTGCTTGCAGCACCTCAAGCAGTCGATTATTATGGTCATATTGGTTTTAATGCTCATCCTTCCGCATGGATTTTACAAGAACAGTTAAAATGAAAATTATCCTAGCATCAACATCACTTTCACGTAAAAAAGTACTTGAAAAATTAGCTATTCCTTTCGATTGTGTGCCACCGATTTGTGATGAAACACCTCTACCAAATGAAAGTGCACAGCAGCTGGTGGTACGATTGGCTAATGCTAAAGCGCAGTCATTGGTGGCAAGCAATCCTGATAGTTTAATTATTGGTTCCGACCAAGTAGGTGTTTTAGATGGAAAGATTGTATGTAAACCCCTCACTATTGAAAACGCTAAGCAACAATTAAAAAATAGCAGTGGTAAAGCGTTTTACTTTTATACTGGAATGACGGTCATTAATACTCACACAGGCCAATCGCAAACGATTTGTGAACCGTTTAAAGTCACCTTTCGTCAGTTAACTGATGCAGAAATCGATGCTTATATCGCTAAAGAGATGCCACTACAATGTGCTGGCAGTTTTAAATGTGATGAGTTAGGGATTACTCTTTTCGATAAGCTTGAAGGCGATGATATAAATTCTTTAGTCGGATTACCGCTAATAAAGTTAAATAAAATTATGATTGATATGGGCTGTAATCCGCTGTTTTTATAATTGCTGATAATGACAGAGCCGAATTTAATCGATTAACCGCCCCGCTGACATTTTTAATGTTTTTTGGCTGTAACTTGCTACATCATTATCATGAGTAACAATCAATAGTCCTGTGCCTTGTTGATGAATATCGGCTAATAATGCCATAATTTGTGTTGAACTTTCATCGTCAAGATCGCTGGTGGGTTCGTCGGCAATGACTATTTGTGGCTGGCAAATTAGTGCACGTAAAATAGCTATTCGACGCATTTCACCACCTGACATGTTGGCTGGATAAGCATCTTTTAAATAGCTAATTTGGGCTTTTTCTAGCAATTCCATTGCAGAATTTAAGCTCGATTGGTTTTCACGTTTCGTTAAAGAAAACGGTAAGCGAATATTTTCCAGAGCAGTTAAATTAGGTAATAAACTGCTGCCTTGTGGAATGTAACCAATATTTTGATTACGAAATGCTGATACTTGTTTGTCATCAAGATCGAATAAATTGGTGCCGTTAATCGTGATTTTACCTTGAGTAGGCGTTAACAACCCAGCAATCATATTAAGCAGCGTCGTTTTACCACTACCTGATTTACCCATAATGCTGATAAAGTCACTTTGTGCCATTGAAAAACTAACATTATTCACCGCTGAAAAGTGTTGTGATCCGCGCTTGTAATCTTTGCGAAGGTTTTTGATATCCAATAACATTATTCACCCTCTCTTAATGTTTGATAAGTATCAAACTTAGTTAATGATAATGCTGAATATATACTAGACAGCGGACCAATAATTAATGTCAGCAAAAATACGATGAATGCATAAATTAATCCATCTGTAATTGAAATATTCATACATGGCAAACCTATCGTTTGGCATATCAATAAGCTGAAGGCATAAATTAATACGCCAGCAACCACTATACCAGCAAGGCCACCTAAAGCACTAATGATAAGGGATTCTCGCAGTAACATTTTAACCAGATCACTGCGCGATGCACCTAGAATACGTAATAAGCTGATTTCGCGTTTTCGTTCATTAAGAGATGAGGAAAATATTACAAAGATCACAATAATCGCTAACACCCAAAATATTGCCGATAAGCTATAGACAATAGTTGAGAAGCCATTTAACCATTTAGATATATTACTTAACATACCTTTGGTCATCACAAAATCAATATTGTAATCGATAGCATATTTGGGCATGATTTGATTAACAATATCTTTAGACTGATAGTCAGGGTCGACTTTAACAAAAATCGATGACACATAGTTAGCAAAGTGGTCAGTATCGCCTTCAATTAAATTGGCTTCTTTCATAAGCGAATGAGCAGCAGGAATGGTCATAAAAACTGAGGTGTCAAAGCCCATTCCTGTGCTATCCATTTTAGCGGCAATTTTAAAGGGATGATTGAAAAATTTAATTTCATCACCTACATTTGAGGTAATTTTGCTGCCTACCACGACCTGATTGTCTTGCAATGGTTGCTCTAACTGAGTTTGTAGCCAAGGTTTGATTACAAAATCACTTTGCTGATCAAAACCAATTAATTGAACTTTAGAAGTACAACAACCAGCACTTAACGAAGCAATGAATAGTTGTGGTGAGACCGCTTCGATTCCTTTGATATCTTTGATTTTATCAATTAAGTCAGCTTTTAGATAAAAGCTACTTGGTTCGCCTCTTAATAAGGCGACTTCAAGATTTTTTTCATAACCATAAGGCACAATAAGAATGTCCGCACCTAACCGATTAGCCATGCCTGAAATTCCTAAGCTTAGGTTTTTCATCAATACACTACCGCCAAATAGCGTAGCGGAAAAAAGCATAATGATGATAATCAAGCAACAACTTCGAAAAGGTCGTCGTTGGATATTTCGCCATGCTAAATTCGCTATAGTTATTTCTTGCATGTTGGATTTCTCTATAATTGGTGTTAAGGCTGACTAATGCTTTTAATAGTTGCTAATAGTTACTAGCGATTAGCTTGTTTATTTAAATATATCACATTGATAATAGCAACAATCGCTAATACTACTGACAATAATATCAATGCTGGTTTAGCCCCCATATTGCAACGCATCATCTCATTACCGCATACACCAATTAAAATAGTTGGAATCGCAGCTGCTAAGACCGCAGTGCAAGCTATAGCCATACTTAACCCCATACGTACAAATAACGAGCGGCTAAGTAATACCAAGGCACCAATAGCTATCACTAAACTACCAATACCAATTTCCGCCCTTGATGTCCAAAAACATTTCATGATTTTGCCACCAGCATTGTGCATGTGGCCATCCATCGGTGCAGAATGCATAGCATCGGCTGGCATAGATTGCACATCCGGCAGTGGGCAGACGGGTAAAATATAAAGCGGGAATAGAATAAGTAACGCTCCGATTAAGATAAATAGTACAGATGAAACAATGCGATTTTTCATAAATATAGACCTTATAATCATTAATTATTGATAATACTTGCTACTTTACCATGTTCAAGAACTACCGTTGTTTGCGCATGTTTTGATACTTCTGGTGAATGCGTAACAACGATGATTGTGCTTCCTTCTTCGTGAAGTTGATGTAGTAAGTTCATGACCATTGCTTCATTGCTTTCATCTAAATTACCGGTTGGCTCGTCAGCTAAAATCAGTTTTGGGTAATTGATTAATGCCCTAGCAATACAAACGCGTTGTTGTTCACCCCCCGATAATTGACGCGGTAAATGTTTGGCGCGCGCTGCAAGCCCCACACGCTCTAATGCTTGTAAGGCTTCTTTTTCATCTACCATGCTATGATAATATTGTGCCACCATCACGTTTTCTAATGCGGTTAAATAAGATACGAGGTGAAATTGTTGAAAGATTAAGCCGATTTTATCACGCCGAATTTCCGTTAGTTGGGGTAATGAAAGTTGGGTAATATCTTGTCCATCAAGAATTACTGAACCCAGCGACGGTTTATCCATACAACCAATAATATTCATTAACGTGGTTTTACCACTGCCTGAAGGTCCCATAATGGATAGCCATTTACCTTCTTCAACGGTTAAGTTAACTTCTGACAAGGCATGTAAAGAGCCATAGATCTTTGAAACATTATTAACTTCTAGCATATTCATACTTTACTATCCTATTCGCCACGTAAAACTAATGCTGGTTCAACTTCAAGTGCACGTTTTACCGGAATCAAACACGCAATGATGGTTACCACAGCCGAAATGACAATCGTTGTTGGTATCAAATAAAATTCAATGACAATTGAGCGCCCAAATACATTGGCGCTGATTACTTGAGCAAAAATTAAACCACAAATAACCCCAATCACCCCACCAATAATACCTAAAATTAGCCCTTCTACTAAAAACTCTTTGGCAATACTCCTATTGGTTGCACCGATGGCTTTTTTCAGTCCTATCTCTTTGCGACGCTCCATTACTACAGTCATCATGGTAGTGGCCACACAGATCATGGTCAAAATTAACACCACTAAAGTTACTAGGTAGAGTAAAGATGATAGCTTACCGAGCACAGATGCTTCTGATTGCGTTACCCATTTTATAAGATGCGGTTCGATTGTGGTGGAGTGTTCTTTGATGGTTTGAATATAGTGCTGTAACTCATCTTGGGTTGCTGTAATACTAATTTCGACTACTTCAGCTTGATTGCTTTCTTCAAGTAGCGTTTCAAGAACGCTAAGATCGATAAAGATAAAATTATCCTCAACACGGCCTGTTTTCACGATACCAGTAATAGTTAAATCTTCATCAAAGCGAGAGTTTTCTTTAGATTTTCCTGAAATCGGCATGGTGCTACCAATGCTAAGTTTAGCAAACTGGGCTATATCAGTACCGATCATAATTTCATTGGCTTTTTGAGGTAATTCACCTTCTATCTTCCAATAAGGACTGGTTTTGGTGACCTGATCAAATTGTGTGCCAACGATGGTATAGGGTTGTTGATTACTGCGGATAGAGTTATAACGAAAAGGTGTGACACCTAGTACTTTATCTCTCGGTAGTAAATCAACCGCTTTTTTCACCTCAGTCATTGATATGGTAGGTTGATTATTGGCTGGCATCATTAATAAATTTGCGCCATAAGAGCGGAACTCTTGTCCCATTTGTCTTGGAATATCATAACAAAGCGTCACCATACCAAGTAATACTGTCGCTCCAATTGCTACGCCGAGTAGAGCAATAATAATCCTAGAACGACGGCGAATTAGCGAGCTAAATATCGTTTTTAAAATAAAACGTTGGTTTCTATTCATCATCATTTAGCCTCGCTTATCGTCCATGCAATACATCGGTTGGGCGTAAGAACATCATAATACGTAATGCTGGCAAGCTACCTAACAATGTAATCAGGCTTACCATAATTAATACCAATGGAACAATAATCATTTTAGGCTCAACAAACGAACCAAACACCGTCTGGCCAATAATTTGCGCAAAGCCAAGACCAATAAAATAACCAGCCATACCGCCGAATAATGCAATAATCAGTATTTCGCTAAGAATCAACATGGATACCGAGGTATTAGTTGCGCCTAGTGCTTTTAATAAGCCAATTTCAGTGCTACGTTCAATCACGTTAGCAGTAACTAAGTTAGATATCGCCAGTGCCGAACAGATTAACGATAAAATTGTCAGCAATAACATTAATAATTGTGTTTTTTGTAAAATAGAGCCTTCCGATTCAGCTACTTGCATTATCGCTTTTACTCGAATATCTGGCATTAATTCTTCTAATTGATAGGCGATCGAACTGATGTAAGCAGTACAATACCATTTATCCCACTCAGCTCGCGTTAAGCTGTTGGGATCTTGTGCTGCTTTACGGGCTAAATCGTTTTCAGGAGTGGTGAGAGCACTTACTTCAACCCGTTCTACCAACCCTTCTTTGTTCGCCATATACTGAGCAACTGGCAGTGATACATAAAGATCATTGTCTTCAACACCACCACTATGAAAGATGTTATTCACAGTTAGGGTAGTTTTTTTAGTAGCTGAAGTTATCTCAATATTATCACCTAATTTAAGATTCAATTGCTTGGCAATAGTTTCTCCCACCATTACGCCTTGCAAATTATCATCCTTCATGGTGTTGCCTTCAATCGACCACCATGACTTCATGGCTAATATTCCAGTATCAACTTTGTCACCAGTTGGAATAGTCAGATGTTTATTAAACCATGTTCCAACTAGTGTAACCGGTTTATCATTAACCGTAACTTGGGTGGTTAAATAAGGGGCAAAATCAACAATGTTATACGCCCAGAAAATCATTTTAATTTTGACTAAATCATCTTGCTTAATATATGCGTTTTGTTTGTCATCGAGCTGATATAACTCATTAACCATCGACGCACCTTTTGGCACAATGCTTAAGTTAGCGCCATAGGCTTTTAATTCTTGGTTAACTTTATCACCAACGTCAAACATCACATTTAACATGGCAGTCGCAAGTGAAACACCTAAAGCAACGGTTAAAGCAATTAAAAATAGCTTCTTTTTTTGACGAACTAACACGCTAAGTAACATTCTACGAAACATATTTTCTTCCTTTTTATACCGTCTACTTAAAGCGACTCTTTTCTGCTTCAAGATGAGTAGGTCGAATAATCATATTGCCATCTAAAATTTCGTATTTGAGCGGGACAGGATTACAGCCACCAGAAAAACCAATCGTGGCAATGTTCATCACCACATCACACAAAATGCAGACAACTTGATTACCGCGCTGATAGTAACCACTTGCACCACAGATGTCACAAGCATCAAAGCCAACACCATAAGCATTTTCACTTTTCTTTATTACAATAAATCTGATTAATGTTCCATCCGTTGCTTTGTAACCATAACGATGCAGATTGCCATCATTGACTTTATCTAATGGGATTACAATCAAACCATCGGCATTAGGTGTTACTGGCTCAGCCGGGGTTAATTCCACCCCTTTTTCAAAAATATAGCGCGCACGAGTAACGGTGTAAGCGGTGATAGCAATGCCCGCCATTAATAATAATGAGGTCCGACGATCCCGGCGTAAACTTGCTTTCAATTTACGCACTTGGGCAGGATTACTGCCGACTAAGGAGGTAGTTTTGGATTTAATGTATAACAAAATACTTAGTACTAGCACCAATACAATAAAGATAAAGGTAAACAAATTGACATGATCTAAAACGGAAGTCACTAAATCCATCATCCACTTTTGTGGCAAGATAAACCGTCTCACAATTAGGATTCGAAGTAAGTTAATTGCATTTTGTGCAGTAAAGAAAATAATGGCTAGCGATGTAATGGCAATTACAAATCGAGTTGAAAACCTTGTACAAAGCCGATAAACAAACAATCCAATTAAAATACAAACGAATAAAGAAAAACCGTAACCCACCCATTTAAACAGATAATCATTATTGAAAATTGAGTCCATGCCAACATCAAATTCAAATGGGTAAAGCAAAATATTCGGTAGGCTTTGTGAGGTGATAATTCCGGTAGCAATCACTATTAATAAAATATTGAGAGCTTGAGATTTTCTAAAAAATAAACTAATAAGCAATGGAACAACAATGATGCACCAAGCAACATTGGTACCAAGATCATAAAATTCACGAACTGCAATACCCGTATTTCGTTTTAATATTGCATAAATAAACGCGGCTATCATGCCCAATACAAAACCGATGATAAGATGTTTTTTACTTAATTGAATAACTGTCGCACTAAGTAATGCAAACATGATCACTGGTATAAAAGTATTATCGGTAATTTTGATAAGATATTGGAGCATAATAATTGCCTAAAAATTACAACGTCTATTGGCGAGCTGTTATACTCGCCAATATTACAACTAATTATTTATTAATTTAATTCAATTAAAAATAATTATTACCATGCATGAGGGATATAGTTAAAGTCCCAAGAAACTTCAATTGGTTTAGTCCAGAAACGACCTTCAACACCAGTTTCTTTATCAACATGTAATAAATAACCTTGTTTTTCAGGGTTTTCGATAGTAAATGTTACTTTGTATTTACCTGCACCATCTAACTTAATATTGTTACCATAGTGAGGACCATCTGAAGCATTCATAGGCATAAAAGTACCTTCGATAGCTTTATCACTTCCTTCTTTTTGGATTTTATATTTTACAGTTAAGTAAGGCACGAAATCACCAGTACCAAAACCTAAGTTATTACCTTCAGCCGCTGAAATATCAGCTTCAATATGCATATCAGATTTTGAAGCAGGTAAACCACCCATACCAGCAGGTTCCATATCAACAGGTTGGAAATAAACTGCACCAATATGTAAAGGACCAACAGTTACTTCATCACCAATTGGAAACTCTTCGAAGCCTTTTTCTTCACCTGGTGCAGGTGCAGCAGCATAAGCCATTGAAGAAAGTGCAAGTATTGATGAAATACCAGCAGAGACTAATAGTTTTTTCATTGAAAACTCCTTAATTTTGTTTTTCACTTTTAATCACTAATCAATAAAATCATGACTAGTCAATAACAATTTACTACCAATGTATTTACGATTTATCACTAATCATTAATCGTTTTTAATGTTTTATATTAATTATTTCTTTTTATATTTTGTGGAATAGATAATCGACCCTATCACTGCCACTACCATGAACAACTGTGGTAGTAATGTTTCAACTGTTGGATAGATACCCAATATCTCAACCGAATGAACAAAATCGACCGGTGTAACCTGAATAATATCAGCTTCTTGCAACTCTTTTACACCACCACCAGCAAACGCAATCGCCATCAGATACATTAAGGCACTGGTACAAATAAAGAACGGTTTAAGTGGCAATTTAACCGTACCAAAGCGAATAATAACAAACACAAACGCTAATACAATCATTCCCACGCCCAAACCATACCACACCATATCCATATGCTCATTAGCATCTGCTAACATGGCTTGATAGAAGATGATAGTTTCTGCGCCTTCACGAAATACTGCTAAAAAGGCAGCAAATCCTAAAGCAAAACTACTGCCTGTAGAAACCGCATTTTGGACCTTACCTTCCACATAGTTTTTCCATGCTATGGATTCTGACTTAGACAGCATCCAATTACTAATAAAGAACAGCATTACCGTTGCCAATAACATGGCGCAACCTTCCATAATTTCTTGGTTGGCACCGCTTAATCCTACAATTGTATGTAACGCTATCGCCGCTAAAATACTAGCGAACACCGCAAACAAACTACTAAGATAAACGACTTTAAGCATCGGTTTATTATTTGAGCGAACAAGATAGGCAGAGATAGCCGCGATAACCAATATCGCTTCTAACCCTTCTCGGAAAATGATGATAAACGACGCCAAAAAGACACTCCAACCACTCTCTTTTTTACCATCTAACTCGTTGGCATCTTCATGGAGCATTTTTAAAATAACGTCAATTTCTGCTCGCACCGTTTTATTCGGCGCATTTTGTGTCATTAATCGTTTAATTTTTGCAAACTGGTATTCAGTGTCAGTACCGCGCTTACCTGAAATATAAGACATCACTGCGCGCTCAACGCCATGCTTTTCGTAAAATCCAAAGTAAGCATTGTTAACACGGGCTTTAGCACCTTCGACGTCTTTCATAAAATAGATGTTGTAGGCATCATTCAAAATGATATCCATCTCATCAATAATTGCATTCCAGCTTTCATATTTCTTTTCGGCTGCATAAGAAGGGGAACTAAAAACAGCTAAACTTGCAATTAGTAGAACAACTAAAGTTAAATACCTTTTCACTTCCTACTCCTTTATTTTCCTAACAACATAATCCCTATTGGTTTGCTGTTTTCTGGCAATTGTAATGATTGACTAATAAATTCAGGATTGATTGAATGGATATAACGTGTGCTGAGTTTTAATGCTGTCGCCGACAAATAAACATTTTGGCTCATTGCGCCAACAGCAATTTGACTAAAATCATTGGCTTGTTGGGTATCATAATCTTTAAGATTGTCACCATCAGACACAAAAATAAAAATATAAGGTGCACGTTTAGTAAAACTTTGTTTACCGATGTCGCCACGAATATCTTGATTATTGATCTCACGAAGATAGTGCCCTTCCCACTCGTATATAAAGGTTCCCTTTTCACTTGCAACATACAGGCGAACATAAGGTGGTTTACCACTTGCCATTGGTACTGTCCAACCGTTTTTACCTCGATTTAAGCCACTGGCTGCCCAAAGTACACTTGAAAGCTCATCGTCAGACACCATACCTGTTGGAAATCCTCCACCCGGCGTTGAAGCACGCTTTTTAAGACTATCAAATAATCCCATACCCTCTTTCTTTTGTGGGGCCGGTAAAGTGACATCAGCATAGCTATAGGAAAAACAAGATAATAGCAAAACAATGGCAAATCTACGTAACAACATAGCATAAACCTTTCAGCTTTAGGAAATAAAATAATTGTTGCTATCTTATTGCTAATGCTTTCAATTATCAACAATAAACAATAATAATTATCATTAAGCTTGTTACATATAATAAAATCAACGCATTAATATTACCTTGCAATCTACGATTTTTATTTTTCTGATTAAAACGTATATACTGATGCAATATTCCCGTTTTAAGAAAATCTGAGTATCATTAACTATGCCGTTTTCGACTTTAATCGTATTACCACTTTTTATCTTAACTATTACCTTAGCTTCTTTTTTTAAACAAAAAAAATGGCAACTGCTCACTATTGTCTTAATGACCGTCATCATTGTTATGGAACTCACCTCTATCTATTTTAGTGGTGGATTTATTGATTATCAGTTTTACGTGAATTTAAATGTGAATGACATTATTGAAGGATTATTTATCTTCAAGTTACAGGCTGTATTAGTGATTGTAGTCTTTTTAGGATTAGTTTTTATAATTAGTAAATTAGCCAACTTATTTCGCAATAAATGCCGATTGTTATGGCGCTTATCGTTTGCTGTCATCGCAATTGCTTCAATTAGTTATCATAATGGTCCAATTAGTCGCCTCTATGAAATCTATCAAGTCACCTGTGCGCCAAAAGCAACCTTCGAGCAAGCATTACAAACGCTCAATATGAATGATTATGTTGCAAAATCACAGTTAAACAGTCAAAAAGGCAAAAATATTATTGTGTTATCGTTAGAATCTTTCGAGCAAGGATTTTTAGATTTTGCTGATATTACGCCTAATTTAAGACAGCTAAAGCAACAATATACCTTTTATCCAAATATGCCAATGAGTGCAGGTAGTACCTGGACAACCGCCTCAATGTACACTTATATGACCGGTGTACCATTTTTAATTGGTGAACATTCAACATCACCTTTAAAAAACGCTAACTCGACTAAATTAGTCACATTAGGCGATGTGTTAAAACAAGCAGGCTACCAAACTCGTTACGTTATGGCTGGTCCTGAATTTGCGAGCATTGGCCACACAGCAGAAGTAGTTGGAATGCAAGTGGTATCTGAAAAAAACTATCCAGGCAAATACCCAAATGCGCCATTTGGGTTATATGATAAAGATATATTAGACATCGCCGAACAGCAAATACAAGAGATGAAAAATAATGACAAACCATTTGCGCTATTTGTTTCGACCGTCTCAACCCATGCACCAAATGGCTTTAACGATGAACGCATGACCTCTGCTATTAGTCCAAAGCATGACAACATGTCTTTTGTAGCCGCATCTCTCGATTACAATTTAGGGCAATTTATTAACCACCTAAAAGAGCAAGGTTTACTAGACAATACCGTATTTTATATCTTCCCTGACCATTTAATGATGGGTGCGGGTACCGAAACCGTTAAAAAATTGTCGGAAAAAGAACGCAAATTGTACTTATTAACCAATGCGAATAGTGATGATTTACAAAAATCATCCAACCAAACCATTTACCAAATCGACTTACCAAGAATGATTTTGAATGGTGCACAAATTAAAACGAATGCAAAATTCTTAACTGATTACTTAATTGGTGAAAATTTCGATAAAAAGCAATTTATCGAACAACATAAATCAAACATCGCCACGTTAAACAATGCAGCACAAGAGCAAAAATGACAGTCGATACCTTAATTTTGGTCATAACCATTAGTTGTTTAGGCATGATATCACCCGGGCCAGATTTTTTTCTGGTCTTAAAAAATAGTTTAAGCTATAACCGAAAAATAGCATTAATGACCTGCTTAGGAGTAATTAGTGCTATCGCCATTCATATGAGTTACTGTGTGGCAGGCATTGCTGTATTAATCACCGCCACCCCTTGGCTCTATAATGCATTACGTTATGCCGGTGCCGCTTATTTGTTATGGATTGGCGTTAAAGCGTTACTAGCCAAAAGCAGTGGCACCGCCTATGTTTCCAAACAAACGCAGGAACTGGATGTCACAGCCAAATCTGCGTTTATGCAAGGGCTATTATGTAATTTACTTAATCCAAAAGCCACGCTGTTTTTTCTAGCTATCTTTACTCAACTACTTAATGCCAGCTCAACGATGGTAGATAAACTGGTAGTTGCTTTTATAATCTGGCTTGAAGCTGCAATTTGGTGGCCGATGGTAGTATTCGTCTTCCAAACCCAAATTGTCCAACGTCGTTATTTTAAGTTACAGGTGATTATTGATAAGTTGTTAGGCGTGATATTAATCGTGCTTGGAGTTAAAGTTGGATTAGGATTCTAAAGCTTTAAAAACCCCGTTCCTCAACATTTTTTATTCCAAAAAGTGCGCTCCTCAATTATTTCTTATCTTTTTATTCTAAAAGGCTTTTGAATATTGAATAGTTAATTGCTAGACTATTAATAATTTAATCAATATATATTTTTTAGTTTTAATTTGATGAGTGGCTAAAAATGGACAAATTATTACAATATGGTCGAGAATTACTTGAACTTGAGCTTCATGAGGCACAGAAGCTGCCAGCTCGGCTTGGTGAGAGTTTTGTTAAGGCCTGCCAGTTAATTTTGTCAACAAAAGGCAAAGTTGTAGTGTCAGGCATTGGTAAATCTGGTCATATTGGTAAAAAGATCGCAGCATCATTAGCCAGTACTGGTAGCCCAGCATTTTTTATGCATCCATCTGAAGCATTACACGGTGATTTAGGAATGGTGACCGAGAATGATGTCGTGATTTTGATTTCTTATTCAGGACGAGCTAAGGAATTTCAATTTATTTTACCCATTCTTGCAGCAATGAATATTCCAGTTATTGCCATAACAGGTGGGCTTGATTCCCCATTAGCATTAGCTGCGCAAGCAGTGCTGGATATTTCAATCGAAAAGGAAGCGTGTCCAATGGGATTAGCTCCAACCTCAAGCTCAACTAATACGTTAATGATGGGCGATGCGCTGGCAATTGCCGTTATGCGAGCTCGTGGATTTAAGGAAGAAGATTTTGCTCGTTCACATCCAGCTGGCAGTTTAGGCGCTAAACTATTAAATCATGTAAAAGATATTATGCGTAAGGGTGATTTAATTCCTAGAGTACCACAATCAGCAACAGTACTTGATGCCATGTTAGAATTAAGTCGTACTGGTGTGGGGTTAGTTGCAATATGCCAAGATGATAATAAAATAGTTGGCGTTTTTACAGATGGCGATTTACGCCGTTTGTTATTAAAACATGGTACATTACATGATAATATTGTCGATGTAATGACAAGTCCAGGACATCAAATACCTGAAACTTGGAAAGCGGTCGAAGCTTTAAAATCATTTAATGATCATAATATTACTGCTGCACCTGTGGTAAATAATCACGGCGAATTGGTTGGTGCGCTGAATATTCATGATCTGCATCAAGCAGGTATTAGTTAATCGATTAATAAATACCTGTTGCAAAATGGGGCTATCTATTGAGATAATTACCGACCTAAATTTTTGTCGTTAGACGGAGATCCAAGTAAGTTACACAATTCAATACCGAAATGATGAGTTATTTAAGTCATTATAAATTGATATTGTGTTGTAAATTTTAACCAAAATTAATAGATGATGAAACTACAATGGCAGAAAAGCGAAATATCTTTCTAATTGGCCCTATGGGGGCAGGAAAAAGCACAATAGGCCGACAAATTGCACAACAGTTAGGTATGGAATTTTTTGATTCTGACCAAGAGATCGAGAAACGTACAGGTGCTGATATTGCATGGATTTTTGACTTAGAAGGTGAAGACGGATTCCGAGCCAGAGAAGAGAAAGTCATTAATGAGTTGACTGAAAAACAAGGTATAGTTCTTGCTACTGGTGGTGGTTCAATTTTATCTAAAGAGACACGTAACCGTTTATCAGCTCGCGGTATTGTAGTTTATTTAGAAACTACAATAGAAAAACAGATGGCAAGAACCCAGAAAGATAAGCGTCGTCCTTTATTACAAGGTGGCAATACTCCCCGTGAACTTTACGAAGAATTAGCCGAAGAGCGTGATCCACTTTACGAAGAGATCGCTGATATTACGATTAAAACTGATGAGCAAAGTGCTAAAGGTGTTGCTGGATATATTATTGAAAAAATAGAACAAATTTAAAATTTCAATTTTTTAAATTCGGCTGGCCATGAGGCAATAAACCATTTGAAAGGAGTTAATATGCGTGTAGATAAAGATGATCGTTATATACCAGAACAATCAAGTAAGTCTTCTACGCCTTCTTTTAGTATATCAACTTTTTTTCAGCATTATTCGAAGAAAAAATTGATTATTATGGGATTAGCTTTAGCTATTATTGTCTTGTTGGTTTGCTTTGTGATATCTCGTCCATCAAAAAAAACAACCATACTGACTCCTCCTGAAGTCAATGGTGTTTCGTCGACGCAAACGCCTGATTCAACAATCAGTGGCGATAGTGGGGCGTTAGCGCAAGGTCAACAAAATTCTGCACCTGTGCCACCAGCCCCAATTAATAGTAATGTTAATGAGCACGATAATGGGGTTAGTCAACCTCCAGCATCAACACAGTCAACATCGGGTTCTAGACCAGAGCTGCAACCAACGGGTAACAGTACAACTCAAAATACTAGTGGTTCATCAACTAATTTAAATAAACCAATAAATCCAGATAGAGGCAATCCTACTGTTTCTAACTCAAATAATAGTGTAATAACAGGTAATAATTCAACTTCGATTGCCAAAATTAAGAATGATCAGTTTTCAATTCAACTTAGTTCTTCTAGTTCAGTTGATGGTTTGAAAAGATTGGTTAAAGAACATAATCTTACTAATTACCAAATTTATGAAACCAAACGAAATAATGTTAAATGGTATATCTTAGTTAAAGGTACATATGATTCTGCTGACGAAGCCAGAAAAGCGATCAAATCTTTACCAAGTGCACTACAAAAAGATAAGCCTTGGATTAAATCTGGCGAAACAATTAATAAAGAAAAATCAGCAAAATAGGAGTTTCCGTTGAAGAAGCAACGAGCCTTTTTAAAATGGGCTGGAGGAAAATATGAGCTTGTGGACACAATTAAACAATATCTACCAGAAGGGGACCAACTCATTGAGCCCTTTGTAGGCGCTGGTTCTGTTTTTTTAAACACAAACTTTAAAAGTTATATTTTAGCTGATATCAATCATGATCTAATTGCGTTATTTAGGTTATTACAATCCAATCCTGATAAGTTTATTAATGATCTTAAGCTATTATTTAATCATCAGAATAATCAAGCTGAGGCTTTTTATCAGCTACGAGATGTCTTTAATTATAGTAAAGATCAATATCTACGATCGCTTTTGTTTGTCTATTTGAATCGCCACTGTTATAACGGTTTATGTCGCTATAATAATAGCGGGCTTTTTAATGTACCCTTTGGACGTTACAAAACTATCTATTTTCCTGAGAAGGAGCTCTACTATTTTGCTCAAAAAGCACAAAAAGCTGAGTTTATCTGTACTCCTTATCATGAAGCAATGAAAATGGCAAAACGCAATTCTGTCATTTATTGTGATCCGCCTTATCTTTCTCCAAATGAATCTATCGGTTTTACGGCTTATTATTCCAATAATTTTGGTTTTGAAGAACATAAGCGATTGTCACAATTAGCTGAAAAAATAGCTTATAAAAAAAATATTCCTGTACTACTATCAAATCACGATACAGAGTATACCAGAACGTTATATAGTAAAGCGCGCCATCTTTACCGTGCAGAAATGCGACGCTCAATTAGCTGTGCTGGCGAAGGACGCAAAAAAATTGATGAAATATTAGCCTTGTACCAAAAATAACCTATTTTATGTATAAGGTTTTATTAGTAGAGGTATGTTATGAAAGAGTTTATTATTGCACCATCAATATTATCCGCTGATTTTGCTCGTCTTGGAGAAGATACGCAGAAAGTATTAGACGCTGGTGCCGATGTTGTCCATTTTGATGTAATGGATAACCATTTTGTACCAAATTTGACGATGGGTAGTATGTTTTGTAAGGCTCTTCGTGATTATGGTATTAAGGCTCCGATTGATGTTCATTTGATGGTTTCGCCGGTTGAAGATTTAATTACCTCATTTGCCAAAGCTGGCGCAACTAATATCTCTATTCACCCTGAAGCTACTATTCACCTTGACCGTTCTTTGCAATTAATTAAAGATCATGGTTGCAGTGCGGGAATTGTACTTAATCCTGCAACGCCGTTAGATTATTTAGATTATGTGATGGATAAAGTCGACATTATTTTATTAATGAGCGTTAATCCAGGTTTTGGTGGACAATCATTTATACCAAGTACTCTAAAAAAATTGCAACAAGTTAAACAGCGCATTATTGAGTCTGGCAGAAAGATTCGTTTAGAAATTGATGGTGGTGTTAAAGTTGATAATATCGCTGAAATTGCCAGAGCGGGTGCTGATATGTTTGTTGCTGGTTCGGCAATATTTGGTCAACCGGATTATAAAGCCGTAATTGATGCAATGCGTAAAGAATTAGAAGGTGTTAACCATGGCTAAGTTAAATGATATTCAAGCTATTGCTTTCGATTTAGATGGAACTTTAGTCGATAGTGTGCCTGGCCTTGCCTTAGCTGCACAAAAGATGTTAGCAGATTTGGAGTTACCCACCGTTACTAATGAGCAAGTAAAAAACATGGTCGGTAATGGCATTGATGTCATGCTCGAACGCGTATTCAACGTGATTGGTCGCAATCCGTCTAAAGAGGATTTCAATAAAGCGAAACAGTTGTTTAATCATCATTATGATAAGGTTATGGATGAGCAAACAACGCTATTCCCGCATGTTAAAGAAACCTTAAAAACGCTTTATGAAAATCATTATCCCTTAGCTTTAGTTACCAATAAACCTGCGCAATTTTTACCTGCTTTATTGACGTCATTAGGTATTAAAGAATACTTTTCATTGGTACTTGGTGGTGGTGATGTGATTAAGTTGAAACCACACCCTGCCCCACTTTATCAAGTCATGGCAACCTTTGGATTGTTTAGTGATCAGTTGCTGTTTGTTGGTGATTCAAAGAATGATATTACTGCTGCTAAAAATGCTAATTGCCCGACTGTAGCATTAAGTTATGGTTATAATTATGGGGTGTCGATTGCATCTAGCAAGCCTGATTTTTTATTTGATGATTTTAAAGATATTTTAACCTTATTACCTCAGCCAAAGGCTGATGCAAAAAAATAATGAGTATAAATTAGGAATAAATTATGAGTAAACCAATTGTATTTAGTGGCGCTCAGCCATCAGGAGAACTAACATTAGGCAACTATTTAGGGGCTTTGAAGAATTGGGTGTCTTTGCAAAATGAATATGATTGCGTTTATTGTATTGTCAATCAACATGCGATCACGGTCCGTCAAGATCCTAATAAGTTGCGAAAAGCAACACTTGATACGTTAGCGCTTTATTTGGCGTGTGGTATCGATCCACAAAAAAGTACTATTTTTGTTCAATCACAAGTACCAGCTCACGCTGAATTAGGTTGGGCGTTGAACTGTTATACTTATTTTGGTGAACTGAGTCGTATGACGCAGTTTAAAGATAAGTCATCTCGTCACTCTGAAAATATTAACGCCGGGCTATTTGATTATCCAGTATTAATGGCTGCTGATATTTTGTTATATCAAGCTAATTTAGTTCCTGTAGGTGATGACCAGAAACAACATCTCGAGTTATCACGTGATATCGCTATGCGTTTTAATGCACTTTATGGCGATATTTTTACTGTTCCTGAGCCGTTTATTTCTAAAGTAGGTGCTCGTGTGATGTCTTTACAAGATCCAACCAAAAAGATGTCTAAATCAGATGAGAATCGTAACAATGTTATTGGTTTACTTGAGAATCCGAAAGATGTCGAGAAGAAGATTAAACGGGCAATGACCGATTCAGACGAACCACCTGTTGTACGTTATGATTCAAAAAACAAAGCCGGTGTTTCAAATCTGTTAGATATTTTGACAGGTATTACAGGTAAGCCGATTGCTGAACTTGAAAAAGAGTTTGAAGGCAAAATGTATGGTCATCTAAAAACCGAGGTGGCAAATCAAGTTATCGAGATGTTAACCGGTTTACAAGCAAAATATCATCAATATCGAGATGATGAAAATTATCTTCTTTCAATTATGCAAGAAGGAGCACAAAAAGCTCGCGCTAAAGCAGAGCCTACGTTGAAGAAGGTTTATGACGCAATCGGTTTTGTATAATCTAAAATAAGATTGCGATTATTACTAAACAATATCAAACGGCTTTAATTGATATGAGCTCTATTGTTCTAATAATGAGTTAGCTTGAGGCCTTTTGATTATAATAGGTTTATTATGAAAATTATCATTCTTGGTGCAGGCCAAACTGGTAGTGCACTTGCTGAATATCTAGTAACTGAAAAGCAGAACGATGTGACTGTCGTTGATGAAGATCATGATAAATTGCAATCTTTGCAAGAGCGTTTTGATTTACAAGTCATTTGCGGTAAATCCTCTTACCCACAAGTATTAGAGAGTGCTGGCGCGGAATCAGCCGATATGTTAGTTGCCGTTACCAATTCTGATGAAGTCAATATGATGGCTTGTCAGATTGGGCATGTGATGTTTAATATTCCACAAAAAGTTGCTAGAATCCGTGCTCCTGAATATAACGATGAAAGATACCCATTCTTCAATAAAGATTGTATCAACATCGATCATATTATTGCTCCTGAAAACTTAATTACAAATCATATTAGCCAATTAGTTCAATATCCTGGTGCTCTACAGTTTGCTTCGTTTTATGATAATCGTGTCTGTTTGGTTGCTGTAACCGCTTATTACGGTGGTGCGTTAGTGGGGAGCGAACTGTCCGAACTTAAAGAGCATTTACCACATGTCGAAGCGCGTGTTGTTGCTATTTATCGTCAAAATCGTTTTATTCGTCCAATAGGTTCGACTTTAATTGAAGCTGGAGACATGGTTTATTTTATTACCCCTCCTCTTAACATTAAAGCTGTAACCAGTGAACTACAACGGCTAGAAAAACCTTATAAACGTATTATTATTAGCGGTGGTGGTGGCGTTGCCATTGCTTTAGCTAAACGTTTAGAGAATGATTATCAAGTTAAGTTGATTGAACGTAATGCAGAAAAAGCTGAATTAATAGCTGAGCAGTTAGTTAATACCACCGTGTTACATGGTGAATCATCAGACCAAGAATTATTATCGCAAGAGCAAGTCGAGTTAACCGATCTGTTTGTGGCGGTCACTAGCGATGATGAAGCCAATATTATGTCATCTATGCTGGCAAAAAGAATGGGGGCAAAAAAAGTCATCGTTCTTATCCAGCGACAAGCCTACTTAGAATTGATTAACGATAGTGTTATTGATATCGCGATTTCACCACAACATGCCACTATTTCAGAACTACTAAGCCATGTTAGGCAAACGGGTGTAGTTAAAGTTGTCTCATTACGCCAAGGTGAATCAGAAATTGTCGAAGTAGTTGCTCGTGGTGAAGCGGAAAATTCAAAATTAGTCGGTAAAAATATCAACAGTTTAAAATTACCTTCAGGTGCTACGATTGGTGCCGTGGTTCGTGGTGAAGATGTAATTATAGTAAATACGGATTTAATGATTGAAGATGGCGATCATTTAATAATTTTCTTACCGGATAGACGCGCCATTAGTGATATAGAAAGATTATTACAATAACTTGTTTAATTTTTAAACTCAGTTCATAATAGATTCAATTTTATCCAAATTTGTTATTTAGACTCGGGGTGTTTTTTGTTAGAGCAAAAAACTGAGAATTTACCCGTTGAACCTGATCTGGATCATGCCAGCGTAGGGAAGTCTCTGTCTTAATTACCGCTTTTGACACATTCTTCCCTTAATATTATTTATTAGATAAGGAAAGAATATGTCGGTCATTAAATTATTTTCAAATCAAGATGCCATTCCTTTTATTGAGCAAGTTCATCAGAAGCGACCTTTAATCCATTGTATTACCAATGATGTGGTACAAAATTACACCGCTAACGTTCTTTTGGCGATTGGGGCTTCACCAGCGATGGTGGTAGCTGAGCAAGAAGTTGAGGACTTTGTTGCCATTGCAAATGGTTTGTTAATTAATATTGGTACGATCAATAGTCATAGCGCTAAAAGCATGTTACTAGCCGCCGCAAAAGCTAATCAAACTCCTTGGGTATTAGATCCTGTCGCAGTTGGAGCAGCATTGAAATATCGTACTGAAATTGCTAAGCAATTATTAACATTTAAACCGACAGTTATTCGAGGAAATGCTTCAGAAATTCTATCATTAAGTGGTCAACAATCATCATCAAAAGGGCCTGATGGACTGGATTCTACTGATTCTGCATTAAATGCGGCAATGCTATTAGCCAAGAAATATCAAACCATTGTTGCAATAACAGGTGAGACCGATTATGTCACAGATGGTGAGCAGGTTTATAGCATTGTTGGGGGTGATATCGCGCTAACACAAGTAACTGGTACTGGTTGTTCATTATCTGCGATTGTAGCTGCATTGATTGCAAGTTCTGAAGATCATTTAAAGGCTACTGCTTCAGCCTGCTTTATGATGAAAAAAGCGGGTGAACTCGCTAATAAACAGCAAGGGCTAGGTACTTTTGCTATGTCAATTATTGACCAACTTTCTGTTTTCACCACAAATAAGGATTTTTGATGAAGAAGCAACTTGATTTAACACTCTATTTAGTACTTGACCCAGTACTTTGTGATGGCATAAATGGTATGGTTAATACCACTAAGTTTGCAGTTGAAAATGGTGTTACTGCCGTTCAATTACGTTCAGAACAAGAATATTCAGGTAGAAATTGGTATAAAGCCGCCCAAGCTTTAAAAGAAGTATTAATCGACACTCAAGTTCCACTATTGATTAATGATCATATTGATATAGCTTTAGCTGTCGATGCCGATGGTGTTCATGTTGGACAAAGCGATCTACCTGTCGAAGTTGCACGACGATTAATTGGAGAAGATAAATGGATAGGGCTTTCAGTCTCTAATTATTCGCAACTTGAGCGCGTTCCTTGGCAACTAGTCGATTATCTAGGTATTGGCCCTATCTATCCAACCCCCACCAAAAAAGATGCAGCAGAAGCAATAGGCATCGCCCAATTGACTGAACTTGTTAAAGCAAAACAATGCCCTGCCGTTGCGATCGGTGGTATCGGTGTAAACAATTTAACTGAAGTGATTCAAACTGGCATTGAAGGTATTGCCGTTGTATCCGCAATTTGCGGGCAAGGAGATATTGCTAAGGCCACATCTGATTTGATTAGAAAAATAAGACAAGCAAGATAGGAAATTAAACCATGACAACAGTTTCATTAACTATAGCTGGTAGCGATCCTAGTGGCGGTGCAGGTATTCAGGCCGATTTAAAGGCCTTTTCAGCGCTTGGCGCTTATGGGATGTCAGTCATTACTGCTTTAACCGCACAAAGTACACAAGGTGTTAATAGCATATACCCGGTGCCACCCGAATTTGTTGAGGCTCAATTTAACACACTTTATCAAGATATCCATATTGATAGCGTTAAAATCGGTATGCTGATGAATAAAGAGATTGTAACCACAGTTAATCATCTATTAAGCAATAATCCTATTGCCAATATTGTTCTTGATACGGTAATGATAGCCAAAGGGGGGCATCCTTTATTGAGAAATGATGCCATTACCGCTATTCGAGAATTGCTATTACCATTCGCCACTATCATCACCCCTAACCTTCCAGAAGCAGCAGCATTACTTGATTGTCATGAGGCACAAAACGAAGATGAAATGCAACAACAGGGTTATGAGCTACTCAAATTAGGCTGTCAGGCAGTATTAATGAAAGGGGGACATTTGCCAAGTCAAGAAAGTCCGGATTATTTAATCACGCCAACAAAGATCATCAGAATGGCATCACCACGTATCCAAACTAAAAACACACATGGTACAGGTTGCACATTATCCGCAGCTATTGCAGCATTACTACCAAAATATGAGTTAGAAGAAGCCGTTAAACAAGCAAAAAAATACCTACAAGGTGCCATTGAAAATGCAGATAATTTGAAAATTGGTAAAGGAATTGGACCTACTCACCATTTTTATCAATGGTGGGACACCGCAGGAAAAGGCTAGAAAGCTAAATGTGGTATTTTCGGCAAACGCTATTTTCAACAGCTATATACTTCATCGACAATCCGTGCCAATGAAGTATATGAAAACTTTTTTAGTGCATTATCTAGTCAAATAGAGGCTATTGGATATTTGTATTATCTAGTATTTAAGCGATTGTCTTAATCGTTTAAAATGAGAAATTGTAAAAGTATTGCCTTAATACGAAATACCCACAAACTCAAACCCTGCTTGATTAACGGCTTGAATTGCAGCTTCTTGCGAGATAGTACCACCTTCTATATCAACTTCATGTTTCGCTAAATCAACAGTCACTTTAGCTTTAGGATCAATATCATTAATTGCTTTAGTAATGGTTTTAACACAATGTTGACAACTCATATTATCGACGATTAATTTCATCATTATCCCCTTTTGTTATCTATAATTCATCTAGTGCAACGTTGGAACATCTATAATTAAAATAAATTTGCCTGCCATATAAAGTATAGTGATTATATTACGCCAATAAGCCTACAAAAAAAACACCTCAGAATAGTGAAAATTTATAAGATTTATATCTGTTATTAATAAAACGTAATGATTGAGCGTTTCTGCTCCTTTATACTCAAATAAACCATGGTGCCAAGAAAAATAAGCAAGGTTATCCTTCAAGAATAAAAATTGAATAACAGAAATAATCGACTTATACAAAATTAGATTGTATATTTATTCATCTATGTGGTTTTGATAATAAAGTTAGTTTTTGTTTTTAAATATAATTTTAACTTAGATGTATAGTTCCATTTTTATTTTTTCTCATAAACGATATTCAGGTTAATTAGGAGCCTAAAATGCAGCATATTATGGAAACGATTAGAAAAACAGAACAAGAATTTGTTGATATTCGACATCAGATTCATAAACATCCTGAGTTAGGTTTTGAAGAGAAAAAAACCAGTGATTTAGTTGCAAATAAGCTATCTGAATGGGGCTATGAGGTTCATCGTGGTCTAGCAAAAACTGGCATCGTTGGTGTTTTGAAAAATGGCGCTAGTAATAAGAAAATAGGTATTAGAGCTGACATGGATGCATTACCTATTGTTGAAGCTTCGGGTAAACCTTGGAGCAGTGTTAGCCATGGTAAATTCCACGGTTGTGGTCATGATGGGCATACCACTATTTTGCTATGTGCAGCTAAATATCTTGCCGAAACACGCAACTTTGATGGGACTTTACATGTCATTTTTCAACCAGCTGAAGAGTTGTTATATGGTGGGAAAGTGATGGTCGATGAGGGTTTATTTAAACAATTTCCTTGTGATGTGATTTTCGGTATTCACAATATGCCCGGATTTAAGGAAGGCCATTTTTATTTTAAAAGCGGTGCTCTTATGGCTTCATCCGATACGATTCATATCACCATCAAAGGGAAAGGTGCTCATGGAGCCATGCCTGAGCGAGGAATTGATGCGACGCTTGTTGCTTGTTATATTGGCATTGCTTTACAAAGTATTGTTTCCCGCAATGTTTCACCCTTTGAGAAAGCTGTTATCACGATTGGTTGTATTCAATCTGGCGAAGCCCCCAATGTGGTCAATAGCGATGCATTGATGAAGCTAACCGTCAGAGCATTAGATAATAATACCCGGACTTTATTGCTCAAGCGTATTACCGAAATTGCCACTTCGCAGGCGGAAAGTTTTGGCGCCTCAGTTAAAATCGAACATATCAATGGTAGCCCTGTTTTACATAATGGTGCTAATGCAACAAAATTTGCATTAGAAGTTGCTCAGAAATTAGTCGGTAAAGATCGTGTTCATGATAATTGCCATCCTTTTATGGGCAGTGAAGATTTTGCTTTTATGTTAGAGAGCAATCCAAATGGTTGTTACATGATTATCGGCAATGGAGACGAACCAGGATTTTGTAGTGTTCATAATCCTGGTTATGATTTTAATGATAAATGTATTGTTCCTGCTGCGTCATATTGGGTTGCATTAACTGAAACATATTTAAGTAAATAAGGATAAATCGCATCTATGTCTGGTTTAAATATGTCAACTTCAAAGAATTCTAGCACCAAGCAATTTAAAAGTTATAACCGGTTAACATTAGGTATTGTATTAGGAGTTATTACTTTTTGGCTGTTTGCTCAATCAATAGTCAATGTTGGACCGGCTGTTCAGCATACTGTTGGTATCACTCTAGCCTCTTTTAATTTAGCAGTAAGTTTGACTGCACTTTTCTCTGGCTGCTTTATTGTGGTTGCTGGTGGTTTAGCTGATCGCTTTGGACGAGTTCGTTTTACTTACTTTGGTTTTATTTTAAGTATTATTGGTTGTCTTTGTTTGATTTTCGCCCAAGGAGAAATATTATTTACCTTTGGACGCATTATTCAAGGCTTATCTGCAGCCTGTATTATGCCATCGACTTTAGCATTAGTGAAAACCTATTATCAAGGCAAAGATCGTCAGCGTGCATTGAGTTTTTGGTCGATTGGATCTTGGGGCGGCTCGGGCACTTGTGTGCTTGCTGGCGGTGCAATAGCGACTTATTTAGGTTGGCAATGGATCTTTATAATCTCTATTATCTGTGCTGTATTAGGTATGCTTTTGTTGAAAGGAACTCCTGAAACCAAAATTGAAGATCCTTCGAGTCTGCCAAAATTTGATTATGTAGGGCTATTTGTTTTTGTTATTACGTTAGTTTCATTAAATCTTGTGATAACCAAAGGTTCTACTTTTGGATGGACTAGTCTAACAACATTATCGTTGGCTACCGTTTGTTTTGTTTTTATGATTTTATTTTTTGTTATTGAAAAAAGTAAAGCGAGTGGCGCTTTCATTGATTTTGCATTATTTAAAAATATCCCTTACCGTGGTGCTACCTTATCCAACTTTATGCTAAATGCTGTTGCAGGCACGTTAATTGTGGCCAGCACTTATACCCAACAGGGGCGAGGGTTTACCTCTTTCCAAAATGGATTATTAACTATTGGTTATTTAGTTTCGGTTTTATGTATGATTCGTGTTGGTGAAAAAATCTTACAAAAGGTAGGTGCGAAAAAACCAATGTTAATGGGACCGTTAATTACTGGTTCCGGAATTGCATTGATGACGCTGACATTTTTACCAGATATGCTTTATATCATTTCAGTATTAGGTGGCTACATTTTATTTGGTCTTGGTTTAGGTTTTTATGCGACACCTTCGATCGACACAGCAATTTCTAGCGCCCCTGAAGATAAAGTTGGTATTGCATCAGGAATATATAAAATGGCAAGTTCATTAGGCGGTGCTTTTGGTGTCGCCATTTCAGCATCAATTTATGCTGCAGTTATTGCCAGTGGTCAAAGTATAGCAACTGGCGCAGCAATTGGATTATGGATTAATGTCGGATTTTGTCTGTTATGTTTTATTTCAATTTTATTTTTAGTTCCAAATAATGCCGGCAAAAATAAATAGCTTAAGTTAATTTTTAATTCTTAAAACACTTCATAGGGATATGACTTTTTATTTATATCCCTATATTTCTAACCAACATTATGTTCAGCTTATTTACCAATGCAAAATGAGCTGAATATGCGCCCTAGTAGATCATTGGAGGTAAATTCGCCAGTGATTTCACTCAATGACTCTTGCGCAAGCCGAAGTTCTTCTGCTAATAGTTCGCCAGCATGAAATGTTGTGAGCTGGTATTTACCATTATTTAAATGCTCTGCTGCTTTTTCAAGTGCTTATAAATGTCAGTGATAAGCCAAAAGTCTCATCCCGTGCTACTCATAAAACACATTACCTGTTTGATATAATCACATATTTAGGTTAATAGCTGATCCTTTTCGTACTAATTGAATGAGGGAATAGCCATAACGAGTACAAATCTACTTAACCGTCATTGCACAAAACATTAAATGACATTTTACTCAAAAAATCTTTAAACAAAAAAACTCTCGAACTTATGGTTAATTATGTCAAATAATGATTATTGAATTGTGATATTAGGACTTTTTTAACGATTAATTTTTAATATTTGATAAGATCCTGTCGCATATATCACTCCACTTATAACTAAAAGGGCTCCAGCTAACTGTAATAAATTGGGTATTGTACCGGTTATAAAAGCGAGTAATAAAGTAAAAACAGGTACGAAATTGAAAAACAATGAAGTATTAGCTGCACCTAGTTCTTTTATCCCAACATTCCAAAATAAATATGCTAATACTGAACCAACAAGTCCCATATAAATAAGAATAATTTGATTGTATGTTGAAATTTCTTCAATCTCTTTTATTAAGTCACTTTGATAAAAAGAAAATACAACTATTCCTATAGTACCAAATAACATCGTAAAAGCTGTTGTTTGTAATGGTGTCGAATCGGATATAAATCTACGACATCCAACAGTGTAGGTTGCCCAAGCCAGATTTCCCAATAAAATAATCAAATCACCACGAGTAAAATGTAATTTAAATATATTATTTATATCACCATGGCTTATCACTAAAATTACACCAATCAAGCTGATCAACATCCCTACAGTTTGTGGCAATGAAACACGGTGTTTTTCTGTAATTGATGATATTAATATGGTTGTCACTGGCGATGTAGCCATAATAAGTGCACCATTTAAAGCGGATGTAGTTTGTAACCCGATAAAAAAGGCTAAATTGAAGCCTGTAATGCCACATAATCCAAGTAAAATTAATGGTTTCCAATTTAATTTAAATGCATTGATGTTGCCTTTATCTTTAATGATCATAAAAACAAAAATAGCTAATGTTGCAATAATAAAACGTTCAGAAGCTGCTGTAAGTGGCGATACGGAAGAGACAACTATCGAACCAGCATTAAAATTAGTTCCCCAAAAAAAGGTTGATAGTATAACAAGTAAAATTGTAATTTTTTTTTTCATTTTAATCTCTATTTTATTCATAAAAAGGCATCTAATGGTATCAAGTTAGTTCACGTTGCTTAAGGTAGGTCAATAACTGATAGATTTTGATTTTATGAATAATTCATTCATAGTACAATAAACAAAAAAACAAGGTTAAATTTCAAAAATGAAATTATCATTAGATGATTTGGTCATTTTCGTTAATGTAATCAAAGAAGGTAGTATTGTTAAGGCATCGCATAAACTTTGTATGCCTTCACCAACTATAAGCAGACGTCTAACTCAATTAGAAGAGGCTATTGGCGGTCTTTTGATGCATAGAAGCAGTAGGAAGATCACCCTTACCACATTAGGACAAATGTATATTGCTAAATTTACTACCTTAGTTGAGGAGTTCGTTGAAACAGCTGTAGATTTGTATGATTTTAATAAAAAGTTATCCGGAACAATAAGAATAACTGCACCATTAAGCCTAACACATCAATGGCTTGGAAACTGTGTGTTTTCATTTATGAAAACATACCCTGATATAAAAATAGATTTAATGGCTACGAATCAAATTGTCAATTTAGCTGATATGAATATAGATATTGCCATACGTGTGGGAGATTTGACCGATAGTGATTGGATAGCAAAACGAATACTATTATCGAAAAATATATTGTGCTCATCCAAAGATTATTTAGAACAAATACCTATATGTACACATCCCATTGATTTGCTCGACAAAAATTTAATTAATATAAGCCATAACCTAAGCTGGTCACTTACTAATACCACAAATAAAGAATATTATGAGGTACAAGCAAATCCTTATTTAATTATGGATGATACTGAACTAATAATTGACGCAACCAAAGCAGGAATGGGGATATGTTTTGTTCCATCTCAGTTTGTTCAAAAAAGTTTAGTTAATGGAGAGTTAGTGCAAGTGTTACCTAATTGGATCGGTAGCATTCGACCTATCTCTTTAATATTCAAGGATAGAAATTATATGCCAAACAGAGTGAAAGTTTTTAAACAATACATTGAAAATTATGTAAATTTAATGCTTTAGAATCCATACCTAAACGATTATCTCTCGTATTTACTGAGTATATTTTTTATCTTTTTTTGAATAACACTGAATTATTCCAGACATTACAGTAGTTCAACTCTTCTATGTCTTTATGTTCAAAAACCAAAACAACTGAATTCTGGTTTTTGACAAGTATTAGCTCGTTAACTGTAAAACTTGAATTATTTACCAATACAAAATGAACTGAATATTCTTCCTAATAAATCATCTGATGTAAATTGACCAGTGATTTCACTCAGAGCTTCTTGAGCTAATCTTAGTTCTTCTGCTAATAGTTCGCCAGCATGAAATGTTGTGAGCTGGTATTTACCATTATTTAAATGCTCTGCAGCTTTTTCAAGTGCTTGTAAGTGTCGTCGACGAGCTAAAAAGCCCCCTTCTGTACTACTAGTAAAGCCCATTACCTGTTTAAGATGATCACGTAATAAGGTAATACCTTCTCCAGTTCGTGCTGATAGTTGGATAAGGCAATAACCATTTTGTTCACTATAGCCTAATGGTTCACCTGTTAAGTCTGCTTTGTTTCGAATAACGGTTACTGGCATATTTTTAGGCAAGCGTTCAATAAATTCTGGCCAAAGTTTTTCTAGGTTGGCCTCATTGGTTGTTGCGCTATCAACCATAAATAACACCCGATCCGCTTGGTCAATTTCTTGCCATGCCCGTTCAATACCGATTCGTTCTACTTCATCGCTGGCTTCTCGTAGTCCGGCAGTGTCAATGATATGCAAAGGCATACCATCGATATGAATATGTTCACGCAAAACGTCACGTGTTGTCCCTGCTATGTCAGTAACAATAGCCGCCTCACGACCGGCTAATGCGTTAAGTAAACTTGATTTACCCGCATTAGGTCGACCGGCAATGACAACTTTCATGCCTTCCCGCAGTAATGAACCTTGTTTGGCTTCATGACGAACTTTATTTAATCGTTGAATAACTTGGTCAAGCTCTGCTTCTATTTTTCCGTCAGATAAAAAGTCTATTTCTTCTTCAGGAAAATCAATAGCTGCTTCTGTAAAAATACGCAAATGAATAAGCGATTCCACTAATTCATTAATCTTTTTAGAAAACACGCCTTGTAAAGATGACAAAGCAGATTTGGCCGCTTGTTCTGAACTCGCATCAATTAAATCTGCGATGGCTTCAGCTTGTGCAAGATCTAATTTATCATTTAAGAAAGCTCGCTCTGAAAATTCACCCGGTCTTGCAATACGCACACCAGAAATTTCTAAAATACGTTTTAAAAGTAGATCTAAAATAACTGGTCCACCATGACCTTGTAGTTCAAGTACATCTTCACCAGTGAACGAATTTGGATTTGGAAAAAATAAAGCAATGCCTTCATCTAACGTTGTACCATCAGCGGCTAAAAAAGGCAGATAATGAGCGTATCGTGGTTTAGGTAAGATACCTAAAACGACTTTAGCTACCTCTTGTGCTTTAGGTCCAGAAATACGCAATATACCAACACCACCACGACCAGGTGGTGTTGCCTGTGCAACAATTGTGTCTGAATTCATATTTATTAATTGTAATTAAAAATAGCAATGATTAATCATACCATGACTATCATTAAAAATCTGTAAAGGCAAGCTATCTAACTTAATTAGAATGGCTAATTATTATTTTTAACATAATCTAATGGATGGTCAAACAGCCATGAATTAAGTAAAGCTAATGGCTCTCTTATCATTGCTATATATTTATCAATATTGGTATAAGCTAACGGTGCAGGTAAACCAGTAATATCACTAATACCCGAGCGTTTAGCTAGCATAATTGAACGAAGAATATGAAAATCATTGGTCACAACAACTGTTTTGCCTAATGGTAATATTTGATTAGCATAAACAAACTGTTGAGCCGTTCGTCTTGATCTGTCTTCAAGATATACTCTCGAGGAATCAATACCTTTTTTGATTAGGTAATCAGCCATTACACTCGCTTCAGTTGCAGATTCATCGCTTCCTTGCCCACCACAAACAATTACTTTAGTATTTGGATTACTCTGCAAATAATTATATGCTTTATCTAAGCGATTTTGTAAAGTAAGTGGGGCTTCAGCTGGTGTTCCAACCACTTGTGATCCTAATACGACTAAAGTATCAGCATTGGTAGATGGCTTTTGATTAGCATAAATAAAAATAATAATATTACAAATAATGAAATAAACTAATATTAATATTAGGCAATATTTTATTAATTTCATGATTGTCATCAATTTCCCCTCATTTTTTAAAGCAATCTTCGAAATGGTCGTTAACTAAGCCCATAGATTGCATAAATGCATAACAAATTGTTGATCCTACGAATGAAAATCCTTTCTTTTTCAGTGCTTTTGACATTTTATCGGATATTTCTGTATTAACTGGAACCTCACTTTTATCTTTGTAGTGGTTGACTATTGGCTTACCATCAACGAATGACCAAATAAATTGTGAGAAATCCTCATTATTATTTTGCATAGCTAAATAGGCATGGGCATTTTTTACAATGCTATTAAGTTTTAAACGATTTCGAATTAATCCTTTATTTTTAAGTAATGACTCTATATCAATAGCGTTTAATTGAATAATTTTTTCTGGGTCAAAATTAAAAAAACATCGACGATATTCTTCTCTTTTTTTTAGTACGGTAATCCAAGATAATCCAGCTTGTTGTCCTTCAAGACAAATTTTTTCAAATAGTTTAAGGCTATCATATTGTGGATAACCCCATTCATTATCATGATAATTTATATATAACGGGTCTTTTGTAACCCAACTGCATCGTTTTGCCATTATTTTTATCCAAATATTTTAAAATTATTATATGAGATATATAGATAGAATTTTAGCTTAATATCATTTTTTATACATATTATAAATCAAACAAACATATCGCTATTGTTGATTAAATTTTTTTATGATTAAACAAAAGACTACTTTTTATGGCAGAATGCCTTTTCAAGATTAAAATTTATCAAAGAATAGTCATTTCCTTTACTGGCTATATTCATTTAATAATAAAAATAAGGTTTTTTCATGAGTCAATCTGAAATTAACGCTGAATGGCAACCGGTCGCCCGACCATTAAATAGTAAGGATTTTAAAACATTAATATTGTCATCTTTAGGTGGAACGCTTGAATTTTATGACTTTGTTATCTATGCACTATATATTGATACCATTGTCAAGCCACTATTTTTACCACATACCTTGTCACCATTAACCTTAGATTTATTTGCATGGGGGATTTTTGCTGCTGGTTATTTAGTTCGTCCTGTTGGCGGAATTATTATGGCCCATTTTGGAGATAAAGTTGGCCGAAAACGGATGTTTACCTTAAGTGTAGCAATGATGGCTTTACCTACTTTTATTATCGGTATTTTACCAACCTATGAAACAATTGGTATTGTAGCACCATTATTATTATTGTTGATGCGTATGCTACAAGGTGCAGCTATTGGTGGAGAAATGCCGGGTGCATGGGTATTTATCGCAGAACATACACCAAAACAACGCTATGGTTTGGGCGTTGGTACGTTAACATCAGGTATTACAGGCGGAATTTTACTTGGATTTTTCGTTACAATTATTGTTGATCTCTATTTTACTAGCCAAAATATTTTAGATTATGCTTGGCGTATACCGTTTATTATTGGTGGAATTTTTGGTGTGATTTCAGTCTACTTACGAAAATTTTTATCTGAAACGCCAATCTTCAAGGAATTAGCTGCACGTAAAGCATTAGAAAAAAGCATTCCTGTTGTTACCGTACTAAAAAAACATAAGACAGCTTGTTTGATAGTCGCTTTGTTAACTTGGTCATTATCAACAGCAATTATGGTTGGTATTTTAATTACTCCTGGCCGTATCGTTGGCGGTATGTATCATTTTGCTAATCTGGATTGGCGTATAGGTGGATGTATTGCTGCCTTAACATTATCAATTGGCTGTGTTATTTCTGGTTGGTTAGATGATAAATTAGGCACAGCAAAAACAGTCGTCATAACATGGGGTGGATTGGCTGTGGTAAGCATCTATTTCTATAGTTCACTAACGCCAGATATGTCATTAGCTAAACTATATTCGATTTGGGCGATATTTGGCTTATTTATCGGATCAATCGCTATGACACCAATTATAGGAACTAGAACCTTTCCACCAGCCATTCGCTATTCTGGTCTATCATTATCTTACAATTTAGCCTATGCATTGTTTAGTGCAATAACGCCGACTTTAACTATCTACTTATTAAGTCCCGATCATATATTAGGTGAATACAGTTATCTGGGAGCAGGTATTTACATCTCAGCAGTGGCTTTACTTGCTGTTTTAGTTGGTTTTTCATCATTAGCTCAAAATGGTTGGCAAAATAGAGTAGATAATTAATCATTTAACACCATATAAAAACAGGGCTAAAGCCCTGTTTTTTTTAACAAGATATAATAAATTTTCTATACATTAGCGCATTGTAACAAACTCTTCTGCCGCTGTTGGGTGAATGGCGATGGTGTTATCAAAGTCTTTTTTTGTTGCACCCATTTTTAATGCGACAGCAAAACCTTGTAAAATTTCGTCCATACCATAGCCTATACCATGAATGCCGACTATTTTTTCTTGTTCACCAATACAAACTAATTTCATTTTACACGGTTGACGATGAGAAGTTACGGCAGTATACATAGCAGTAAACGTAGATTTATAGACCTTCACGTTTTCAGGGCCATATTGTAACATTGCTTGTGGTTCTGTTAACCCAACTGTCCCGATCGGTGGATGGGTAAATACCACCGTTGGAATATTAGTATAATCTAGATGTTCATTTGGTTTATTGTTGAAAAGTCGTTCAGATAAGCGTCGACCAGCAGCAACTGCAACTGGTGTTAATGCCGCTGCTCCAGTATCATCGCCAACAGAATAAATTCCTGCTACATTAGTATTTTGATACTCATCAACAATAATAAACCCATTACTGTCAACTTTAATGCCAGCTGCAGATAAATTCATTTCTTTAGTTGCAGGTTCTCGTCCTATTGCCCAAATTAAACAATCAACAGTATAATTTTTACCATCTTCTAATGTTAACGTTAATGATTCATCAACGTTTTTAGTGACAGAAGATGGAATTGCAAAAGTATGCAAATGCTGACCATCATTAGTTATAACTTCCATTAATGTTTCAACAATTAATGGATCGAAAGCACGTAAAGGTGTGCCTTGCCGAACAAATTGATGAGTTTCAGCACCTAGCGAGTGTAAAACACTGGCAATTTCACAAGCTATATAGCCTGCACCAACAACGGCCACTCTTTTTGGTAATGCTTTTAATTCAAAGAATCCATCAGAAGTAATTCCATATTGCGCTCCGGGAATATTGGGTATACTTGGCTTACCACCGACAGCAATAAGAATATGATCGGCACTATAATGCACACCATTGACATCAAGCGTTTTGCTATCAATAAATTTAGCATATCCATGAATAACATCGACATTATTATTGTTTAATACTCGATCATAAGATTGATGAACACGATCAATATAAGCTGTTCGGCTAGCGATTAGTTTATCCCAATCAAAATGATTAATTGTCGTATCAAAACCATAATCAGGGCCATAATGATTAATCGCCTCAGCAATTTGTGCACCATACCACATAATTTTTTTGGGAACACACCCAACATTGACACAAGTTCCGCCTAATAATTTAGCTTCAATAATAGCGCACTTTTTACCGTAAGATGCCGCTCGATTAATTGAAGCAATACCCCCACTACCACCACCGATAGCAATATAGTCATAGTGTTTAGTCATAAAAGAAATCCTTTAAATAAATTAGCATTTGGTAGTTGATAGGTTTGCATAAAGCAGATAATAAAAAAAGTATTAATTTTGAAATTTAACGATAGTTATTATCTATTAATTGATTTTAAAATATACCCAAACCTAAATAATTCGATAATTGACTAATTAGCTACTTAAATAAATAGCTAATTATTATATTATTTATTTCTGTTTAATCTTATCAATGATGTTTGTAGTCGAACATCCATCTTCAAAATTAAGGACTTTAACTACTCCACCTGCTTCTATAACTTCTTTTCCACCAACGATATCTTCAGGTTTATAGTCACCACCTTTTACTAATACATCAGGTAAAATACTGGCAATCAACCTTTGTGAAGTCTCTTCTTCAAAAGGAACAACCCAGTCAACTGAATCAAGTGCACCTAATACTATCATTCTTTGCATTAATGGATTTATTGGTCGGGATTCCCCTTTCAATTGTTTTACTGAGGTATCACTATTTACTGCTACAATCAAACGGTCACCAAGCTTGCGAGCATTAGCAAGATATGAAACATGCCCAGCGTGTAAAATGTCAAAACAGCCATTAGTCATGACAATTTTTTCACCACGTAATCGTGCTTTACGAATTTCTTCTTTTAATTCATCTTCAGTCATCACCCCAAAACCATCATCTGCGCGAGCCCGAATAGCATTACTTAATTCAACTTGCGAAACAGTTGATGTTCCCAATTTACCGACAACTACACCGGCTGCAGCGTTTGCTAAATAACAGCTTTCTTCAAGTGATTGCCCTGCAGCTAATGAAGCTGCTAAAGTTGCGATTACAGTATCACCCGCACCGGTAACATCAAATACCTCTTTAGCTTGAGTTGGTAGATGGTAAACAGGTTTATCTAATTGTATTAACGTCATGCCTTTTTCACTACGAGTAACAAGCAAGGCTTTAAGATCATATTGCTTAATAAGTTGAGAACCTTTTTCAATGATCTCTTCTTCTGTTTTACATGTTCCAACTACAGCTTCAAATTCAGACATATTTGGTGTCAGTAATGTTACACCACGATAACGCTCAAAATCAGTACCTTTAGGATCAACCAATATTGGTACATTAACTTTTCGTGCTTGTTTTATCATTTCTTGTACAGCAGTTAATGCACCTTTGGCATAATCCGATAGAACCATTACTTTAGAAGTTGTAAGTGCGGTATCAATACGCTCTAAAATAGGAGTATGATCCACATTATTAAAACCTTCCTCAAAATCAATCCTTATTAATTGTTGATTTCTTGATAACACTCTTAATTTAGTAATAGTTGGATGTGTTGAGACAGATACAAAATCGCAATGAACATGTCGATTAGTAAGTTGCTCATCAAGCACCTTAGCAGGTTCATCCATTCCTGTAAGACCAATTAAACGCGCTTTACCTCCGAGGGAGGTAATATTGAGTGCAACATTAGCTGCACCGCCAGGACGTTCTTCAAGAGAATCAATTTTAACAATTGGTACAGGTGCTTCTGGTGATATGCGATTGGTACCGCCATACCAATAGCGATCTAACATAATATCGCCAACAACAAGAACATTTGCCAGATTAAACTCAGGAAGAGATGTTTTCATTTAGTTATCCTTTACTCGTATTCATTGGATCAATTATCAATCTATTATTCATCGTCTATATTTTTATCATCATCTTGTATGATTTTTTTTCTTGGTTGATAAAACCGGGCAAAGAATGTCCCAACTTCAAATAATAAACAGATAGGTACAGCTAATAAAATTTGTGAAAATACGTCTGGTGGTGTAACAAACATAGCTACAGCAAATACTGCTACAATAATATAAGGTCTTTTTTTACGTAGATTTTTAGGGGTTGTTACTCCTGTCCAGCACAGCAATATTATTGCAACAGGGACTTCAAATGCAAAACCAAAGACTATAAATAATGTCATGACAAAATCAAGATATTTAGTTATATCGGTATTTATCGCAACATCAACTGGAGCAGTATGAATAAAGAAGTAAAAAGCGAGAGGAAATACTGCAAAATAAGCAAACGCAATACCAATATAAAAAAGTACCGTACTTGAAATTATCAATGGCATAATTAGACGTTTTTCATGTTGATATAATGCAGGTGCAATAAATCCCCATACTTGATACAAAATATAAGGAATCGAAATAAATATCGAAACAACAGCAGTCAGTTTAATAGGAGTAAAAAATGGTGCCGCAATGTCAGTTGCAATCATGCTACTACCTTTTGGCAATTGACTAATAAGCGGATTAGCAACAATATGGTAAATATCATTCGAGAAATAGAGTAAACACGTTAATACAATTAATATACAGATGATACATCGTAAAAGCCGTGTTCTTAGTTCTACTAGATGACCAATAAGTGGTTGCGTTGCGTCGTCTGTCATAATTTATCTTTGTCTGAATGAATTGTTGTATCTATTTGAGAGGCGGAATCGATCTCTTTTTGTAGTGTTTCGGTTACGCGTTTTAATTCATCAATGGATTCTTGAATTTCCGGTGTTAGAGTATTTAGCCCACTTTGTTCTGCTTTTTTTAAACTATCTTGTAACTCTTGTAATTTAAGCTCTTTATTCAATTCTAACTGAACAGTTGCAGACATACGGCGGAGTACTTTTATCCAGCTTGCAACAGTTTTAATTGCAATAGGTAGACGCTCTGGCCCTAATACGACCAACCCGATAATTAAGACTAATAGTAGCTGACCAAAGCTAATATCAAACACAAGTTACTCTTTATTGGTGTGGTTATCATCAGATGAGTTAAGACGTTCCACTTTTTGTGAATCATCTGCCTCTTTTTGATCATCGTCGTCATTCATAGCTTTCTTAAAACCTTTAATGGAAGCCCCAAGATCAGAGCCCAATGAACGCAATTTTTTTGTTCCAAATAATAGAACGATAACCGCTACAAATATGAGTAATTTGGGCAAACTTGGCATATGATAAGTCTCCAATAGCTTAAAATAGTAAAATTATACACTTAAATGGTGAGATTCCAAAAAATAACTCGCTTAATGCCCGACAAGTAAAGCAATACATAAAAGACTAAGAATACTAATTGCAAACATTAATCTTTGTTGGTTTCTTTTACTACGTTGAAGTTGTTGATTAATCTGTTTTAACTGAACATGCATCAGCTTAGTCATCCGAGCCTGATCATTCAACTTTTCCGGTAGCTCAACAACAAGGTTTTTCCATTCTGGTAAGGAAGTCCAAACTTGATGTAATAACTTTTTAGCACTGTATTTATCTTCATACCAATTTTCTAAAAATGGTTTAGCCGTTTGCCACAAGTCAAGTTCTGGATAGAGTTGACGCCCTAACCCTTCTATATAAAATAACGTTTTTTCAAGTAAGGTTAATTGAGGTTGAATATCCATCTCAAATTGACGTGCAACTTGAAATAGTGATAATAAAATTTGCGAAAAGGAGAGCTCACCAAGTGGTTTAGCAAATGCAGGTTCGCAAACATTGCGCATAGCCATTTCTAATGCGGCAACATCCGTTGTTTCAGGAACCCAACCTGATTTGATATAAATTTGTGCAATTTTTCGATAATCTTGGTTAAAAAATGCAAGAAAATTTTCAGCCAAATAGCGTTGATCATCTTCAGTCAAAATACCTACAATTGCACAATCTATCCCAATGTAACGAGGATTTTGGGGTTCGCTTATATCCACAAAGATATTGCCCGGGTGCATATCTGCATGAAAAAAATTATCCCTAAATACTTGGGTAAAGAAAGCTTGAACACCACGCTCTGCTAATAACTTCATATTGACATTATTTCTTTTTAATTCATCAACATTAGCTATCGGAGTACCATAAATTCGCTCTTCAACTAAAACATTTTTTCGGCACAAATCTTGGTACACATAGGGAATATAAAGGATCTCACTATTAATGAAATTGTCGCGCAAACGAGCTGTGTTATAAGCTTCTTTCTGAAGATCCAATTCTTTTAGAAGCGTGTTTTCATAATCACTGACAATTTCTACAGCCCGTAACTTTTCACCAAATTTTATCCGTTTAGTAAATTGGTTAGCAATCCAATACATTAAGCGAATGTCAGATTTAATTATAGGTAAAATATTTGGTCGCAAAACTTTGATTACCACTTCAGCTTGGCTACTTTTTAAAGTTGCTGTATGAACTTGTGCGATGGATGCTGATGCTAATGGTTGATCATTAAAATCTGAAAAATAAAAATCGATAGGACACCCTAGAGCAGTTTCAATAATTTGTTTTGCAATTTTTCCATCGAAAGGGGTAACTTGGTCTTGTAATTTGGCTAGAGCATCGACAAGATGTTTTGGCAACACATCGCGTCTTGTTGAAACCATTTGCCCAAATTTTATCCATACCGGGCCTAGCTCTTGTAAGGCTTGACGCAACCTTTCACCAATCTCTTGTTGATTTGATTTAGGTCTAACCCAAAACAAACAAAACAATAATACTCGTAACCACATTGAGACACGGTGTTTTGGTAATAGCTCTTCTAATCGATAAGCTCGAAATATGGTTAATATTTTATAAAGTCGAAAAAATGTCATTATTTGTTTATCACATTAAAATTTAAAACCAGTATGTAAGGCTACAATACCGCCTGTCATATTGTGATATTTAACATCGACAAACCCAGCATCTTCCATCATTTTTTTCAGTGTTTTTTGATCTGGGTGCATTCTGATAGATTCAGCTAAATATCGATAACTATCTGAATCATTCGCTACGATTTTTCCCATTAATGGCAACATAGTAAATGAGTAAAGATCGTAGGCTTTATTTAAAATTTGGTATTGTGGTTTAGAGAATTCTAGAATCAATAAACGCCCTCCTGGCTTTAAAACTCGCCACATAGATTCTAGCGCTTTTTGCTTATCAGTCACATTTCGTAGACCAAATGAGATAGTGATACAATCAAAATAGTTATCTGCAAATGGTAACTCCTCTGCATTTGCTTGTACATATTCAATATTTTTAAATAAGCCTTTATCTCGTAGTTTGTCTCTACCAACCTTAAGCATTGACTCATTGATATCTGCTAATACAACTAAGCCATCATCTCCAACTATTTGTGAGAATTTAGCTGTTAAATCACCTGTACCACCAGCTAGATCAAGGACTTTTTGTCCTTTCCTAACACTACTATACTCAATAGTTATTTTTTTCCAGATTCGGTGAATACCAAATGACATTAGATCGTTCATGATATCGTATTTATCTGCAACAGAATGAAACACCTCTGCTACGCGTTTTACTTTATCTTGTTTTGGAACTTGGGTGTAACCAAAATCAATTTTATCCTGATTTTCATTTGGTTGAGAAGATTGAGACATAAAAATTCACCTATCACAAAAAGTTAGCTTATTTTAACATAAGCTAACCTAAATGTGATGAGCTAAATCAATAACGATTCAACCATTTTAGAAACAATTTCAAAATGCTGTAATGGAGTGGAATTCGCCGGTAATTCATTTTCATGAATAATTAAATCAAATTGGTAGCTACTTTTTAGTCCAATTAAGACTTCATTAGATTTATCAAAAATTTGCTCGTAGTAGTTAGATAATGTCCCAAAATCGATAGAAGTAAAGAGAAGTTTATTAGCATTTTCTAATGATTTACTCATTCTCTCTACATGTAACATTGCAATTCTTAGATAATCATTTTCACTTAAGTAACGTTTATTTTCTAGAGTTGAAATTTCTCGTTGAATATAATTTATATACCCATTTGAAACATATTGTGTATTATAAATATTAGCTAATTTTACGGGCAATTCATTAAATTTATCATGTCCTATGATGGCGACTTTTTTAACAAAAAAAGGTCTAGCTGCTTGGGCAATAAAAGACCAATTTTGATAAGGATTTTCTCGAATTTTGGTCGCACTGATATTAACGAATTCACGATTAGCATCAATAACAAATACTGGGCAACCAAAATAGCGCTCATGCTCCGTTACATCTTGTGGTTCACTAGTAAACACAACAGATGGTTCAATTTTATTTTCTGATAATATATGTTTAATACTATCACTCCACTCTTTCCAACCATTAGGATAATAGTTAATTCCAGTTTCATCAGAAATATAAATATGAATATTATGCCTATCTTTGAAGGTATCTTTTAACCATGAAAAACGATCACTAACTTGTGGCTGTCTAGGTAAACGACTTTTCTCAAATAGTTGTTTATCGCGAGTTGCTTCACAACCAAGCATTACATGTAATTCATCAACTTGCGTTAACGCTTTTTCAATAAGATAAATGTGGCCACTGTGTAATGGATAGAACTTACCAAAAATTAAACCAACTCGATGTTTAGATGACATAATAATTACCAATACATTAAAAAACTCGATACCAATGTACAGAAAAAACAACCATTTTCTAACCAATTGATGCTATTTAATATAATGAGAAGATAAAAGTGTTAACTTCATCAAAATATTCAAAAATAACTAGAGCAATATCAATTAAGATTGATATTTAATAGTAGATAAAACAATCCCTGCTGCAACAGAAATATTTAATGCCGACATATTATCATTACCACTCAAATGCACAACATTATCAGCACAATTAATTAACTTTGTATTAATTTGTTGAAATATAATTAATACAACTTTCTTTTTAAATTCAAGTTGTGATAATTCGGTTGATTTAATAGATTTTGACTGACATGGTAATAAGGCAATTATTTGATAACCATTCTTTTTTAATATATCTATGGATACAATAAAATCATCACTTTTAATTGGTTCAATCGCTTCAATACCACCTTCAGCGACTCGCATTGCTGATCCACTATCAAGCAAATTAGTTTGACGCAAAATGATACCATTAACGCCAAAAAAAGCAGCGCTACGAACTAATCCACCTAAATTATGAGGGTTATTAACATCATCAATCGCAAGAATACAATCACGAACTCTATCATCATGTTCATGTAAATAATCAAGTAAAGAGAGTGGTATCCGTTTTTTAACAATTAAACAAACTCCACCATGATGTAGGTTTTGAGTTATTTTAGTAATTTGTTCTGTTGATACAACGTCATAACCTAGTCGTTGTTTGACTAACCAATTAATTAAATCTTTAAACTGGTAAGTCATTTCTTGAGTAATAAATAATTTCACTATAGCAGAGCGTCGATGCTTAAATACAGCTCTACAACTGTTTTCACTATAAACTAAAGTCTCTTCTTTTTTTTGTCGATACTCATCGTAACCAAATGTTGGAGTTTGATCGTTATCTTTAACTTTTTTTTGCCAAGGAGAATCATGTTCATCTGATAAATTTAAGTTTACTTTAGATGACTTTATAGTTTTATTTGATGATTTTACTTTAAATGTTTCAATTCGATCATTTTTTGCATTTGAATTAGACTGAAAACTATCATTTTTACGCTTACTTCGATGATCATTGCCTTTGTTTTTTACAGATTTCACACTTGATTGACTATTTTTGGCATAAAAAATTGAAGGCCTGCTTTTTTCGATCGTGTCGTTCATAATATTCCCAATTTAAGACAGTTATCGTGTACGAATAGTTGGAGCAACTTTATCCAATACACCATTTATAAATTTGTGGCTTTCTTCTGCGCCAAAAGTTTTCGCCAGATCAATTGCTTCATTGATAACCACTTTATAAGGGACATCATGTCTCTTCATTAATTCATAAGTTGCAATTCGTAGTACCGCTAATTCAATTTGTCCTAACTCATCAACAGTTCTTTCTGTTAGGTAAGGTGCCATTTTTTCATCTAATTCTGCTGTGTTTTTGGCAACACCATGAAGTAATTCTCTAAAATATTTACTATCAACACCTTTCATATCTTGTTCAGCTATAAAACTGCTCTCAACATCAGCAAGATCATTTTTAGAAATTTGCCAAGAGTAAATGGCTTGAACGGCACACTCTCTTGCTCGACGACGAGGATTAACTAACGCCACTAAATTACCCCTTAATTGTTTTGATAACATTTAACATTTCAAGTGCGGTTAATGCTGCTTCAGCACCTTTATTACCCGCTTTAGTTCCAGCTCGTTCGATCGCCTGCTCAATACTTTCGGTGGTTAAGATTCCAAAACCAACTGGTATTGAATACTCTAAACTAGCATTCAATAAACCTGAACTTGATTCTCCAGCAACGAAATCAAAATGAGCCGTACTGCCACGAATTACCGTACCTAATGCTACAATGGCATCATATTTTTTTGATTGTGCAGCAACTTTTGCTGCTAAAGGAATTTCGTAAGCGCCTGGTACCCAAATAACTGAAATGTTTTTATCTTCAACTTGACCAATACGAGTTAATACATCTACTGCTCCAGTAACTAAACTTTCGTTAATAAATTGGTTAAAACGTGCCACTATAATGGCTACTTTAGCTTTTGGTGCAGCAACTTTACCTTTAACTATTTGCATATTTATTCCTTATCGATAGATTCTAGATGCAATTTTATAATCACTTTTAGTGAAAAATTTATAAGCCAATTATAGCACAGATTAAAGGGTTATCCTATTAGCAAAAATAGTGAATTAATATGTTTATAACAAGCATAAGTAAGCATGATTATTCCAAAGTTATTGTTTGTAAATTTACAGTTTATAAAATGTAATTTTTACATTTATAAATTATCATTCCTTCAACAAAGATTTATAAATTTTTTTAATAATTGCATCAAAGTTTTTTCTTACTATAAGAAATTTCGTTTTTATTACTTGCAAGCTGTTATTAACGAATTACAATAATAAGAAAAACTTTTTATAAAAAGGGGTAAAATTGATGTACATTAACACTATTCGAGATGAGCTAAATCAAGCAATTGAAGTTTTAGCCAATTTCATTTCAAATGATGATAATCTTAAACAAATCCAGCAGGCGGCCATTTTAATCGCTAACTCATTTAAACAAGGTGGTAAAGTACTTTCATGTGGTAATGGAGGTTCTCATTGTGATGCTATGCATTTTGCAGAAGAATTAACTGGTCGTTTTCGCGATAACCGACCATCTTATCCTGCTATTGCAATATCAGATGTGAGTCATATATCCTGCGTTGGAAATGATTATGGTTTCGATTCTATTTTTTCTCGCTATGTAGAAGGTGTTGGTCAAAAAGGTGATGTACTACTAGGTATTTCAACTTCAGGAAACTCAACTAATGTCATTAAAGCGATTGAAGCAGCAAAACAAAAAGGTATGAAAATTATCACGCTTACAGGTAAAGATGGTGGAAAAATGAATGGTTTGGCTGATGTAGACATTCGTGTACCTCATTTTGGTTATGCTGATAGAGTTCAAGAAATCCATATAAAAGTGATTCACATTTTGATTTTACTCATTGAAAAAGAGATGGCTTAATATGTGCGAATTATTGGGTATGAGTGCCAATGTACCGACTGATATCTGTTTTAGTTTTACCAGTTTAATCAAACGTGGCGGTGATAAAGGTCCACATAAAGATGGCTGGGGAATAACATTTTATGAAGGTAAAGGATGTCGTACTTTCAAAGATCCTGAACCTTGTAGTTTTTCTCCTATAGCTAAATTAGTTCAACAATACCCAATAAAATCAACGGCAGTAATTGCTCATATTCGTCAAGCTAATCGAGGAGGGGTGGCCTTAGAAAATACTCATCCTTTTACTCGTGAATTATGGGGAAAAAATTGGACATTTGCTCACAATGGGCAATTGACTGATTATCAAACATTAGATATAGGGATTTTTGAACCTGTTGGGTTAACAGATAGTGAATATGCTTTTTGTTATTTAATTAATCAATTGCATAAAAAATATCCCAAACAACCCTCTGATGATATTGAGCTTTTTACTTATATTCAAGAATGTGCGCTTAATCTAAATCAATTTGGTATATTTAATATGCTGCTTTCTAATGGGCAATATGTCTTTGCTTATTGCTCAACTAATTTGCATTGGATAACCCGCAAAGCACCATTTGGTAAAGCTAAATTAATTGATGAGGATGTCGAAATTGATTTTCAAAAGCATACCACACCAAATGATATTGTCACCATTATTTCAACTATGCCATTAACTTCAAATGAAACTTGGCATAAATTAAACGTTGGTGAAGCTATTTTATTTAAATATGGTGAAATTAACCGATATTTTTCATCTTAACTAAATTGATGGGGGTTCATCTTTAAATAAATACTGTAAATAACCTAACGTTAAGAAACCAACTAAAGTTAAAATAATCCACGGCAAATGCGGAAAACTGATCTTGATTGCAATTTCATAAAGCCAACCGGCACCGGTATAACCAACAAACCCACCTAAAGCAAGCCCTAATCGACTAAATCCCATATAACTACCTTTGGCTTTTGGATTAGTTAAAACGGTTGCTAAAGTTTCTCTAGCCGGCTCTGCTACAATTGCCCCAAGGTAAAAAAGCGCTATGAGTGATAACAAAATAGATAATTGGGATGTAAATCCGATTATTATAAAGGCAAACGACATCAATAGTAATCCAAATTTAAGGCGTTGATCTAATCTAAAATGTTTTTCACTAAACCGAGCAATAGGATAAAGCAGAGTTAGTGAGATAATTGCTTCAATCACGTACATCCATTTCACATAGCTTGAACTTCCTGAAATATTGGTAATAGTTAGAGGTAGCATCAACATGACTTGTACCCCAAGCACATAATAACCAGTTAAAGTAAGCACATAATGAGTAAACTTTTTATCTTTCAAAACCATTTTCATACCATTAATAATTGAAGCTTTACCAATTGCAATATGATAAGAGGGTAAAAAAAACAGATTAAAAATGCCACATAAGAAAAAGATAAAAGCGCCGCACCAACAAACTAATTGGAAATCATAATCTATTAAGATACCACCAATAAGAGCACCAATAACTGCACCTGCATTATCTTGTATCATTAATAAAGATATAAATTTGCCTCGTTCGTGAGGTCTAGTAAATTTTATGGTTAATCCCATTCGAGGTGGATCAAATAACAGTCCACCCAATGCAGACAATAAGCAAGATACAAGTAATAACCAGTGTTCAGTTGCTAAAGCCATTGAAATAAAGCCAATCGACCGCAAAAACATACCTGTTATGATCATGGGTTTTGCACCAAATCGATCAGCTATAGCACCACCAATTAAGCCAAATCCTTGTTGAACAAATTGACGAAATCCTAAAGCAAAACCAACAAATAGTGCACTCCAACCTATTTGGCTAACAAAGTGCGTAGAAACGAGCGGAAATACGACATAAAATCCCAATACAATAAACAGATTATCAAATAATAATATGTATCTACCTGTTTTGCGAACTTGTGAAGGAATTGGCATTTATTTTACTCTTTCATTTAAATAGCCTTGATAATCAGGGATCTCTATCTCCACTTCTTGAGTAAATATTGAGGACTGTATTAATGCGTTAGCTGTTGCTTGATTAGTTGCAACCGGAATGTTCCAAACCGTTGATAAGCGTAATAGTGCTTTTACATCTGGATCATGAGGAACGGCATTTAGAGGATCCCAGAAAAATATAAGAATATCAATTTTACCTTCTGCGATTAAAGCGCCAATTTGCTGATCGCCCCCCATTGGGCCACTAAGCATTGGCGTAATATTTAATCCGGTTTCTTTCTTAATTAATGTACCTGTTGTACCTGTTCCACATAAATTATGATGAGAGAGTTCTTCGCGATTTGTTTTGCACCAATTTAATAATGCTTCTTTCAAATGATCATGTGCAACCAATGCAATGTTTTTCTTTCCGGATAGCTTTCGAGTAATATAAAGCATCAAATAATCCTAATTTCTTATTATTTTGTGTGTTTTTTAGCAAACTATCTATTAAAGTGCAAGCAGTATTTGATCCAGAAAGACAAGAAAAAAGGCACCGAAGTGCCTTTATCAAATCAAAAGATAAAATAATTAGAATTGATAAATTAATCCTAATGCAACAGTATCCTTAGCTGTTGCTTTAATTTGAGATTTACTAAATGTACCGTCTTCATATAAAGCACGACGTGCGCCAATATCATTCTTATCTAACAAATTGATTTTATAATCAACAATGGCTGATAAATTTTTATTAAAATCATAAGTTAAGCCAACATCAACATATTTAACTAAATCATTACCTTTAAGACCTGCATCACCACTTCTTGAGAAGTTTGAAGCATCTTGTACTTTATGTTGAATATAAGCAACAGAAGGCGTTAAACGACCAACTTCAAAGTCAATACCATATTGTGCAACTAATTCAAAACCTTTGGTTTTCAAATCATCAGTATTACTTGTGGTTGATGCTTTTTCCCAACCATATTTTTGTTTACCTTGAATATAAAGTGCGGCTAAATAAAGATTGTCGTTATTATATTTAGCACCTGCTGACCATGCTTTAGCATCTTTATGTCCACCAGTTTGCGCATAACCTGCACCAATAGATAAACCACTATCAAGCACATCCCAATCAATTACAGAACCCCATGCTTCTGCACTATCATGGTCAGTACGATCGTGTTTATTTAGATATTGAGTTGAACTATTATCTCCGTTATCTGCATACTGTACTGCAAAACGCAAACCGTCAACTAATCCAAAAAAGTTTGAATTACGGTAAGTCGCTACTGCTTTTGTTCTAGCCGTTAATGCATAAATATCATTATTTGAAGCATCACCACCAAATTCAGGTAGAACGTCAGTATAAGAAGTTAAAGTTTTTAATACGCCATCGTTACGACCGTAGTCAAATGAACCAAAATCACCAAAATTTAAACCAGCATATGCATAACGAGTTTCGTTATCAGCATCTGCTCCAGTTTTTGCTTCATATTCCCAACGACCATAGCCGCTCAAACTATCTGAAATTTGTGTTTCACCTGACATACCTAAACGAGCTGTCGTTTTGTCACCTTCGCCAGTTTGATTATTTCGATCAGTAAGATAATTTAAAGCATAGACTCGACCATAAAAGTCAACTTTATTGCCATCTTTATTCCACACTTCAATAGAAGCGCTAGCTGTTCCGGCAATTAATAGTGCAGGAATAGCAATTGCTAATAGATTACGTTTCATTTAATTACCCTCTTAGGTATTTTATTATTGAAAAAAGATACAAAAATATTTGTTCTTGGTTTAATAAATAGTTGCTTTCAAATAGCAACTAAATTATTACTAGGATATCTACTATTGAATACTAGATTTTTATTGAAACACTGTAGATTAACAATGTTTATCACATGTAATTCTGCGAATCAGGACTATTTTATGACTTAAAATTAATTTTTTTTAAGCATAAAATGTTTTTTTGTATGGTTTGACATTTAATAGACGAAAAAAAAGGCACCTAAGTGCCTTTTTGAGATATTTAAGGATATTAAGAGATTAGAATTGGTAAATTAAACCAACACCTAACACGTCTTTAGTACCTGGTTTGTTCGCATGTTTACCACGTTGAGTTTCAGTATTACTTGCTGCACCGATATCTTTACGATCAAGTAAGTTAAATTTGTATTCAACAATTGCACTAAAGTTTTTATTTAGATCATAAGTTGCACCTACAGATACATACTTAACTTCTGGTGAATTAAATCCTTTGTATTTCCAAGTTTCACCATATCTGTGGAAATTGCTATAATCAGAAGATTTAACTTTGTGTTGAACGTAAGCAATTGACGGAGTTAAACGACCAACCTCAAGATCAATACCATATTGAGCTACTAATTCGAAACCTCTAACTTTGAAATCAGTATTTCTTACAAAAGTATCCACACCAGCTACTTCACCATAGGTAGCAACACCATTTTTGTGTTTACTTTGGAAGTAGTTAGCACCTAAATATAGGTTATAGTTGTCATATTTGATACCTGTTGCCCAAGTGCTATGACGATTATCACTACCAGCATCTTGTGCATAACCACCACCAAGAGTTAAACCAGTATCAAAAATACGCCATTGTGCATTTGCACCCCAAGCTTCTTTTGATTGTTTATTGTACTTATCTAAATGACTATTTGTTAAACGATACGCTTTAGTTGCATCACCATTATCAGCATATTGTAATGCAAAGCTCAAGTCATCAGTTAAACCAAAGAAGTTATTATTACGGTAAGTAGCAACAGCTTTAGTACGTTCAGTTAATACATGCCATTTGTTGTTTGCTGCATCACCACCAAATTGTGGTAATACGTCAGTATATGCAGTGATTGCTTTTAACACACCGTCATTACGACCGTAATCGAATGAACCAAAATCACCAAAGTTTAAACCAGCGAATGCATAACGTACTTCATTGTCAGCATTGTTTTTTCCTGCTTTAGCTTCATATTCCCAACGACCATAACCAGTGATGCCGTCAGTGATTTGTGTTTGACCAGACATACCTAAACGAGCTGAAGTATCATCACCTTCACCTACTTGTCCACGGTCAGTGATGTTGTTAGCAGCTTTTACTCGTCCGTAAAAGTCTACTTTGTTACCATCTTTATTCCATACTTCGATAGAAGCATTTGCACCTGCTGCTACTAAAAGAGCAGGGATAGCGATTGCTAATAGATTACGTTTCATTTCTTACCCTCATGGTTATTTTTCTTAAAAGACACGTCTTTTGGGTTGTGTCAATTTTGTTACAATGATTATTCATCCAAAAATAATGTTTTTAACTATTATTTTTATCTCAATTTTCACAGTACTGTAAATTATGTATAAAAATTTATTAAAATCAAGTGAACTTTTCCTAAAACTTAGTGTCTAAGCTTAAAATTGCATCCGTTTGATTAGTTTTTATACGATTTTTGTATTTTATTTATATTAATTTTTATATCAACTGACAAAAAGTCAGTTGATAATTTGAGCAAATTTTAGAAATTTGCATTACGAGGTGTTCTTGGGAATGGGATCACATCACGAACATTTTGTACTCCAGTGACATACACTATCAATCGTTCAAAACCAAGTCCAAAACCTGAATGTGGTACAGTTCCATAACGACGTAAATCACGATACCACCAGTAGTCTTCTTTTTTAAGACCTAACTCATCCATACGTTTATCTAACATATCTAAGCGTTCTTCACGTTGCGAACCACCAATGATCTCGCCGATTCCTGGCGCTAATACATCCATTGCTGCAACAGTTTTACCATCATCATTCATACGCATATAAAATGCTTTGATATCCTTAGGATAATTTTTAACAACAACAGGCGCTTTAAAATGTTGTTCAGCCAAATACCGTTCATGTTCTGAAGCTAAATCAATTCCCCAACTGACAGGATTTTCAAATTTTGCATCACAGTTTTGTAAAATGGAAATGGCATCGGTGTAATCAACTTGAGCAAAATCAGCATTAATAAAGTTTTCTAAACGATTGATTGCTTCTTTATCAATATGCTGAGTAAAAAACTGCATATCATCAGCACGTTTCTCTAGTACCGTCTTGAAAACATATTTCAACATATCTTCGGCGAGTTTTGCATTATCGTTAAGATCGGCAAAAGCAACTTCCGGCTCCATCATCCAAAATTCGGCTAAATGGCGAGTAGTATTTGAATTTTCAGCCCTAAATGTTGGACCAAAAGTATAAACTTTAGAAAGTGCACAAGCATAAGTTTCTGCATTGAGTTGACCCGAAACAGTCAAAAAGGCTTCTTTACCAAAAAAATCTTTATCAAAGTCAATTTTACCATTATCTGTTTTAGGTAGGTTTAACATATCAAGAGTTGAAACTCGAAACATTTCTCCCGCACCTTCTGTATCTGATGCGGTAATAATTGGTGTTGATAACCAGAAGAATCCACGTTCATCAAAAAATTGGTGAATAGCTTGGGCTAATGTATGTCGTACACGAGTGATTGCTCCCACAATATTGGTTCTAGCACGTAAATGGGCAACCTCACGAAGATATTCAATTGAGTGACGTTTAGCGGCCATAGGATAAGTTTCAGGATCGTCAACAAAACCATAAACTTCAACATTCGTTGCTTGCAACTCATATTTTTGACCTTGACCAGGAGATTCAACTACTTTTCCTGTTACTTTTACTGAACAGCCAGCAGTTAAACGTAAAATATCCTGTTCATAATTTAGTAGATCTTTTTCTATGACAGCTTGAATAGGATCAAAGCATGAGCCATCATAAACAGCCAGAAATGAAATACCGGCTTTCGAATCACGGCGCGTCCGTACCCAGCCTTGAACAGAAATAGTGCTACCAACAGCAATTTTGCCTTGTAACACGTCAACAATAGGAGCAACTGAATTCATTTTAATTATCCATCTCTATTTTATTATCTATATAGTTAATATTATTAAAAGTAATATAAGTTTAAAATGACTAATCATAAAAATTTCCTTTATGATTAATAATACCGGTTAATGATATATTACTTATTTAATTTTTAGCATTAATAATCTACTTTTATTATTAATGATTGACTTTGAACGTTCTTTTCAATTCATCAATATAGGCCAAATCTTTCGAAATCGTTTTTCCAGGACTATCTGATAATTTAGCTACAGGTTGATTATTACATTCAGTGAGTTTTAACACAATATTCAAGGATTTGGTATTAAACTCTGTAGACGGAATGTCACAAGCTAAAAAACCGCCTATACCAAAAGATAATTTTACTCGGTTATTGAAGTATTGATAGATTTTAAGCGCTTTATCAAAGTTTAGGCTATCAGAAAAAACCAGTAATTTTGTTTTAGGATCAATTCCTAATTGCTGATAATGACGAATCGCTTTTTCGCCCCACTCTATCGGATCGCCTGAATCATGGCGTAATCCTTGATAATGAGAGGCTAAATAATAATCAAAATCCCGTAAAAATGCATCCATCGTAATACAATCAGTTAATGCAACACCCAAATCATGTGGATACTCATCTAACCAAACTTGTAGTGCCGTCTTCTGGCAGTCTTGTAAATTGGTACTTAAACGCTGATGAGCTTGAAACCATTCATGTGCTTGAGTACCAATTGGTGTCAATCCTAAACGATATGCCAATAAATAATTACTAGTACTATTAAAATTGGTAAAATGGTTTTGCAAATAACTAACAACGGCTTCTTGTACAGCAAAAGAGTAACGTCTTCGTGTGCCAAAATCCATCAAATTGAAACCAGATATATCGATATCATTAGTATCAAATATTGCTAATTTATCTTTAAGTCTTACCAGTGCTTGATCAACACCAATATTAGGAGAACGATCTTTATGAACAATCTCACTAATTACTGCAAGCAATGGTACTTCCCACAAAATCACATCAACCCATTTACCTTCAATTTGAATAACTAGCTGACCATCTTCATTTTTAATCGTTAACAATTGACTATTAAAATGCCAATTTTTTAGCCAATTTAAATAATCTGGTTTAAAAAAAGAAATATGCGACAAATAGGCGAACTCATCTTCAGTAAGAGCTAGAGACTCCATTAATTTAACTTGATGAGCAATTTCATCAGCATACTGACCTAGTAAATCATCACTACGACACCGGAACTGTGCATTCACAGTCACATCAGGATAATGATGAAAAACAGCTTGCTGCATATGCAATTTATAAGCATCAGTATCTAATATTGATGTAATTATTGCGGGTAACATGTCTATCTATTATCAGTTCTTTTAAGAAAATTCTGGAGATTATAGCAGAATAATAATTAAGATATAGATTAATTATCTAATAAGATTATTTTTAATACGCTATAATAGCCAATAAAGATATTTTGATAAATTAATCCATATCTATTCCAAAATGGTTAATATTGATAATTCATTTACTTTTATCTGATTAATAAATGAAAGTGAAAGTAATTAAGACCTATTTTGATGAATTCAAATACATGATCAGCGCATCACTTTAGAAGGCAAAGAAAAATGAGTACAACTGATATCCAACCAATTGCTAAATTTCGTCATGACTATAAAACACCCAACTTCACGATTACTGATATTGACCTCGATTTTGATTTAGCTGCAGAAACAACTACAGTTATCGCTCGTAGTCATGTTATTAATAAAAATCCTCAAGCTGACGATTTAATTTTAGACGGTGAAGAACTTAAATTAGTTTCAATAAATATTGATGAGCAACCTTGGAGTGATTATCAAATCACAAAAACCGGATTAATCATCAAAAATGTTCCATCTGAATTTACTTTAACCATCGTCAACGAAATCAAACCAATTGATAATACCGCACTTGAAGGACTATATGTTTCAGGTGATGCACTTTGTACACAATGTGAAGCAGAAGGTTTCCGTCATATCACTTACTACCTTGATAGACCAGATGTATTAGCTCGTTTTTCAACTCGAATTACTGCCAATAAAAAACAATATCCTTTTCTATTATCTAATGGAAACCGCATTTCACAAGGCGAACTAGCCGACGGTAGACATTGGGTTCAATGGCAAGATCCATTTCCTAAACCAGCCTATTTATTCGCATTAGTAGCTGGTGATTTTGATATATTAAAAGATCACTTTATTACTCGCTCTAATCGAAAAATTGATATAGAAATTTATGTAGATAAAGGTAATTTAGAGCGTTCACAATGGGCAATGACCAGTTTAAAAAATGCCATGCGCTGGGATGAAAATCGTTTCGATTTAGAATATGACTTAGATATTTTCATGATTGTGGCTGTTGATTTCTTCAATATGGGCGCAATGGAAAATAAAGGACTAAATATTTTCAATTCTAAATATGTCTTAGCTAAACCTGAAACCGCGACAGATGACGATTACATTGGAATTGAATCCGTAATTGGTCACGAATATTTTCATAACTGGACTGGTAATCGCGTTACTTGTCGAGACTGGTTCCAACTTAGTTTAAAAGAAGGGCTAACTGTATTTAGAGATCAAGAATTTACTTCTGACCAAGGACTTAGATCAGTAAAACGTATTAATGATGTCAAACTACTACGAACCGTACAATTTGCTGAAGATGCCAGTCCTATGTCTCATCCTATTCGCCCTGAACAAGTAATTGAAATGAATAATTTCTATACTGTTACCGTATATGAAAAAGGTGCAGAAGTTATACGTATGATGCACACATTATTAGGTGAAGAAAACTTTCAAGCAGGGATGAAACTCTATTTCAAACGACATGATGGAAGTGCTGCTACCTGTGATGATTTTGTTGCTGCTATGCAAGATGCATCAGGCATTGACTTAACACAATTCAAATTATGGTACAGCCAATCAGGCACGCCCGTTTTAACTGTAACTGACAGTTACGATCCTCAAAATCATCAATATACCCTAACTGTTGAGCAACATACACCAGTAACCCAAGATCAAAGCCAAAAACAAGCACTACATATTCCTTTAGATATTGAACTTTATCAACATGATGGCGAAGTAATAGGATTGCAATATCAAAACAAATCTATACATCATGTATTAAATGTAACACAAGCAAAACAACAATTTGTATTTGATAATATTAGTGAAAAACCAATTATATCTTTATTGCGTGATTTCTCAGCACCGGTAAAACTCAATTACGATTACCAAGATGGTGATCTTATATTCTTAATGCAACATGCTAGTAATGCTTTTAGTCGTTACGATGCTGCGCAAATGCTATTAGCAAAATATGTGCGTTTAAATGTCAGTAATTATCAGCATAATTTATCTATGACTTTCTCTGAACTTGTTTTGGATGCTTTTAGAGGAATACTATTATCAGACTCTGTTGAGCCTGCACTTATTGCACAAATATTAACATTACCTTCAGAGAATGAATTAGCAAATCTGTTTGATATTATTGATCCGATTGCGATTTATCAAGCACGCCAATTCTTATTAGGTGTGTTTGCTAATGAACTTTATGATGAGTTAACAGCGGTCTATCATCATAATCAAACAGCTCAATATCATATTGAACATTCAGATATCGGCAAACGTATGCTGAAAAATTGTTGTTTATCATTATTGGCTTATGCTAACAATAAACAGCAAGTAGATGTCTTAGTCAAAAGACAATATGAACAAGCGAATAATATGACAGATTCATTAGCTGCACTTACCGCAGCGGTGAAAGCACAGCTTGATTGCCGTCATACTTTACTTGTCGATTTTGATAATAAATGGCATCAAGATGGTTTGGTTATGGATAAATGGTTAGCCTTGAATGCAACAAGCCCTGAGCAAAATGTATTATCAACAGTAAAAAAACTGCTCAATCATCGATCTTTTTCACTAAATAATCCAAATAGAATAAGAAGCCTAATTGGTGCTTTTGTAAATAATAATCCTGTCGCTTTCCATGCAGAAGACGGTAGTGGTTATCATTTCTTAGTAGAAATATTAACAGAGTTAAACCAAAAAAATCCACAAGTGGCATCACGACTCATTGATCCACTTATCCGTCTAAAACATTATGATAAAGATCGTCAGAAAAAAATGACAGCCGCTTTAAAAAGTTTATTGAAGTTGAATAATTTATCTAAAGATCTTTACGAAAAAATTAGTAAAGCTTTAGCTGCATAATAAAATCCCATCTTGTCATTCTTTAGCAAGATGGGATTTTTAATAAAAAATACATAAAATAGCGTTCAAAAACCCCGTTCCTCAACTTTTTTTAGATAGAATGAGTTTGAATAATGTCAATAATAAAAGAAATAACACCTTTGCAACTAAAACAACAGATCGATAATAACGTACCGCTTTTTTTACTTGATGTACGCGAACCTAATGAAGTAGAAATTTGTGCAATAGCAGGAGCAATACATATTCCTATGAATCTCATACCACTTTATTTAGATAAAATCCCAGATGAAATTGATATTATTATTTATTGCCATCATGGTGTAAGGAGTCTTAACGTTGCAAATTACTTGGTTGAAAATGGATTTGATTGTGATGTTCTCTACAATCTAACTGGTGGCATTGACGCTTGGGCTCGAACTGTTGATACCAGTATGCCTAAATATTAAAAAGCCCGCATTTAAACGGGCTAAATGATCACTATTCTTGTGGCATAACCCAATAACCATTTTGATTATGTGTTTGCATGTAATCTTTAAATTGTTGTGATTGGTAAATACGCTTTATATCTTTTGCCCATTGACTATTTTCATTACCTTCATTAACTACAACCATAATTTCTAAATCAGGAATAATTGTTTCAGACAAAAGTGCTTTTTTCGAGTCAATATTAGCGGAATAAACGATACTGCCTGGAATGACGGCGAAATCTAACTCATTTAAAACTCTTGGAATATTGGCTGAATCCATTTCAACAATATCAACACCCGCAATATTTTCGGCAATATCATTTTTGCCGACAATAATTGGATTACTATTTGGTTTTAACTTAATCCAACCAGCTTTTTCCAACAAGTTGTAAGAACGTGCTGCATTTGATGCATCTTGAGGAATTCCAATTTTAGCACCCGGAAAAACATTTTTTATCGACGTATACTTATTCGAAAATATTGCAGCTGGAACCGAAGGTACATGCACCACTGGTTTTAAATGAGCTTTGCGTTGACTATTAAACACATCCATATATGCAGTATGTTGAGCTACCGTTAAATCAATACTGCCTTCACTTAATGCCACATCTGATTCTAATAAATGTGGAAAATTAACTAACTTAACTTTATAGCCTTCTGATTCTAGTATTGGTTTAACCGCATCATTAAACAGATCATTGTACGGTCCTGGTGAAACGCCCATACTGATCTCTTTTTTAGTTTGATTATCGGTTTTCGATGATGAGTTATCACATGCTGTAATAAAAAAAAGAGAACTAAATAAAGCTAACACCACAACATTATTAACTAATTTTTGCTTGATGAACCTCATTTTCATTTGAACTATCCTCAGTGAAGTGTAAATTTTAAAACTACTCTAACACATAAAAAATAATTCATTTATTCCATGTAATTCTATCTTATAACTTTTTGGAATAAGTTATAAAAAACGATTATTAGAGCCAAAATATCAGCTGTGCTACTGTAAAAATATCAATATTTTTATAAATTGGACTTACCATGACAAAAGCTATTGCATCTATTATCGAGCAGCTTTTTCTCGACTTACATCAAAATCCAGAGCTTTCAAATCAGGAGTTTGAAACAACAAAAAAATTAAGGTATTACTTAGAAAAAGCGAATATTCGCATATTAGAGCTAGGCGCAAAAACTGGTGTTATTGCTGAAATTGGTTCAGGATCACCAGTCTTAGCCTTAAGAGCCGATATTGACGCCCTACCCATTTTTGAACAATCAGACTGCCAATACCGTTCAACCCAAAAAGGAGTAATGCATGCTTGCGGTCATGATCTGCATACTTCTGTTTTAATGGGAGCAGCTTACTTATTGAAAGCCAATGAACGACATTTAAAAGGAACGGTTCGATTACTTTTTCAACCCGCTGAAGAAAATTTTAGTGGTGCATTACATTTCATAGAAATTGGTGCGCTTAATGGCGTTGATGTTATTTTAGGAATGCACAATAATCCTAATTTAACCATTAACCAAATGGCTTCACGAGCTGGCCCCTTTTCAGCAAACGTTGACCGAATTGAAATCACAATAAAAGGTGTTGGAGCCCATGCGGCAAGACCTGAGTCAGGTATTGATCCAATTGTTATTGGTTCACAAATTATTAGTGCTATCCAAACAATATCAAGTCGTACAATAAGTGGTCTTGATGCTGTGGTTGTCAGCATTACAAAATTCTTAGGAGGGAACACATGGAATGTCATTCCTGAAATTGTTGAGATGGAAGGCACTGTAAGAACGCTAACCCCTGATATAAGATTAAAAGTCAAACAACAATTAAAAAGCATTGTTGAAAATATTGCACTTAGCATGGGAGCCAAAGCAGAGTTGAGATGGTTTGATGGCCCGCCATCAATCATAAATGTTGCTAAGTGGGTCGATTTTTGTCAAAAGATTGCCAAACAACAAGGTTATGAAGTTGTTGATTTTCAACCGCAACTTGGTGGTGAAGATTTTGCCCACTATTTGCATCATGTACCTGGCGCATTTATCAATCTTGGTTCACAAAGCCCTTATGCTTTACATCATCCAAAATTTTTAGTTAATACTGACATGATAATGCCAGCAGCCAACTATTTAGCCAATCTCGCTAAGCAAGGATTAATTGTAGTAGCACAACATTGATAGGTATCACATAATGATAAAATTTGAAAATGTATCGAAACAATACGAACGAAATGGAGTTACCACCCAAGCATTACAAAACATCAACTTAACTATCCAAAAAGGCGATATCTACGGCATTATTGGTTATAGTGGTGCAGGAAAAAGTACGCTAGTTCGTCTGATAAACTTTCTTGAAAAACCAACTCAAGGCAATGTTGTTATTCAAAACCAACCATTGAATCAGTTATCAAACTCTCAATTACGCCAAGTTCGCCGTAAAATAGGCATGATTTTTCAACATTTCAATTTACTTGAATCCAAAAACGTATATGAAAATGTTGCGATCCCTCTAGTTCTCATCAAAAAAGATAAACAAACGATTAAAAAGAAAGTTCATGAACTGCTCGAATTTGTTGGATTAAGCGATAAAGCTAATAGCTATCCTAAAGAGCTATCAGGTGGGCAAAAGCAACGTATTGGAATTGCTCGGGCCTTGGCGAACGATCCCGATATTTTGCTTTGTGATGAAGCCACATCGGCACTCGATCCACAAACTACTCAAGCTATTTTGGAATTAATAAAAAAAATTAATGATAAATATAAAATAACTGTCGTTCTAATTACCCATGAAATGCATGTAATACAGCAAATATGTCACAAAGTAGCAGTTATGGAAAAAGGTAAAATTATCGAACATGGCAATGTACTTGATGTTTTTGGTCATCCAACGCATAAAACCACACAAAAATTTGTTAGTTCAGTTATTAATGACCAAATCCCTGAAGGTGTTGTTGAAAATCTGTTAAAAATTGAGGGTGATAAACATAATATTAAGTTGTTTAAGCTTGAATTTTTAGGTCGTTCGGCCTCAGAGCCAGTTATGAATGCATTGATCTTACAGCAGAAAGTAGTAGTGAATATTTTATTTGCCCATATGTCTGAAATCGAAAAAACGGTATTAGGCAGTATGTTTGTTCAATTAAAAGGAAGTGATAATAATATCGAACAATCGGTGCAATTTCTTCGCGAAAATGGTGTTAACGTTACAGAAATCAAACATGGGGAGAACAACTAATGGAAATAGTCAACGATTTTATCAATTATATAAATACTAATTTTCTAACCAGAGTAACCGTTGAGCAATATGCACAAGCATCATTAGACACATTATATATGGTTTTTTTTTCATTAATATTAGGCGCATTAATCGGCGTTCCATTAGCGATCTGCTTAGTCACCACCCGACCATCTGGTTTACTCGAAAATAAACGGGTTTATCAGATTATCAACCCAATTATTAATTTTGTTCGCTCATTACCTTTTATTATTTTACTCTTTTCACTTCATTCATTTACTTACTTTATAGTTCGCACATCAATCGGTACGACAGCAGCAATTGTGCCCTTAACTTTTTATGTTGCTCCTTATATTGCTCGGCTTGTTGAAAACTCATTATTAGAGGTAAAAAGTGGTATTATTGAAGCAGCTGAATCGATGGGCGCAACGCCAGTACAAATTATTTGGCACTTTATGCTACCAGAAGCATTTAGTTCATTGATTTTAACTTTCACAACCGCCACAATTGGTTTGATTGGGGCAACAGCAATGGCAGGGGCTATTGGCGCAGGTGGTATTGGAGATGTCGCCTATTCGCAAGGTTATCAACGTTTTGATGATACCGTCATATATATCTGTGTTGTGATCTTAGTTATTGCAATACAAATTGTACAAAGCATTGGTAATTATTTGGCACGCAAGGCAAGACACGAATGATCCCAACTATTTAAACCCTATTGCAACACTTTATACTGGCGTTTACTTCAAAACGCCACTATTTACCACAAAAAATCAATAAATATAATTCAATATTCTCATATAGTTAAAATATTAAAAAAGTTTTAGCATAAAATGACGAACAAATAAATTCAGCATATTTTATGATTACCGTCACTAAATCAGCTACTTGGTTAATACATTTGTTTATTTGTAATAATCAAGTAAAATAACCAACATTTAATTATGGTAGTGTAGGAACTCATTGTGACCAACACATTACAACAAAATCTGGTCGAAATACACGATATGTCTTTTTATCGTGGGACTCGTCCAATTTATAAAAATATGAACTTGACGGTTCCCAAAGGCAAAGTTACCGCAATTATGGGGCCATCGGGAATAGGTAAAACTACACTATTAAGACTGATTGGCGGGCAACTTAAGCCACAATCAGGTCAAATCCTATTTGATGGTGAAGATATACCTAGTATGACTCGTTCAAGGTTATATGAAGTCCGTAAAAGAATGAGTATGTTATTCCAATCTGGGGCTCTATTTACTGATTTATCAGTATTTGATAATGTTGCTTATCCATTAAGAGAACATTTTAATTTACCAAAACCTATTTTACATAATTTGGTATTAATGAAATTACAATCAGTAGGACTTCGTGGTGCAGCTAACATGATGCCTTCAGAACTATCTGGAGGAATGGCACGGCGGGCAGCATTAGCCAGAGCAATAGCACTCGATCCTGATTTAATCATGTTTGATGAACCTTTTGCTGGGCAAGATCCTATATCCATGGGCGTAATTGTCAAACTTATATCTGAAATTAACCAATCACTTGGATTAACCTGTATTGTTGTTAGCCATGATGTTAGTGAAGTATTAAGTATTGCCGATTATGCCTATATTGTTGCTGAACAACATATTATTGCTGGCGGTACATCTGAAGAATTACGCAATAATGATGATTTACGAGTAAAACAATTCCTTGAAGGATTAGCCGATGGCCCAGTACCATTTCATTATCCTGCGGATGATTACAAATTAGACCTAAGTAGAGGTGCAAACTAATGTTAAACTTAATTGCAAAACTTGGGCGATCAATAATCAATATTATCGCGATGCTAGGTCGCTCAGGCGTAATGCTATTTGGTGCACTTATCGGTAAACCTCAATTTAGCAAACAATTCCCATTACTTGTTAAACAATTTTACTTTGTCGGTGTACAATCGCTATCAATTATTATCGTATCCGGTCTTTTCATAGGAATGGTACTAGCGCTACAAGGTTACTTCATTTTAACCACCTTTGGTGCTGAAGCCAGTTTGGGGATGCTAGTCGCACTTGCGCTGTTGAGAGAACTTGGGCCTGTAGTAGCAGGATTACTATTTGCAGGCCGTGCCGGCTCAGCGTTAACCGCTGAAATTGGTCTAATGAAGGCCACCGAACAATTATCAAGCATGGAAATGATGGCGATCGACCCATTAAGACGAATTATCGCGCCACGATTTTGGGCTGGATTTTTTTGTATGCCGTTTCTAACAGCAATTTTTGTCGCTGTTGGCATTTTAGGTGGTGAATTAGTAGGTGTTGATTGGAAAGGTATTGATGCAGGATTTTTTTGGTCATCCATTCAAAGTAATGTCGATTGGTGGCACGATTTAGGCAATTGTTTTATTAAAAGCTTTGCATTTGCAATCGCTAGTACTTGGATTGCTCTATTTAATGGCTATGATTGTGTGCCAACATCAGAAGGAATCAGTCGGGCAACAACGAACACCGTTGTCTATTCATCATTAGTTATTTTGGGGTTAGATTTTATTTTAACCGCATTAATGTTTAGTAATTGAGGTCATTAAACATGAGTCGTAAAGTTGAAATTACAGTAGGGTTATTTATGGTACTGGTTATCTGCTCAGTGCTGTTTTTATGTTTTAGAGTTACCGATCCAACGTCTTTCGCTCGTCATAACTCCTACCGTGTTTATGCTGTATTTGATAACATTGGTGGATTAAAAGTAAGATCACCAATTAAAATTGGCGGTGTAGTGATTGGTCGTGTAAGCAATATTAGTCTTAAATCAGAAAAAGGTGCAACGTATAAACCTTATGTCACTATGGATTTAGATGCTCAATACAATAGAATTCCAAGTTCTAGCTCGCTTTCAATCAAAACTTCTGGCCTATTAGGTGAACAATTTATTGATATCAATTTTGGGTTAGATCAAAGCATTGAACACGAACTTGATTCATTAGATTCTGATACCACTACAACAACGAGTAATAGTAATAATAAACCAGCTTATCTTATAGATGGTTATGTCATTAACAATACAAAACCAGCCATGGTGATCGAAGACTTGATTGGACAATTTTTATATAGCACAGGCGGATCATCAGATAAAAAACAAGATACCAATGATAGTAAGGAGTAACTATGTTAACCAAATTTAAACAAGCCCTTTTTTTAGTACTTACATTAGTAATAAGTTCGTCAGCATTTGCAAACGATCCTTATAACGATATGCAAGTTGCTGCTGACAAAATATTTAGTACGATGAAAGCTCAATCAGCATCAATTAAGTCAAATCCAAATAAACTTAAAGATATTGTAAGAGCGGATTTATTGCCTTATGTCCAAGTTAAATATGCAGGCGCATTAATTTTAGGTGATGCTTATAAATCAGCAACTGACGCACAACGAACAGCTTATTTCAAAGCTTTTGAAAACTATTTAGTTCAAGCTTTTGCTCAAGCACTTTCTATGTACAACGGTCAAACTTACCAAGTTGAGGCACCAAAAGATTTAACTAACAAATCACTTATTTCAATTCGCGTGCTTTTAAATCAGCCAGATAAAAATCAACAACCTATTCGTATCGATTTTCAATGGCGAAAAAATACAGTAACAGGTGAATGGAAAGCTTATGACTTAACAGCTGAAGGAGTAAGCATGGTTACAACTAAACAAAACGAATGGGCAGCTATTCTTCGCCAAAATGGAATAGATGCATTAACCAAACAATTAAATGATCTATCCAATCGCAAAATTGATCCAAACGCTAAACAAAAAGGTTAGTTCATTATGTCGCGAATCCAAGCAGAAAAACAACAAAATGCACTTAATTTAATCGGTGAACTTGATTTTCACTCTTTAAATGATTTATGGATTGCTCAAGATACACTATTAAGCAATATAAGCCATATTGATGTATCTAGAGTAACACGGGTTGACTCTTCTGGACTCGCGACACTTGTCTATTTTTGTAATCAATATAATGTAAAATTGATTGGGATCAGCCCACAATTACAAACACTAATTGAGCTTTATGATTTGCAAACAGTGATTAATCATTAAAATTGATGCAATTTGAGAGCTCAAAAACCCCGTTCCTCAACTTTTTTTTATAAAATAGTTAATACTGAGTTTAAATAATGGATAAACAAGAAATTATAGCTAAATTAAAAAATTCACTTAACCTCGACGATGTGCATGTACTGACAAACGACGGCAGCCATTTTCAAGTTATTGCCGTTGGTGAAATGTTTGCTGAATTAAGTCGTGTAAAAAAACAACAAGCTATTTATGCACCATTAGCGGAATTTATTAATGATAATCGAATCCATGCATTATCAATCAAAACCTATACACCGACTGAATGGCAACGTGAGCGAAAATTAATGGGTTTATAATTACCCTCCATGAACATAGAAACTTGAATAAAGTTTTTTTAGCCACATGTTTTATAAATAAACATAATCATTGCATAAGGTATTCCAGAATGACTAACCCACTATTAAGTAATTCATCATTACCCCTATTTTCACAAATCAAACCTGAGCATGTTTTACCAGCGATTAAAGAGACATTAAACAATTGTCGTAAAACGATTGAATCTGTGCTTGAACAAAATAGTGAATACACTTGGGATAATCTTGTTCAACCCATTGATGAAATGGATGAAAAATTTAGCCGAGCATGGTCACCGGTTAGTCATCTTAATTCAGTGAAAAACAGCCCAGAACTACGTGAAGCATATGAAGCTTGCTTACCTTTGCTATCTCAATACAGTACTTGGGTAGGACAACATAAACCACTATATAATGCCTATAAACAACTTAAAGATAGCAAACACTTCGAAAATTTAAGCAAAGCACAAAAAAAAGTAATCAACAATGCATTGCGGGATTTTGAATTATCGGGTATTGGATTGGCGGATGATAAGCAAAAACGTTATGGTGAAATTGTTGCCAAACTTTCAGAATTATCATCTCAATATAGTAATAATGTATTAGATGCCACTATGGGCTGGTCAAAATTAATCACGAATATTGAAGATTTATCCGGAATGCCTGAAAGTGCCTTAGCCGCAGCTAAAGAGCAAGCTAAGGCAAAAGAGCAAGATGGTTGGTTATTAACGCTCGATATCCCAAGTTATTTACCGGTAATGACTTATTGCGATAATCGAGATTTACGATTTGAACTCTATCAAGCATACAATACTCGAGCGTCTGACCAAGGACCTAATGCCGGTAAGTGGGATAATACAGAAATCATTAAACAAATTATATCGCTTCGAGCTGAACTTGCTCAGTTACTTGGTTTTGACACATATGCCGATAAGTCATTAGCAACTAAAATGGCTGAAACTGTAACGCAAGTTACCGCATTTTTAACCGATTTAGCAACCAAAGCTAAACCTCAAGGTGAAAAAGAATTAGCCGAACTTAAAAGATATGCTTATGAATATTTTGGTGCAAGTGATATCAAACCATGGGATATCGCTTATTACAGCGAAAAACAAAAACAACATCTTTATACCATCAATGATGAAGAACTTCGTCCATATTTTCCAGAGGATCGAGTTATTAGTGGATTATTTGAAGTCGTTCGTCGTATTTTTGGCATTACTGCAAAACAGCGTCATGATGTTGAAGTTTGGGCACCTGAGGTAAAATTTTATGATTTATATAATGCCAATGGTGAATTAAAAGGTAGCTTTTATCTTGATTTATATGCTCGTGAACATAAACGCGGTGGTGCTTGGATGGATGATTGTATTGGTAAAATGCGTTTTGCTGATGGCCATATCCAAAAACCTGTTGCCTATTTAACTTGTAATTTCAATCGACCAATCGGTGATAAACCAGCATTATTTACTCATAATGAGGTAACCACATTATTCCATGAATTTGGTCATGGACTACATCATATGTTAACTGAAATTGATGTGTCATCTGTGGCTGGTATTAATGGTGTTCCATGGGATGCCGTTGAATTACCGAGTCAATTCTTAGAAAATTGGTGCTGGCAGCCTGAAGCTTTAGAATTTATTTCAGGTCATTATCAAACTGGCGAACCATTACCACAAGAAATGCTAGAAAAAATGCTTGATAGCAAAAACTTCCAAGCTGCATTATTTATTCTGCGTCAGTTAGAATTCGGTTTATTTGATTTTAAATTACATAGCGAAAAAACACCTGATATTTTAGAAACTTTAAAACAAGTCAGAGAACAAGTTGCAGTAGTACCAACCGTAGATTGGGGACGATTCCCTCACGCATTTAGTCATATTTTTGCAGGAGGTTATGCCGCAGGTTATTACAGTTATCTATGGGCTGAAGTTTTATCTGCTGATGCGTTTTCTCGCTTTGAAGAAGAAGGTATCTTCAATGCAAATACAGGTAATGCTTTCCTAGATAATATATTATCTCAAGGTGGCAGTGATGAACCAATGACATTATTCAAAAATTTCCGTGGTCGTGAACCGCAACTTGAGGCATTACTTCGTCACTATGGTATCCACTAAAGTTAACACTGCTCAGCTCAAAAAGTTAGCTGAGCAGTGGCTATTCGAGCATCCTGATCTTCCATTTACTCTCGTTAATCAAAACAATCAACTTGAGTTACAAAAAACTGATGAACCTAAATTAGGTGCAATCGCGGTTAATTTTGTGTCTGGTGCGATGGCTCATCGTCGTCAATTTGGTGGTGGTCGTGGTGAAGCGATAGCTAAAGCTGTTGGCGTTAAAGGTAATTATTTACCCACTATTATTGATGCAACAGCTGGATTAGGACGAGATGCATTCGTATTAGCTTCTATTGGTTGCCATGTTACTATGTTTGAGCGACATCCTGTTGTTGCTGCCTTGTTAGAAGATGGGCTTAATCGTGCTTATCAAGATCCAATCATTGGTCAGCAATTACAAAAGCTGTTACATTTAATTTATAATTCAAGTTTACTTGGGCTCAATTCACATCAAGAAAAACCTGACGTTGTTTATCTTGATCCGATGTTTCCGCATCGACAAAAAAGTGCATTAGTGAAAAAAGAGATGCGAATTTTTCAACAATTAGTTGGTAACGATCTCGATGCAGAAAGCCTACTTGAACCCGCAAGACGATTAGCTAAAAAACGCGTTGTGGTTAAACGACCTGATTATGCACCATTTTTAGCCAATCAAAAACCAACGGCGGAAATTAAAACTAAAAATCATCGTTTTGATATTTACACACCATGTTTATAGGAATAGTATTTGAATATGCGACTGGATAAATTTCTAGCTCACCATCTAGGGGTAAGCCGAACAATAGTCAATAAAGAACTGAAAGCCCAAAAGGTAACTGTTAATGGAGCTGTTGTAAAATCAGGTGCTTACCATATCTCAGATGATCAAATTGTAGAATATGATGGTTTCGAAATTATACCTATTACCGAAAATCGTTATTTCATGCTCAATAAACCACAAGGTTATGTTTGTTCTACTGATGATCCTGATCATCCAACTATCCTCTATTTTATTGATGAACCTATGTCTGAAAAGCTGCATTCAGCAGGTCGACTGGATTTAGACACCACTGGGCTAGTTTTATTAACCGATGATGGTAAGTGGTCACATCGCATTACTTCTCCTAAACATCATTGTGAAAAAGTTTATCAAGTAACCGTTGAGCAACCTCTTAATAATGATCTTATTGAGATATTTAAACAAGGTATTCAGCTAAAAAGTGAAAAAACACTTACTCAACCAGCTAAATTAGTTATCCTTGATGATTACCATGCAGAACTTACAATAAGTGAAGGTCGATATCACCAAGTGAAACGAATGTTTGCAGCTGTAAATAACCATGTCACCCAGTTGCATCGTAAACAGATTGGCAATATTATTCTTGATATACCTGAGGGGGAATACCGCCCTCTTACTCAAGATGAGATCAATTCGTTTAATTAGCCGTTTGATTCTTAACTAATGTTTTCTTTTACTAGGTTTTATAGTTAAAACTTAGTAACTTTGTATCCAAAGGAATGACAACGTGCAAACACAAGAACCACAAGTAGAAATTAAAGTTTCTAAACAAGCACTTATCTTTATTCTTGGTTTCATTTCAATGTTAATGCCATTATCTATTGATATGTATTTACCAAGTATGCCAACTATTGCGAACAAATTTAATGTCGCCGATTCAACTGTGCAGTTGACAATCAGTTTCTATTTATTAGGATTTTCATTAGGTCAGCTTTTGTTTGGTCCACTCACCGATAGTTACGGACGAAGAAAAGTTTTAACTGCTGGACTAATTATTTTCATAATTGCAGCATTATGTTGTGGTCTTGCTGCTAATATAAATCAGTTAATCACAGCCCGATTTTTTCATGGAATAGCAGCATCAGCAACCACTATTGTTATTAATGCATTAATGAAAGATATCTATCGCGATCGTGATGATTTTTCTAAAATGATGTCTTTTGTAACATTGATATCGAATGTTGCCCCATTACTCGCACCGATTATTGGTGGTTTTATTCTTTATTGGTTCGATTGGCAAGCTAACTTCTATGCGCTTTGCTTAATGGCGATTATTTGTTTTGCATTAGTAACAATCAATATCCCTGAGACATTAGCCAAATCCAAACGTGATAAATTCAGTATAATTCGAATTTTAAGTAACTTCATTGCCCTATTTAGACATAGACAAGTGTTTACTTACATGATGATTGGTGCATTTTCCGGAGCCGGATTATTTTCCTTTCTAAGTTTAGGACCATTTGTCTATATGAACTTACATGGTGTTGCATCAACCAATTTCGGCTATTACTTTGCTATTAATGTTATGGTCATGGTTTCAATGAATACGCTCAATAGCCGTATTGTAAAACGGGTTGGTTCTATTAAGATGATTCAGTTAGGCTTACTCCTCCAATTTATTACAGCCATAGGTATGGCTACAGTGAGTATATTTGACTTAGGTTTTGTCTTTTTAGTGGCATGTATTGCTGGTTATATCGGTTGTATTTCAACCATAGGTGGTAATTGCATGGCTGTAATACTCGATTATTATTCTCATATAGCAGGCACAGCCTCCTCGCTTGCAGGCACAATCCGCTTTGCCGTCGCTGGTGCTATCGGAGCCTTACTTTCAACACTCGTTTCAACTCATAATACAGCAACTGTTACGAATAATTTAACAGAATGGCTAATGGTTGGCTCAATGGTTATCTGTAACTTTTTTGCGGCCGGATTGTTTTTGAGTGTCAAAAATATAAAAAGGAATTAACCATGATTTATCAATTAGAAAATCTAAAACCACAAATTAATTCTAAGTGTTTTATTGCTAAATCAGCAGACATCATTGGTGATGTTATTTTAGAAGAAGGCGTATCTATATGGTTTAACGCAGTTTTGCGAGGTGATATCGCAACGATTCATATTGGTAAAAATAGTAATGTTCAAGATAACAGTACTATTCATACAGAAACTGACATTCCCTGTATTGTTGGTGAGAATGTCACCGTTGGCCATAATGTTATTTTGCATAGTTGTAATATTGAGGATAATAGTTTAATTGGTATGGGAAGTACTATTTTAAACAATGCTAGAATTGCCAAAAACTGCCTAGTAGGTGCTAACTCACTAGTTACACATAGTCTGCCTTATGAGGAAGGTTGTTTGATTATGGGATCTCCAGCTAAAATTATTCGTAAACTCACAGATGAAGAAATTCAAGCAAATATTAAAAATGCTCAACATTACGTGTTGAATGCAAAAAGATTTAATCAAACCTTAACGCTATCGAATTAATAGTTGCTAATAAATTAGTTTTTATACACCTTTCACGCTATGAGTAGGTTCAATTTATGATAAAATACTCAAAATTTTTAATTAAGATAGTTTTTAGGTACGTGTTTGAAAAAATCTAAAATTACAAGAAGACAGATTGTTGCACAATTAATTCTATTATCATTAATAGGCCTGTCTGTTTACTTATTTTTATCACTGTTTACTTACAACCCATCAGATCCTGGCTGGTCACGTACAGCTTGGCACTATCCTATTAGCAACTTAGGCGGTTATATTGGTGCATATATTTCTGATATCTTATTTCAGTTTTTTGGATTAATCGCCTATAGTTTACCGGTTATTATTATCTTTTTTTGTTTACAATTAATGGGTTATTTTTACCGCCATGCCAATGATCCTATTAACTATTTTAGTGTTTCTTTCCGAATTATCGGCATTTTAGCTTTTGTACTTAGTTGTTGTGGTTTTTTTGCTCTTAATATTCGCGATCCAGAACAATTCCAAGCAGGTGGTTATTTAGGTTCGATAGTAATTGAAAGCCTTCTACCTGTTATGAGTAGCTTAGCTACCTCTCTAGCTTTGCTTGCAACAACACTAGCATGTATTACGCTTTTAACTGGTTTCTCTTGGCTTTATCTGTTTGAAAAAATTGGTGCGTTAGTTATGTTCATCTTGTCACCAATAAAATGGTTATTTACTCCGGATAAAGTTTCACAACCAGCTGATTCGAATCAAGAAGACAAATTAACAACAGAAAAACAGCCACAATTTGATCTACCTATTGATGTTGATACTAGTGATAATATTGACTCAACCAAATTGGCGACAGAATCAGATATTAGTACAACTAAACCTATTTCATTAAAAGATGATGAAGTATTTATAAAAACTGCTGCTCAATTATTGCAATCTATTGAGGCAAATACATCTCCTAACGAAACCAACCAACCGACTAAAGATATATCTAAAAAAGAAATGGATCCTGACGCGATTTTAGCGCGAATGGAAACTATTTTGAAAAATATGAATGAAAGCACCACGAGTGATATGAGTTCAACAGAATCTGATGGAGTAATTAATAGTCGTGAGGCCTTAGAACCTTTTGAAGAAGATAAATACGCTATTGCCGATGCACCAAGTAAACCTTTATTCACTATGGAGCATAATGAGCCAAAAATTAATCTAAATCATATTACATCTCAAGACTCAGTTGATCCAATTGTAATCGAACCTTTAGCGGAAACATCACCAAGTATTACACCTGAATATCATAATACTAATGATATTCCAGCCGAATTTGAGATACCCGAAGATGTTGATATATCACTTCTTAAAGAAGAAAATCCTCTCATTGATGACATATATCAAAATGAGGTAGTAAACGAATCAAATGAACAACAAACTAATAATGAAATAAAAGAAGTTACGGATGAGGATGAGGAAGAAAGCCTTATTCATCCTTTGCTAAAACGCAATGATAAGCCTTTACCAAAACCAACAACGCCGTTACCTTCGTTAAATTTATTAACGCCACCACCAACAACTCGAATTGAAGTTGACCACGCGGCGTTAAATACAATGTCAGAACAAATCGAAAAAAGCCTCTCTGATTATCGAGTAAAAGCTAGAGTTGTCGATTATTTACCTGGACCCGTTATTACTCGCTTCGAAATTGAACTTGCACCAGGCATAAAGGCAGCAAGAATTTCGACACTTGACCGAGATTTAGCACGCTCATTATCAATGCCTTCAGTACGGGTGGTCGAAGTTATTCCAGGTAAACCGTATGTCGGAATTGAATTACCAAATAAAAATCGGCAAACTGTTTATTTCAGAGAAGTATTAGATAGTCCACAATTTAAAAATGCACAATCTCCTTTAACAATTGTATTAGGAAAAGATATTGCAGGACAATCAGTGGTTGCAGATTTAGCTAAAATGCCACATTTATTGGTTGCAGGAACGACCGGTTCAGGTAAATCAGTAGGTGTTAATGCCATGATATTAAGCATTTTATACAAATCACAACCTGAAGATGTTCGGTTTATAATGATTGATCCTAAAATGTTAGAACTATCTATCTATGAAGGGATTCCTCATCTATTGACCCAAGTAGTAACTGATATGAAAGATGCGGCTAATGCTCTTAACTGGTGTGTTAATGAAATGGAGCGTCGCTATCGATTGATGTCAGCATTGGGCGTTCGTAACATTGCTGGTTTTAACGAAAAAATCAAACTTGCCGAAGAAATGGGACGACCAATTCCAGATCCTCTTTGGAAACCCACTGATAGTTTGGATCTTGAAATACCAACGCTTGAAAAACTTCCATATATTGTGGTTATGGTGGATGAATTCGCCGACTTAATTATGGCCGTTGGAAAAAAAGTCGAAGAGCTCATTGCACGACTTGCACAAAAAGCTCGAGCGGCTGGCATCCACTTAGTGCTTGCAACCCAACGCCCATCAGTTGATGTAATTACTGGTTTAATTAAAGCCAACATACCAACTCGAATAGCATTTACTGTTTCAAGCAAGATTGATTCACGTACAATCCTAGATCAAATGGGGGCAGAATCACTTCTAGGTATGGGTGACATGCTCTATTTAGCACCAAATAGCTCAATTCCTATTCGTGTTCATGGCGCATTTGTACGTGATGAAGAAGTTCATGCAGTTGTACAAGATTGGAAAGCGCGTGGCACACCTAAATATATCGAGAATGTAACAGTTTCAACTGATGATAATGAAGGTAATAGCTTCGATATGACCGATGAAGAACTCGATCCACTTTTCGATCAAGTAGTAGCATTTGTGGTTGAAACCCGTCGAGCATCAATATCAAGCGTCCAACGCAAATTTAGAATTGGTTACAATCGCGCTGCACGAATAGTAGAACAAATGGAAGTGGAAGGCATTATAAGTGCGCCAAGTCATAATGGTAATCGCGAAGTACTTGCACAAGCATCACCTAATGATTATTAGGCTAAATTTCAATAGTAAAACCATTTAACTAATAAGATAGTGTGTCACTATATAAAATTTTAAGTGATCTACTTTCTAAATTTTAACCAGTAAATCATTGATAAAATTGCGCCTATTATTGCTATACCGGCTAAGGCAAAATAGGCGATTATCATCGACCATTTCAAACTAATTATTCCAACAATAATTGGAAATAGCGTCATACCTAGTGCATAAATAGCTTGAAATAATCCCATGGCAGCAGAACGGGCATACGATGGCACATCTATCATCGCTTCAAAATTTAAAAACGAAAATAGTATACCCGTCCCTATACCAGGGATAATTTGCAATAGAAGAATAATATAAACAGAAGAGACCTGAGGTACTAAAATACAATAAAGTGCTAGTAATAGAAAAGATAAAATTACCCAGCTTGAAATTCTCATCAGATTAATCCACTTAGTCGCCCCCAATTTAGCAAATAGAACTGAAGATAACATATAGACAATTGAAGAAATGCCAATTAAAAAGGCATTCCCCCCTAAATCACTCAATATCTGATTAGTAAAAGACATTGTGGTAGACATTTGAATGCCTTGCTGAATTAAAGCAAGAAATGAGAAAAACAATAATTTTCGATTACATAATGCGCTAAACAAAAGATGATAGTTAAAATCATGATGGATCTTTTCCGGATATTTTAGCTTTATTGCTAAAATAAAAGCCAATAACCCGCTAAAGCAACTAAGCACACAAATTCCTACCATATGAATATAATCATACAATAATGTACTTGTTAAAAAGGCTAAAAACACACCTAGATTATTAACCATTATAATTAAACTAGTTGCATACCCTTTTTTAGATTTGGGATAAAAACCTAAAAAAAGCACCATAAAAGAGATCCACATTGCACTGGCGAAACCTGAAATTATATTACCAACGAGAAAACCAGTTCCATTCGGTTCAATAATACGAATCACCGATGCAATTCCAGCAAAAAAGGTGCCTAATACAATAAAAATTTTATGTTTCTCTTTTACATTGGCTAATAAACCAACCGGCAATCTTAAGAATAATTGCGAAAATCCATAAGCACTAACCACCATTCCGATCATAGTAGTCGATATATTTATCGCCGCAAGATAAGGGGTTTGATAAGGAATATAGATATATTGTGCATACCAGAAAAAAAACACAATACACAACAATAAATAAGACTTCTTCTTGGCTGACTTCATTTATCCACAATTTTAATACTGATAATTTTTGCTCTAAAAATATATCTAAATAAATTATTTAGCAATAATTATGACAAACTTGTCTAATTTTTTAAACTATGCTAGCTTGAAGTGAATTAAAAAGTGATAAAAATTGATCTTACTAAATTCATAATACAAACATCTTAATTTTATGATTTATATAATAATGATAATTTTTAGTGTATTAAGCTTTTTTATCAATGAATAACCATTCTTTAAGTAATGGAGAAAATAATGGACTATCAAAAAATTGCACAGCAAATACTCGAATTAGTCGGCGGTAAAGAGAATATTATCAACTTAACACACTGCTTTACTCGCTTACGGTTTCAATTAAATGACAGTAAAAAAGCTAATCGCGAAAAATTATTACAGACAGAAGGTGTGATTTCCGTTGTTGAAAGTAGTGGACAATACCAAGTAGTATTAGGCAATAAAGTCACCAAAATTTATGAGCAACTCCTCCCTCTAATTGGCGAGTTAGAACAAAGTAATCAAACGGAACCTAAAGTTTCATTAGGGGTAAAAATACTTAATGCTTTTGCAGCTATTTTTACACCAATCATCCCAGCTATTGCAGCATCAGGTATGTTAAAGGGAATTTTAGCTATAGCGGTTATGATAGGTAATTATTACTATCAAACTGATATCAAAACTTATAACACCTACACGATTTTACATGCTGCATCAGATGCAGTTTTCTACTTCATGCCAATAATACTTGGCTATACCGCTGCTAAAGTATTTAAAGCTCATGAATTTATATCGATGATAATTGGTGCAACATTATGTTATCCATCAATTGTCAATTTAATGGCTAGTAAAACTGAAGTCACTCTGTTTACCATTGAATTAACCAAAGCAAGTTACACGTCTAGCGTTATCCCAATTATATTAGCGGTATTTATTTTAAGTTATGTACAAAGATTTTTGGAATATATTATCCCTGAAGTATTAAAAATTATCATGGTGCCAACTTTTTCATTACTTATCATGATACCAGCTACTTTACTTATTTTCGGTCCTATTGGCATCTATATTGGCGAATTTATAAACTGGATCTATTACTACATTATGGGCGTTAGCCCTATATTATTAGGAGCATTTATTGGTGGTGTATGGTGTATTTTAGTCATCTTTGGCGCACATCGTGCTATTGTACCAATCGGCATTAATGACGTAGCTCAAACTGGACGCCAGAACTTACTTGCTTTCGCTGGAGCGGCGAACTTTTCACAAGCTGGAGCCGCATTAGGTGTATTTTTCAAAACCAAAAATAAAAATTTAAAAACCGTTGCCGCATCGGCAACAATCACAGCCTTGTTCGGCATTACCGAACCAGCGATTTATGGCGCTAACTTAAGATTGAAAAAACCAATGATTTGTGCGGTTGTGTGTGGTGCACTTGCTGGAGGATTAATGGGTTGGGGAGGATCTTATGGTACAGCCTTTGCCAACCAAGGGGTATTAACAATACCTGTTTATGCGGAAGCAGGTACAAAAGCGTTCTTATGCTATTTAATTGGTATAGGCTTTGCATTTTTTGGTTCATGCATTATGACAATGATTGTTGGATTTAATGACATACCAAACGAAAAAGAATCAAAAACAATTCAAACTCCATTAACCACTGATACAACTATTCTATCGCCTGTTGAGGGTGAGGTCATTGCCTTAAATCAAGTCAAAGATGAAGTATTTGCTTCAGGAGCGATGGGCAAAGGGATAGCAGTTTATCCTAAAATTGGTGAAATAATTGCTCCAGCAGATTGTACAGTATCAGTACTCTACCCTACTTTACACGCAATTGGTCTAAAGTTAGACAATGGCATTGAACTGTTGATCCACATTGGAATTGACACCGTTAAATTACAAGGTAAATATTTTAAATCCTATGTACAAGCAGGACAACACATTAAAAAAGGAACCAAAATAGTTTCATTTAATATTGATAAAATAAAAGAATTCGATTTAACGACTTCGGTTATTGTCGTTAATTCGGATCAATATAAAAATATAGAATATTGTCAAGAAGATCACGTCAGTAAAAAAGACAATTTATTATTTATTCAAGTTTAGAGGTTAATATATGAAAGCTTTTGCTAAGGATTTTTGGTGGGGAGCATCATCTTCTGCCTTTCAAATTGAAGGTGGATGGGATGCTGATGGAAAAGGGATGACCGTTGCTGATTATAACTCATTTCAACGCTCTGCAGTGCAAGCCGATAGCAAAGTTGCCAGTGATTTCTATCATCATGTAGAGAGTGATATTGCTTTGTTTAAAGAATTGGGATTAAAAACTTATCGTTTTTCAATATCATGGGCACGTATTATTCCTGATGGGGACGGTGAAATAAATCAAGCTGGGATTGATTTTTATAATCGAGTAATTAACAAATTAATCAAAAATGATATCATTCCATTTATTACCCTTTATCACTTTGATTTACCATTTGCCTTAGTTAATAAATATAATGGTTGGCAAGACCGCCGTTGTGTCGATGCGTTTAGACACTATGCTCAGGTCTGCTATAAAGCATTTGGTGATCGGGTAAAAAACTGGCAAATCAATAATGAACAAAATTTGATGATTCGTGTTAATGAACGAATGAACATGTACAAAGTCGCACCAGCCGACACAGAAAAAGTGAGAGCTCAAATGGATTATCACATGTTTGTTGCTCATGCGATGGCAACAAATGATTGTCATGAACTAATTACTGGAAGCAAAGTAGGACCAGCGGTATCATCCACCATGACCTATCCTGCAAGTAATAAACCAATGGATGTTTGGGCAGCTAAAATGAATGATAATTTTAAAACTAATTATGCCCTAGATATGTACTGTTTTGGTGATTATCCGGGATACTATAAACATTATTTGCAACGTTGTGGTATCTACCCTATTACACAACCAGAAGATGCCGAAATATTAAAAAAAGCTAAACCTGATTTTATTGCCGTAAATTACTATCGAACATTAGTCGCAAGCTATTTACCGGAAGATGATGCTCATCCATTTGGCACTAAAGAAAAAGATATTGATTTCGATTTATATGGTTATTTCAAAATTGAGAAAAACCCAAATTTAACCGCATCTACTTATGGCGCACAAATTGACCCGATGGGGTTGAGACTAGTATTAAATGAATATTATCGCCAATATCGTTTACCATTAATTATTACTGAAAATGGATTAGGTACTCCAGATACATTAACTGTTGACAATAAAGTACATGATGATTATCGAATTGATTATATCAAATCGCACATATTAGCTTGTCATGATGCAATTGAAGATGGGGTTGAACTATTTGGATATTGTCCATGGTCAGTAATTGATTTACTAAGTTCTCATCAAGGTTTCAAAAAGCGTTATGGCTTTGTTTATGTTGATCGAGATGATCATGACTTAAAAACACTTAATCGAATTAAAAAAGATAGTTTTTATTGGTATCAGCAAGTCATCAAAGATAATGGTATTAAAGATTAAAAACAGGGATGGGCTTTAAAAAAGCCCATGATGATAGTTGTTGAAACAAACAGCTATACTGGAAATGATTGTTTGCCTAATCTTGTCATAACTTCAAATATGAACCACATCATTGTATTAGCCTGATAATAATTCAGTTTTATTCTAAATTAGATGATTTATAGATATGGAGTGATATTGAATTTTTGAGTTGAGGAACGGGGTTTTTGAGGCAAATATAAACACTAATTTAACCACTTTAGTTAGTCAAAAAGTAAAATAGTGCATTATTATGAAAGTAAAGGAAAATAGGATTGATAAAATCAATTATTTCTCAATCCTATTGATCAGCAGATAAAATTTAGATTTGAGCTAGTGCTTGTTCTAAATCATTAAGAAGATCACTGATATCTTCAAGACCAACCGAAATACGTAATAATTGATCGGATATACCTGCGGTTTTACGTGCTTCAGCACTAATTCCTGAATGAGTCATAGTTGCAGGATGACAGATTAAACTTTCCACACCACCAAGTGATTGGGCTAATGTAAATATATTGAGTGCATTTAAAAATTTCGGCATAACATTAGCATCACCGGCTAATTCAAAACTTAGCAGTGAACCAAAACCTTTTTGTTGTCTTTTCGCAATATCATGTCCAAGATTTGAAGGTAATGATGGGTGAAAAACTTTTGCAATTTTAGGGTGATTTGCTAAAAATTCTACCACTTTTTGCGCATTTTCTTGCTGTAATTTAACTCTTGCTGCTAGCGTTCTTAAACCACGCAATAACAAATAACTATCAAATGACGAAGTAGATGTTCCGATATTATTGGCCCACCATAGTACATCCGTTGCTAATTGTTGATCTTTAAACACCAATATTCCAGCGAGTAAATCTGAATGGCCATTTAAAAACTTAGTACAAGAATGGCTAACAATATCAGCACCAAGCTCCAATGGTTTTTGTAAAATTGGTGTCATAAAAGTGTTATCGACTAAAACCAAAGCACCAACCTCATGAGCTTGTCGAGTGATCGCTTCTATATCGACAACTCGTAACAAAGGGTTACTTGGTGATTCAATTAAGACTAATTTAGGTTTTAAGCTAAGTGCTTCTTTCAAAGCAACAGAATCTGATTGGTCAACAAATTTTGTTTTAAAATAGCCTTTTTGACTCAAACTATTAAATAATCGATAACTACCGCCATAACAGTCATGAGGCGCAACAACAACATCATTTGGACTAAGTAAGGCAACGCTAATTAGATGTATTGCTGACATACCGCAATTAGTTAAAATAGCATCCGCCCCATCTTCTAATTTAGCAACGGTTTCTTCGACTAATCGTCTACTTGGATTGGATTTGCGACCATAATCAAACTTCCTCGGTGTTGCAAACTCTTCATAACGATAACATGTTGAAGGCGTAATAACAGGAACTACGCTACCAAATTGATCATCTGTATTAATTCCACCACGAACAGCTATCGTGCCTTGGCTAAAATTAGCACCTTGTCTTAGATTTTTAGAATCACTAGCCATAACAACCTTCCTACCAATCATTTTATATATCTAATAATTGTATAAGAATAGCACAATAAAAAAAGACGTCAACATGTCTAGACGTCTAACTATCTTGGTGTATAGATTGCAGCTAAATAAAAAAAACGCTAAAATTACCCACATTATTTGTGATGTGATTTGGTGAAAAATATGATGGAATGGAACGGCGATTATATCAGCCCTTATGCTGAACATGGTAAAAAAAGTGAACAAGTAAAAAAAATTACAGTCTCAATTCCGTTGAAAGTACTTAAAATATTAACTGATGAGCGAACAAGGCGACAAGTCAATAACTTACGTCATGCAACGAATAGTGAATTATTATGTGAAGCCTTTTTACACGCTTATACTGGTCAACCACTCCCTTGTGATGAAGATCTTCAGAAAGATCGTGATGATGGAATTCCACAACAAGCACAAAAAATGATGAGAGATTTAGGCATCGATCCGGATTTAATCGACTAATGATTGAATTAAAATAGAATAGTAGATACAAAAAAGGCGCTTAAAGCGCCTTTTTGACAACGTTAGTTTAGTAAAACTATTTTTTACCACCAACCATTGCAAAACGTTGTTTGAATTTATCAACACGTCCGCCAGTTGCAACATCACGTTGTTTACCAGTATAAAACGGGTGACATTCACCACATACGTCAAGATGAATATCATGACCAATAGTTGAATGAGTTTTAATTGTGTTACCACAAGAACAAGTTGCTGTAATTGCAGTATATTCTGGATGGATACCTTCTTTCATAATAAACCTCTAAAGTTTGTTCGTATCGCTATATAAACGGCTTAATCGCAAAATCTATACACCATACGAGTGTTAAATAACATGATAAGGGTGCGAATTATACGTCCTATATGAAAGATAATCAAGTAATAATCGACCAATCTAAACCGGTAATTGCCCGATAGTTACTTGAAGTTCAATCTTTTCTCCATTTCGCAAAACTAATATGGGGACGATTGTTCCTGGTTTCAACTCTGCAATTTGATCCATAGTTTCTACTATGGATTTTACTGGTTTATTATCAACCATAATTAATATATCATTTGCTTCAACGCCGGCCTGTAATGAAGGTCCTTCAGCATTGGTAACTAATATACCTAATACCTTCGGTAAATCACTAGGATTTTGCGTTGGGGCGAATTCTAACCCATCAATGCCAATATAACCTCGAATTACTTTCCCATCTTGAATTAATTTATCCATTATTTTAACGGCTAATGCTGTTGGGATGGCAAAACCAATTCCTTCAGGAACATCATTACCGAGATTTTTAGCAAATGTTAATGTATTAATGCCTACCAACTCACCTTTAGTATTTACTAAAGCTCCACCTGAATTACCATGATTAATCGATGCATCAGTTTGAATAAAGTTTTGTCGACGATATGGGCTTAATCCGTCACGCCCTGTCGCACTAATAATACCTTGGGTAATCGTTTGACCGATGTTGTATGGATTACCAATAGCTAAAACAACATCACCAATTTTGGGGTCTCGTTTAGAATTAATAGGTATGACCGGGATATTAGTTGCCTCTATTTTAAGCACAGCAATATCAACCAACTTATCGGAACCTACAGGTAATGCTTCAAAAATTCGACCATCTTGCAAGGCAACAATAATTTGTTCAGCTCCATCAACAACATGATAATTGGTAATAATATAGCCATACTCACTCATAATTACACCAGAACCTAGCGGTGTAATTGGGCCATCTTGTGATTGTTTTGGAACAGAATTAATCGATCGACTGTAGATATTTACTACTGCTGGAGCAGCAATCTTAACCGCGTCAGAATAACTCATAGGTTCTTCATTAAAAATAGATCTAGAAAAATCTGATTGTGTTCCATTTCTTAAAGAAGGGAAAATAATGAGTAATACTATCGCTAACACACCACCAATTAATATTGGCCAAAGAAACTTTTTAAGCATAATTATTATAAAGATGAGAATAGTTGATAGGATTCTATCATATCTAACTGATGGTTAAAATGAAGTTTTCGTCGATGCAAAGCATCGACGATTTTTAGCTATATAATTACTTAGCGTAAGATAAGATATAAACGGCTATCTCCTCGGACAATATTTAAAGCGATTGCAGAAGGATTGCTATCAATCACTTTACGTAGTTCAGAAATACTATTAACTCTAGACTTATTGACCCCAGTGATAAGATCACCTTCTTGTAAACTTAAACGTGAAGCAGGAGAGTTTTTAACAATACTCTCAATTAATACACCTTTTTGTCCTTTTATATCACCATTAACAAGTGTTGCACCTTCAAGTGCTGGATGTAAAGATTTTGCTTCGGTACTGGATGCATCACCGTTTTTCAATTTAACCTCAACAGAAATCTCTTTGCCATCTCGAATCAAACCTAATTTAACTGTACGACCAGCTCCAGTTGTCGCGATTTTTGCGCGTAACTCTGCAAAACTATCAACCGGTTTACCGTCCATAGAAATGATGACATCACCAGATTTAATTCCTGCTTCTTTTGCAGCAGAATCATCTATAACTTCACTAACAAAAGCACCTTTTTGTACTTCAAGGTCAAAAGCTTTAGCAATATCTGATGTTAATTCATTACCTTTTATACCTAAAACACCTCGTTTAACTTCACCATACTCAATAAGTTGAGAAGTCAAACTTCTAACCATATTACTAGGTATAGCGAAACCAATTCCTACATTACCCCCACTTGGCGCAATAATAGCAGTGTTTATCCCAACTAGTTCACCATTTAAGTTAACTAAAGCACCACCGGAATTACCTTGGTTAATTGACGCGTCAGTTTGAATGAAATTTTCAAAGCCATCCATACTTAACCCACTACGAGCTAACGCAGAAATGATACCAGAAGTAACAGTTTGACCGATACCGAATGGATTACCAATCGCAACAACGTAATCACCAACTCGTGTTTTATCTGAATCAGCAAGTTTGATTGAGGTTAATTTTTTTGCATTATCCACTTTTAATAAAGCAATATCACTTTGTGGATCTTTACCAATTAGTTTTGCTTGATATTCATGACCGTCATTTATTACTACCGTAATTTTATCGGCGCTATCAATTACATGATTATTGGTAACAATATATCCTTTTTCAGCATCAATAATGACACCAGAACCTAATCCCGAAAAAGGCCTAGATTGACTATCCGGATAGCCGAAAAATCGTCTAAATTCTTCCGGCATATTATTTTGCATTTGAGCAGTGCCTTCAACTTTAATACTTACTACCGAAGGTAAAACGGTTTCCAACATTGGTGCCAACGATGGTTGTTGTTGGTTATTATCCGTTGGTAAAAATGGGAATGCCGCATTGGCATTAGATAATGTAGCTAAACTTAAACCTAAACTTAATGCAATTATACTTAATAATTTTTTTGGTTTTCGTAAAGAATGACTCATCATAAAACTCTCTTATTTAAGAAATTTGATATTTAAAACATAAATAGCCTAATAAAACTAAGAAATGTTGAAAATTAATTAAGATTTCACTTCATCATTTTTGAATAATCCTGAAGGATTATCTGAATAGTCTTTAGGCTGCTTTTCAAGTGTTAATTCATTTTTGACACTGATATCATTATTGACGGCTTCTAAATCAATCATAGGCATATCATCAGAAGTTACAAATTGCCCAGAAGTTTCAGCAATATGTTGATATAAGCGACGAAAATCTTTGGCCATATTATCCAATATTTCAGCACTATGAGAAAAATGTTTAACCATCATCTGTTTTTGAGATGCTAATTCTTCTTGGGCTTGTTCCAATTCGCGTTTAACTTTGGCATATTTACGTCCTTTTTGAGAAACAAAATTGATGAAAATTATTCCCACAATAAAACCAATTATTAAGGCGATGATAATATAGGTCATCATACTTTTATCCATATTTCACTCCTGTATCTTTTCATTTATTATTTCTAAATATTGTTTAGCTTATTTTGCATGGTTAGCAAGTTTTATCAATTGTTTTTTTAGTTTTTCAGGTGCTTGCTCAGCCAAAGCATTTAAATATATTGTTGTTTGAATCGTAATCACATTATTAATTTTAGCATTCTTATTTGAAAAATTAACTAATTGTGAGTTATTTGTCGCAATAGTGGGATTAATCTTATATTGAATAGAGGATAACGAAGGTAAGATTTTTTCACGTATACCTGAAATCAAATTACTTTGTTCGTATTTTATTCTTGTTAACCAGTTAGCAGAACTAACCTCAAGAATAAGAATGCCTTGACGATAATTTGCGACTCTATATTGCTGATTCAACGGTGCTGGAAGCAATTCATCAATAACCTTCGTTAATTGACTCAGTGCTAATGTCCTTTCTTTTATTTGGGATAATAGAGCCCCTTGTGACAAAAGGCTGGTCAACATTTTTGGCTCATTATCACGCATGAATTAGGCTCATCCTTAGTTCTTGCTAAAATTAAAACAAATCTATTTATAATATAAATAACTCAATACTCAATAATTTACCTGATCTATTCAAAAAAGTCGTGTAAAAAAATAATATTTACACATTATTTGAACTATTAAAAATGAAATAAATAATAAGGCTAATTAAAATAATTAATCAATTTCAAAAAAATAGGTAGAATCAAAAATTTTGATCCTACCTATGTTAGTTATTATTAATTATTTGTTAGTTATCTAGTTATGATTAATTAGTGGTACTTTGATTAACTTGGTTCTCTCGAATAAATGTCCAAAGCACAATTGCACCGATGACATCAAAGAAAGCTAATGCAATAAAGAAAGGACCAAAACCAATTATGCCTACAAATGCACCAATGAAAAGGTTAAATATTAATTGACCTGTCCAAGCACAAGCACCGGCCATCCCAACTGCTGTAGCAACTTGATTTTTCTTAAATAAGTCGCCGCCTAAAGTTGATGCAACAGTAGATAACAATTGATGTGAAAAACCACCAAGGCTGATTAAAAATACCGCTAAGTATGGGTTTTCAACAATACTAACAAAACCAATGGTCATCATTAACACAGCGCCGATGGTAAAGGTGATCAATCTTGAATTGATTAATGATATTCCACGGTCATTAAAAAACTTCGCAACAAAACCACTTGCTAAACAGCCTAGATCAGCCATCAAAAACGGTAGCCAAACAAACATAGCAATTTCTTTTAAACTAAAGTGTAATGTTTCAACGAAGAAAATTGGCACCCAAAAATTGATTGTCCCCCAGGCTGGATCTGCAAGAAAACGTGCAATACCAATACCCCAGAAATTACGCTGAGTAAGGATCGTTTTTAAAGATACTTTTTCTTTATCATTGTCTAAATATTTTTCTTGACCTGCTTCAATATATTCTCTTTCTTCAGGAGACAATATTTTTGAATCTTTAGGGTCACGATAAAAAATAAACCAAGCAAGAGCAGCAATTAATGCTAACGAACCAGAAACAACGAAAGCAAATTCCCAACCTTGGAATAAAATACACCAAGCGATTAGAGGTGGAGCTAACATAGCACCAAAAGATGTCCCCATATTAAACACACCTGATGCGATCCCTCTTTCTTTTGCAGGGAACCATATAGAGGCAGTTTTTATTCCTGCTGGGATAGCTGATGCTTCACTAAAGCCCATTACACCGCGCATGAAAGCTAAACCTTGCCATGTACCTGTCAATGCATGACCCATGGTTGCTAATCCCCAAATTACCGCACAGATAGCAAACCCAAGTCTTAGACCTATAGTATCAATAAAAAAGCCCATGATAGGTTGACCTATCGTATACGCTAACTGGAATGCGCTAACAATCCAAGAATATTGCTCTTTAGTAATACCTGTGGTTTCTAAAATTGTCGGCGCGGCAACGCCTAATGCCGTTCGATCAAGATAATTGATTATTGTAATAGCACAGACAAGTAAAATCATGTACCACCGAAATTTTGGAATTGTTCTCATTTTATTTCCTTCATCTTATTTATTGTTAATTCGTGTTATTTAGAAAAATAATGATTTGCATTGTTAAAACAAATATTTCTAATCATGTTGCCAACTAAGTCAAAATCTTCAGGAATTTCTCCATTTTCCATCCAATTCCCCACCATATTACAAAGAATTCGTCTAAAATATTCATGTCTTGTAAATGATAAAAAACTACGGGAATCAGTTAACATACCGACAAATTGACTTAATAATCCCATTTGAGAAAGTTGCATTATCTGACGTTCCATTCCATCTTTTTGGTCATTGAACCACCAGCCCGAACCAAATTGAATTTTTCCTGCAATATTTGAACCTTGAAAGTTACCAGCCATAGTCGCTAAGACCTCATTATCACGAGGGTTTAGACAATACAAAATAGTTTTAGGCAGTTCATCAGTTAAGTCCAAAATACCTAATAATGAAGAAAGTGGTTCGGCGATGGGTCTATCACCAATCGAGTCAAACCCAGCATCAGGACCAAGCATTTTAAACATTCGTTGATTATTATTACGCAAAGCTCCTAAATGTAATTGCATAACCCAATTACGTTTATGATATTGCTTACCTAACCAAACAAGTACTGCCGTACTAAATTGTGCAATTTCCAGTTCAGAAAGGGACTGATTAGTAAGACGTTTTGCTATTATTTGATCAAGCTGTTTTTCCGAAGGAATATCAGCATAACGGAGAATTTCGATGCCATGATCTGCAGCTTCACAACCATGTTGTTCAAAATGATCTAATCGTTTGGTTAACGCACAAAGTAATTTTTCAAAACTATTAATTTCAATATCAGTTACTTTTCCTAATTCAACAATATAATCAACAAAGCCTGTTAGTTCTATTTTAAAAACTCTGTCTGGTCGCCAACTTGGTCTTACTTTAGTTTTAAATGAAGCATCTAAAGCGATTTGTTTGTGATATTCAAGTGAATCAATAGGGTCATCAGTTGTTCCTACTGCTTTGACATTCATTTGTGTCAAAATACCTCTGGTTGAGAATTCAGCAGTCGCTAATTTATCATTAGCCTCAGACCAAATTTTATCAGCTGTTTTTTCGTTAAGAAGAATATTTTTTATACCAAATGGTCTTTTTAACTCTAGATGAGTCCAATGGTAAATCGGGTTTCCAAGCGTTAAAGGAACAACTTTTGCCCAAGTAAGATATTTTTCATAGTCAGATGCATCACCTGTGATATATTTTTCATCAATTCCAGCTGTCCGTAACACACGCCATTTGTAATGATCACCAGCTAACCAAATTTCAGCTAAATTACGGAAATTTTTATTTTCAGCGATATCTTTTGGTGGTAAATGGCAATGATAATCGTATATAGGTTGATCTTCAGCGTAATCAAAATAAAGCTTTTGTGCCGCATCAGTTTGTAACAAAAAGTTATCATCTAAGAATTTTTTCATTGTTTTTCTTTCCAATTTATAAAGCTAAATCCTTAATAGTCTGTTTGGCACCTTTTTTCATTAAAGAAAGATAATGTTCTGTTATTTTTTCTCTGAATAATGAATTGGCTGGTAAATCTGATCCAAAAACAGCTTCTAAACTTAATAACGAGTTAACTCTTTCTACCCCTTCATCACTCTCAGCAACACGTTTTTTCAACTCATCAACCATTGGATCACGAATATCGATTACTTGTTTATGGTCATCAATACCACCAACATATCGCATCCAACCAGCTACCCCTAAAGCTAGTAATGAAAAATCAGAATTATGTTTAATATGCCAACGGATAGAATCAAGTATGCGTTGCGGTAGTTTTTGTGTACCATCCATAGCGATTTGCCATGTTCTATGTTTTAGTGATGGGTTACTAAATCTTTCAATAAGTTTTTCAGCATATTGTTGTAAATTAACGTGCGAAGGAACATTTAAGGTTGGTGCTTGCTGTTGCATCATTAACGATAAAGTCGCTTTTTTATAATTTTCGTCATTCATACAATCATTGATATGCTCATAACCAGCTAAATAACCTAAATAGGCTAAAAATGAATGGCTACCATTTAGCATTCGAAGTTTCATTTCTTCATATGGCACTACATTATCAACAAATTCAGCACCAGCTTCGTTCCAATTAGGTCGTGAAGTGACAAAATTATCTTCAATAACCCATTGAATAAATGGCTCACAAGCAATACCACACGGATCATACATTCCACCTAAAACATCTTGAATTTCTTCTAAGGTTTCAGATGTTGCAGCAGGAACAATACGGTCAACCATCGTACAAGGGAAAGTTGTATTATTTTCAATCCATTTAGCCAGCTCAAGATCGCGTGCATTCGCTAAATCTAAAATAGCTTTCCTCAAAACTAAACCATTTTCTGGCATGTTGTCACATGATAAAGCCGTAAACGATTTCAATCCTCTTTGCATTCTTCTATATAAAGCTTCAACAATAACACCTGGCGCTGACATAGGTTTACTTGGAGAAGCTAAATCTGCTTTGATTAATTCATTATTCAAATCCAAACCAGTCCCACCAGGCAACATACAGTAACCTTTTTCAGTTACCGTTAATGAAACAATTTCGACAATAGGATCAGCCATTTTTTCTAAAATTGTTTCAATACCGTCTGTTGGTGCTAATAATGATTCTTTTACACTTCCAATAATATAGGCTTGTTTAGATGTCGCGCCTTTTTCAAGCACTGTATATAGATGATCTTGTTTTCTAATATCATTGATTAACTCTTCACCACCAACAATATTTACCTCGCAGATAGCCCAATCACTATTACCTTTATTCAATAAACGATCAGTAAATAGTGCCTGATGTGCTCTGTGAAATGCACCAAAACCTATATGTACAATACGAGCGGTCATTTTCTCCCTATTGTATAAAGGTTTATTTTTGATTGATTGTGGTATTTCTAATAAATTCAACATTTTATACACCGTAATTAACTAACTGCAATATTTATTGGTTAGACATATTTTCATTTGTTGACAAAATTTTCATCTTTATTTTTCAATTTTTGTGATTCACGTCACATTTTTTGGTTTATTTTATAGGGATGTTTGCTAAAATCTTTATAATGGCCGACAATATTGGTAAACCAATTTAAAGATGTAATGGATTTCTTTTATTATTAACTTAGAGGAGTTTAATAATTAGCGTATAATTATCTTCAATAAACTTAATAGTATTCTGAGGATTATAGATTATGCCAAGAGGCAAACGACTCTATCAAGAAATTGGTAATGAGTTAAAATTGTTATTAAAAAGTGGAACTTTTAAAATTGGTGACCGTCTACCACCAGAAAGAGATATTGCTGAGACCTTTGATGTTAGCAGAACGGTAGTTCGAGAAGCATTAATTATGTTAGAGCTAGAAAAATTAGTTGAAGTAAAAAAAGGCTCTGGTGTTTATGTAATTGGTTTACCAAGCGAGTTCTTGTCTGAAAAAGACAGGGAAATAGAAGAAGAGGATTTTGGTCCTTTTGAATTATTACAAGCGAGACAATTAATTGAAAGTAATATTGCCGCTTTTGCTGCCTCACAAATTGTAAAAGCTGATATTGTAGAGTTAAGAGCTATATTAGAACAAGAACGTCAAATTTTAGAACAAGATGTACTTGATGACTATAGTGCTGATGAAATGTTTCATATTGCAATAGCTCGAGCCACAAAGAACTCAATACTTGAGCGGTTATTAGAAGATCTATGGACAAAACGTTCATCAAGTAAAATGTGGGACCAACTACAAAGTAGAATAACCGATCATAGTTATCGAAAAAAATGGTTATATGATCATGAAAAAATTCTACAGGCATTACAGTTGAAAGATGCAATGGCTGCACGCCATGCTATGTGGCAGCACTTAGAAAATGTTAAACAAACATTAATGACTGTTTCTGACAGTGAAGATCCAAATTTTGATGGTTATTTATTTGACTCTATACCGGTCACTATCGTTAACCAATAGAAACAAATATGCATTGTTTATGGATCTTCATTTTAGAATAATTTTGTAAATGAAGTATCTTTGAGGAGAATTTAAATGGAACAAACAATGCGTTGGTTTGGACCTAACGACCCTGTATCATTGGACGATATTAGACAATCAGGGGCAACAGGAATTGTTACAGCTTTACATCATATTCCCAATGGTGAAATCTGGACAATCGACGAAATTAAAAAACGAAAAAAAATGATTGAAGACAAAGGTCTAACTTGGTCAGTTGTTGAAAGTATTCCTGTTCACGAAGAAATTAAAACCCATTCTGGCAACGTTGAACAACATATTGCCAATTATCAACAATCAATTCGTAATTTAGCCGCTTGTGGTATTGATACTGTTTGTTACAATTTTATGCCAGTATTAGACTGGACTCGCACCGATCTAGGTTATGAATTATCAGACGGTTCAAGAGCTCTACGTTTCGATCAAATTGCTTTTGCTGCATTTGATATTCATATTTTAAAGCGACCTAATGCCGAAAAAGATTATTCACAAGAAGATCAGATTTCAGCAAAAAAATATTTTGAAAATATGACGCAAGCCGATAAAGATAAACTTGTTGGAAATATTATCGCTGGGTTACCAGGTGCCGAAGAAGGTTACTCACTAGATCAATTTCGAGCACATCTTGCAACATATGACGGTATTGATAAAGCTAAATTACGTGAGAATTATGCTTATTTCTTGAAAGCTATCGTTCCAGTCGCCGAAGAAGTTGGCGTTGTTCTGACAGTTCATCCTGATGATCCTCCTAGACCTATTTTAGGTTTACCACGCATTGTTTCAACTATTGAAGATATGCAGTGGATAAAAGAAACAGTTGATAGCATTCATAATGGATTCTGCTTCTGTACTGGTTCTTATGGCGTTCGTAGCGATAATGATTTAGTTACAATGGCTGAAAAATTTGCTGATAGAGTTCACTTTATTCATTTGCGCGCAACAGTTCGTGAAGATAATCCATTATCTTTCCACGAAGGTGATCACTTAGCAGGTGATGTTGATATGTATGGCGTAATTAAAGTGCTTATTGCTGAAGAAGAACGACGTAAAAAAGCGGGAATCAAACGTTTAATACCAGTTCGTCCTGATCATGGTCACCAAATGCTTGACGATCTTAAAAAGAAAACCAATCCAGGTTATTCTGCAATAGGACGCTTAAGAGGTTTAGCGGAAATTCGCGGCGTTGAATATGCGATTAGACGTGCATTTTTTGAATAAAGACTAATCGCCTTTGACTAGAGAAGCCCATAATATTGGGCTTTTTTTAATTTGAACATAAAAATAGCGTGATATACACGCTATTGTTCTTATATAGTTAGAATGTCTTTATTTAAAATCATGATTTTAAATATTTATTATCGATATTTTTTATTTAAAGCAACACCAAAAAGATAGCCGAATAAGCACTGCTTAAAAAACATCATATTAAAGAAAGAAATTTTACTGTCTATCCAATTATTTATTCAAATAAAATATAACCAATAATTGGTGAACCAAATACTACTATTATTTTTAGTCGCTGTATTGAGTTATTTATTGAATTTGTGATGTATATCACAATACTTTCTCAAATTGGTATAATAAGTTTTTTGATTGTCGATAGCTTTAATTAATTTGAAAATATGAGCTATTGAATAAAAATATATTTCTAAAACTTTAATAGCATTATTACAAAAAATGCTATTGGTTCATTGTTGCTTTGACACAATTTATATTTAACAGCTATACTTTAGGGGATATTTTCTACATCTATATCGTTAAGCAGTTTTTTAATAAGCAGTTTAAACATAAGGGGTGTAAAATGGGTATCTTAAATAATATTTTTTCTAAAATATTTCCAAGCGCACAAGCCGCTGTAGGTCATGCAAAAGATGCAGTGAAAGAGCAAGTTGATAAAATCACTGACACCGTTAAAGGCAACACATCAAGTAACAACACAAATAGTAATACTGAACAAAATCAACAAAATACATCAGAAAATAAAAACCCAATTTCTGAAATCGATGTGATGTCAATTTTAGATAATTTAGCTAAAAAATTTCCTGAAAAACTTAACTGGAAGACATCAATTGTTGATTTATTGAAATTATTAGGTATTGATAACAGTTTAGATGCACGTAAAAAATTAGCAACTGAACTTAATTATACCGGTAGTACAGACGATACAGCAGCAATGAATACATGGTTGATTAAAGAAGTTATGAAGAAAATTGCTGAAAAAGGTGGTAACGTTACTCACTTATTTTCTTAGTCTGGAATGAATACGTGATTTGTCATCCACCTGTTAATCAGGTGGATTTTTTTTAATTTAGTTGAATACAGAAAATATTAATCTTAGCAAATTTAAGCTTTGAATGAATGCAAACGATTCATTGCACTTTCTACTCCATCTTTCAGTAAGATATCTGTGCAATATACTGATTCATCGATTGCTTTATCAATTAAATCTTGTTCTGGTTTAGATGGTTTATTTAATACATAACCAACTACTTTATTCTTATCACCAGGGTGTCCAATACCAATTCTTAACCGATAAAAATTCAAATTATTGCCAAGTTTATTTGCAATATCTTTCAATCCATTATGACCGCCATGACTACCACCAAATTTTAATTTAGCAATACCAGGATTAAGATCTAACTCATCATGAGCAACTAATATCTCATCGGGCTGAATTTGATAAAAAGAAGCCATTGCTTGAACAGCTTTACCACTTAAATTCATAAAGGTAGTTGGTACTAACAAACGGACATCATGACCATGAATATTAATCCGTGAGCAATATCCAAAAAATTTAGGATCAATTTTTAGCGGTTGGTTATAACGTTCAGCAAGAAGATCTACATACCAAGCTCCTGCATTATGGCGAGTTGCAGCATATTCGTTACCTGGATTAGCTAAACCTACAATAAGTTTAATTGTTGTCATAATAGTCTGTCGTCAATTATTATTAGCAAAAAAGCCCCTAGAAGGGGCATTTATCTAATTCAGAAAAAAAGATTATTGATGGAACATTGCTGAAATTGATTCTTCGTTACTAATACGTCGAATTGCTTCAGCAAGCATACCTGATAATGTAAGTTGGCGTACATTTTTCAATGCTTTCACTTCTGCTGTTAATGGAATTGTGTCACAAACTACAATTTCATCAATGGCAGAATCTTTAATGTTACTTACCGCTTTTCCTGAGAAAATAGGGTGAGTTGCATAAGCGAAAACACGTTTTGCACCACGAGCTTTCAATGCATCAGCCGCTTTACAAAGTGTTCCGGCAGTATCAATCATATCATCAACTAAAATACAATCTCTGTCGGCTACATCACCAATAATATTCATCACTTCTGCTTCATTTGCACGTTGACGACGTTTATCAATAATGGCCATGTCAGTATCATTTAAAAGTTTTGCAATTGCACGTGCACGAACAACACCACCAATATCTGGTGATACCACGATTGGGCGTTCAAAATCACGTTGTAGCATATCTTCTAAAATTACAGGGCTACCAAATACGTTATCAACAGGTACATCAAAAAAGCCTTGAATTTGTTCAGCATGAAGATCAACCGTTAAAACCCTATCTACACCAACAGTTGATAAAAAGTCTGCAACAACTTTAGCTGTAATAGGCACACGGGCTGAACGCACTCGACGATCTTGTCTTGCATAACCAAAATAAGGAATAACAGCAGTAATACGACCGGCAGATGCTCGACGCATCGCATCAATCATTACTAATAATTCCATTAAATTGTCATTTGTAGGCGCACAAGTTGATTGGATAATAAAAACATCTTCACCACGGACATTTTCATTAATTTGGACATTGACTTCACCATCACTAAAACGGCTAACAATAATATCACCAAGAGAAGTATAAAGACGATTAGCTATACGTTTTGCTAGTTCGGGTGTGGCGTTACCAGCAAAAAGCTTCATATCAGGCACGAGAAATCCTCAAGCATGTAATCATGATTACATAAAACGTAATCGGTTAAATCGGAGTGATAATTATATAATCATTTACAGATCATCCTCAACTACATTATAAAAAATTATTACAAATATTTTATATCTATCACAATAATATATAGAAATATAAGTTAAAATGATGTTTTTTGAAGTAGATTAAAAATCGGTTAAAATACTGTACCACAAAGGTGAATAATTACCTTGATAAATCATTTAATACTAACAGCAGACACACAATGAGTGAACAATTAAAAACGAATAATCAAGAGACAGAATCTAAACGAACAATACGTAGTTTTGTATTGAGACAAGGCCGCTTAACTAAAGGGCAGCAACAGGCTTTAACTCATTTATGGCCTATATATGGCATTGAATATAATGCACACTCACAAATCACTTTCGAAAATGACAAACCGCTGGTTCTAGAAATCGGTTTCGGTATGGGTGCATCATTGATTGAGATGGCAAAATCCTCACCAGACAAAAATTTTATAGGTATTGAAGTCCATCGACCTGGCGTAGGCGCTTGCTTAATGGCAATCGAAGAAAATAAATTAACCAATTTAAAAGTAATGTGTCATGATGCAGTTGAAGTATTAGAAAATATGATACCTAATGAATCATTAGATAAAGTTCAAATTTTCTTCCCTGACCCTTGGCATAAAGCAAGGCACAATAAACGCAGAATTATTCAACCTGAATTTGTTAAATTAATTCATGAAAAATTAAAAGTTAATGGTGTATTACATTTAGCTACTGACTGGCAACATTATGCTGAGCATATGCTTGAAGTATTAAGTCAAGCTGATGGGTTTAAAAATTTATCTACAACAAATGACTATATCCCGAGACCTGATGACAGACCTATTACCAAATTTGAAAAACGTGGGCAAAATCTAGGGCATGGTGTTTGGGATTTGCAATTTATAAAAAAATAATGGTGCCTAGGAGCCAATATGCAAAATGAAACAATCGATTTAATTTGTCAGCGCCGCTCAATTCGGTCTTATAAATCAACACCACTGACTAATGAACAGTTGGAATCAATTTTTCAAGCGGCACAATCGGCTCCGAGCTCTAATTTTCTACAATGCACCACAATTATCCGAATTACAGACAGCGATAATCGTTCAAAGCTAGCACATTATTCAGGAGAGCAAAGTTATATTAATCAAGCTTCTGAATTTTGGGTATTCTGTGCCGATTTTAATCGCCACTTTCAAATTGATTCAACTATTCCACTTGAAAAAGCTGAGCAGCTTTTAGTTGGCTGTATCGATACAGCACTTATGGCGCAAAACGCCGTTATTGCAGCACAGTCATTAGGTTTAGGAACTGTTTTCATTGGTGGATTACGCAATAATATTTCGAAAGTTACCGAATTACTAGCATTACCTAAATATGTCCTTCCTTTATTTGGGCTTTGTATCGGTTATCCTGATCAAAATCCAGAAATAAAACCAAGATTACCGAAAGAATTAGTGTTTTTTGAAAATTACTATCAACCAATAGATGATCAACTATTAGCAAAATACGATACTCAAATGAGTGAATACTATAGTCATCGACAGACAAATCAAAAAGCAAGTGGTTGGAGTGATAAAATTGCTGAAACAATTATCAAAGGGCAAAGAGATTTCATTTTAACTTATTTGCATGAACAAGGATGGATAACTAAATGAACAACACTCAATATCAGTTAGACAAAGTCGTTATACTAAGTCGCCATGGCATACGTACTCCATTAGAAAACACGATAGCGTTCTTAGAAAAATCAAGCCCTTTTAAATGGCCAATTTGGGATCATGCTTATGGTTATCTAACAACACGAGGGGCCGTTTTAGAAACGTTCTTTGGACATTATCTATCACAATGGCTAGAGCAACGAAATATTAAGCTCTCACCAGAGAATCCTGATATATATGTTTATGCAAATAGCCTTCAAAGAACAGTAGCTACGGCTCAATTCTTAGTTGGCGGTGCTTATGCTGGTTATGACATACCTGTTCATCACAAATATACCATCGAAAAAATGGATCCTATTTTTGATCCAAGTGTACAAGATGACTCCCCAGAAATTAAACAAAAAGTCTTAAAAGATATTAATGATGCAGACAAAGCAGCATCAATTTTCAAAAATTTAGCGCCGGCTTATCAAATCGTGTCGGATATATTAGATTATAAAAATTCGCAATTATATTCTGAACTTAAATGTGATTTTGCTGATATTCCTTATGAGCTTCATTTTGTGAAAAATGAAGAACCCGAATTACATGGACCATTAGCAATTGGAATTTGTGCCGTTGATGCTTTTTTATTACAGTATTACTCTGCATTTCCTAAAGAACAAATTGCTTGGGGAAGAATAACCAGCCAAGAACAATGGCAACAAATAATACAAATTCGTAACCACTATATTAATTTAGTTTTTCACTCTAAAACGATTGCACGAAGTATTAGTAAATTATTAATCAATAAGATAGATGATTTAATACACAGTCAATCTCATAAAGTCAATTTATTGGTTGGTCATGATAGTACTATTGCTGCACTGCTCGGTGCTTTGGATTTTGCTGAATATCAACTGCCTAATCAATTTGAAAATACACCAATTGGCGGAATGGTTATATTTCAACGTTACCGCCATCTACCATCAGGTGAATACTTCTTCAAAGCTGAATATGTCTACCAAAGTTTTGATCAGCTATTTACTGGTGAAGCTATTGATATTAATAATCCACCACAACATTATCAACTTAAGTTGCTTAATGCAGAACAAAACAGTGATGGATTCTACCGATGGCAACATTTTGAAAATAGGCTAAAAGAGTTTCAATAAAATTCAGATTAGATTGCCGATATGACTTTAAGTTTCAAATCATTAGGCAATCTATAAATATCAGTCACATTTAAAATTGTTATTTTAATTTCGCCTCAAAATGTAATCGATACCACAAAAATAGATAATAATTTTCATAAGTATCTATTCTTTGTATAAAATTTGTTACTTAAAACTTAATTAAAATACTATGAATTACTATTTCAATTAGGCACATATTGAATTTTGATATAACTTATTTGAATGTTATTTAACTAATCCAAAATAATTCAATAAAAATGTAATCGATTTCACAAAATGTTAACTAGATCACTTTTTTTGCATTTTTTTAATGTTATTATCCTGAGCAATTTATAGCTTTTAGTTTATTTCTTACATAAACGATTTCTGAATGATTAGGTAATCATTTAAAGCTTAGCAAAGGAAATTCACTATGAATCAGAAAATTAAATCTGCAATGCATAACAAAAATTATTGGGTATTTAGCCTCTACTTTTTTCTTTATTTTTTCATTATGGGAGCTTACTTTCCATTTTTCCCAGTTTGGTTAAAAATGATAGGTTTAGATCAAGCGGATACTGGATATGTTTTCTCATTTATCTCATTATTTGCACTATTCTTTCAGCCGTTATTTGGGTTGATATCCGATAAGTTAGGTTTAAGAAAACACCTTCTTTGGATTATCACCTTCCTTTTAGTTTTATTTGGACCATTCTTTATATTTATATTAGGTCCTTTACTTAAACTAAATGTTACTCTAGGGGCTACTGCAGGCGGCTTATATCTTGGTATGGTCTTTAGTGGTGGTGCTCCTGCAATTGAAGCATTGGTTGAAAAAATCAGTAGACGTAGTGGATTTGAATTTGGTCGTTGCCGTATGTTTGGTTGCTTCGGCTGGGCGATTTGTGCTTCATTTGTTGGAATCATGATTTCTAAGGATATTAATGCTGTTTTTTGGTTATGTTCTGGCTTTGCCTTAGTGTTACTTATTTTAGTCAAAATAGCCGATCCAGCTAAAACAGCAACCACAGATGTTGTCGACCAAATGGGACTAAATAAACCTGAACCATTTAATTTAAAACTTGCGGTTAATTTACTAAAAATGCCTAAAACTTGGTATTTTATGCTCTACATTATTGGTGTGGCTTGTACTTATGATGTATTTGATCAGCAATTTGCTAACTTCTTCACCTCATTTTTCTCAAGTGAACAAGTTGGTCGTGAAGCATTTGGCTACGTCACAACACTGGGTGAATTTTTAAATGCGACTGTAATGTTTTTTGCTCCAATTATTGTCATGAAAATCGGAAGTAAAAATACTTTACTCGTTGCTGGTGCAATTATGTCAATTCGTATTACAGGTTCAGCATTTGCTAGTAGCGCAGTTGAAGTTATTATTTTAAAAACCTTACATATGTTCGAAGCACCTTTATTGTTAGTTGGTGCATTTAAGTATATTACAAAACATTTCCCAATTCGATTATCAGCAACTGTTTACTTAATTGCTTTTTGTTTTGCAAAACAATTATCTATAATGTTTATGTCCACCTTTGCCGGTTTAATGTATGTTAAAATTGGATTTGAAGGGGCATATTTAGTGCTTGGCTTAATTGCATTAAGTTTTACACTTATTTCTGCTTTCACCTTATCAGGACGTGGACCTTTGGATCTTTTCAAAAAGAAAAGCAACGTTGGAATTGAAGAATAGTTAAATAATAACAATTCAAAAAATTAAGGTATCAAAATGAAAATATTAGTAACAGGTGGTTGTGGGTATATAGGCAGTCACACTTGTGTTCAATTAATTCTTGCTGGCTATACTCCTATTATTATTGATAATTTATTTAATAGTAAAGCCTCAGTATTAGAAAGAATAAAAACCATCACAGGAAAATCAGTCGATTTCTATCATGGTGATGTTTGTGATGGAAATTTGCTTGCAAGAATTTTTAAAGAACACGATATTAAAGCTGTTATTCATTTTGCAGGATTGAAAGCCGTTGGTGAATCAGTATATAAACCACTTGAATACTATGAAAATAATGTTTATGGCAGTATTGTTTTAATGAAAGCAATGCGTGATGCTGGCGTTAAACAATTAGTCTTTAGTTCTTCAGCTACCGTATATGGTGAGCTAGCGCCAGTTCCTTACGTCGAAACATTACCACAAGGTTTACCAACTAGCCCGTATGGAAAAAGTAAGCTTATGGTTGAACAATGTATGATGGATTTAGCTATTGCTGAACCTGATTGGTCCTTAACTTTACTGCGATATTTCAATCCTGTAGGTGCTCATCCTAGCGGTTTAATGGGAGAAGATCCGCTTGGCGTGCCCAATAATCTGATGCCTTTCATTACCCAAGTTGCGATAGGTAAACGAGAATCGCTATCAGTATTTGGTAATGATTACCCAACAGTTGATGGCACATGTGTGCGTGACTTTATTCACGTTGTGGATTTAGCAGATGGTCATATTGCAGCACTTAAAACTGATAGAAATAAAGCTGGAGTTCATATCTATAATTTAGGTTCTGGTGTAGGCTTCAGTGTACTGCAAGTGATTAAAGCCTTTGAAAAGGCATCAGGAAAATCACTTAATTGGCATTTCGCACCAAGGCGAGCCGGTGATCTACCTGCATTTTGGGCTGACGCGAAAAAAGCTGAACAACAATTAGGTTGGAAAACAAAGTTAACCCTTGATGATATGGTAAAAGATTCATGGAATTGGCAATCAAAGAATCCGCAAGGTTATCCTGATTAGAGAAATGTTTACATCAAAATTGCAGTAAAACTATAATTAAAGAGGCAAATATGGATATTTTTAACCCAGTTGATCATCCTCATCGCCGATATAACCCATTGACCGCACAATGGGTGTTAGTTTCGCCCCACAGAGCAAAACGCCCTTGGCAAGGTCAACAAGAAACCTTAAATGAAGAACAGAAACCCCATTATGATCCTAATTGTTATTTATGTCCGGGCAATAAACGTGTCACTGGCGATATAAATCCTGACTACACTGGAACGTACGTTTTCACGAATGATTTTGCTGCATTAATGGAAGATACGCCTAATTCACCCGATAGTAACGATCCTCTATTTCAAATCCAAAGTGCCAGAGGAACAAGCCGAGTTATCTGTTTTTCACCAGATCACAGTAAAACTCTACCTGAACTTGATTTACCTGCAATTGAAACGGTGATAAAAACTTGGATCACCCAGCAACAAGAGCTAGGAAAAAAGTACCCTTGGGTACAAGTTTTTGAAAACAAAGGGGCAGCAATGGGCTGTTCAAACCCTCATCCACACGGACAAGTTTGGGCTAATAGTTTTATCCCTAATGAAATAGCGCGAGAAGATCTCAATATGCGCAACTATTTTCAAAAAAATGGACGAAATTTATTAGTAGACTATGTAGAAAAAGAGTTGATCAATAAAGAACGCATTGTGATAGAAACAGAACATTGGTTAGCCGTCGTTCCTTTTTGGGCTATTTGGCCATTTGAAACCCTACTATTGCCAAAGAAACATATTGCTAGATTAACAATGCTTAACCAATCTGAGCAAAAAGATTTAGCCTTAGCATTAAAAAAACTGACCTGTCATTATGATAATTTATTCAATTGCTCTTTCCCCTACTCTATGGGATGGCATGGTGCACCGTTTGTGGAAGGAAATACTGATTATTGGCAAGTACACGCCCATTTTTATCCTCCGCTATTACGTTCAGCTACCGTAAAAAAATTCATGGTAGGTTATGAAATGTTAGCTGAAGTACAAAGAGATTTAACGCCAGAGCAAGCAGCCGAAAGACTGCGCAACGTTAGTGATGTGCATTATAAAGATAAGAAGGATAAATAAATGAAAGCATTAATCAATAAAACCGCGCAAGCATTTGAGGATCAATTTGGTTATAAACCCGATACCATTGTACAAGCACCGGGCAGAGTAAACTTGATAGGCGAGCACACAGATTACAATGATGGTTTTGTATTACCTTGTGCCATCAATTATGAAACTGTAATTAGCTGTCACAAACGTTCTGACAACTTAGTTAGGGTAATAGCGGTTGATTATAATAATGAACAGGATCAATTTTTACTTAATCCTTCAATTGAAAAACATCCAAATTACCAATGGGCGAATTATGTCCGAGGTGTAATTCAATATATCGTAAAATATTCAGAAGATATTAGAGGTGTTGATTTAGCTATCAGTGGTAACGTGCCACAAGGTGCAGGATTAAGTTCATCCGCTTCACTTGAAGTTGCAATTGGTAAAATGTTTCAGGTGCTTTACGATCTACCTTTTGATGGCAAAAAAATAGCCTTAATCGGTCAAGAGGCAGAAAACAAATATGTTGGTTGCAACTGTGGCATAATGGATCAATTAATATCCGCGCTTGGCCAAGCACAACATGCTTTATTAATTGATTGCCGATCATTAGAAGCATTACCTATTTCTATCGCCAAAGATCTAGCCGTTGTAATCATTAATTCCAATATTAAACGCGGATTAGTTGATAGCGAATATAATACTCGTCGTAAGCAATGCGAAGCCGCAGCCAAAGCGCTAGGTGTAAATGCCCTTCGTGATGCATCATTGGTTGATTTACTACAGATCAAATCCTCACTCGATCCGCTAGTATTTAAACGTGCTCATCATGTCATTACCGAAAATGAACGTACACTTAAAGCCGCTTATGCGCTTGCTAATGAAGATTATCCATTACTCTCAAAATTAATGGCTGAAAGCCACAATTCGATGCGCGATGATTTTGAAATCACAGTACCTGCAATAGACTACCTGGTTAAAATTATACAAGACGTTATTGGAAATGAAGGTGGTGTACGGATGACTGGTGGTGGTTTTGGTGGTTGTGTTGTTGCCTTAGTTCCTAAGAACAAAGTTGATGAGGTAAAAGATGTGGTTAACCAAAACTATCATAAGAAATTTAATATTAAGGAAGATTTTTATATCTGTCAGCCAAGTGAAGGGGCTCATAAATTATGTCTGTAAAACAAATTATCACCCTTAAAAATAGCCAAGGCATGAAAATTAAATTGTCCAATTGGGGCGCAACTTGGCTTTCTTGTACCATGCAAGTTGAAGGAGAAAACCGAGAACTAATACTTGGTTGCCAATCATTCGAACAATACGAACAACAAGATGCATATTTAGGTGCTACTGTTGGACGATATGCCAATCGCATTGCAAATGCTGAAATAGATATAGCAGGAAAACATTATCAGCTTATTGCCAATCAAGGCGTTAATCAGTTACATGGTGGCAAATCAGGCTTTGATAAAAAAATATGGAAAATTGAATCACAATCGGAACAACAAGTTACATTTGGATTAATTTCTCCAGATGGTGACCAAGGCTTTCCTGGCGAACTTAAAGTTACCGCTAGTTATACATTAACTGACGATAATCAAGTCATCGTCGAATATAATGCGAGCACAACCAAATGTACGCCAGTTAACTTAACTAACCATGCCTATTTTAATTTAGATGGTGAAACTAATGATATACTTGCACACAGTTTAAAAGTAAATGCTAACTATTATTTACCTGTCGATGCCAATGGTATTCCATGCAATGATTTGCTTGATGTTACTCAAGACGATATGGATTTAAGACAGTCACGAGTTCTATCCGATAATTTGCTAACTAGCCCAGCACGAAAAATCACAGGCGGTTATGACCACGCTTACTTATTAGATAAATCAAAACCAGTTGCAGCTCAACTTGTATCGTCAGACAAAAAAGTAACAATGGACGTAACAACGTCTTATCCTGCCCTACAAGTCTATACTGGTAACTTTTTAGCCAACACACCAAATCGTCACAATGGTAAATATGCTAATTTTGCAGGAGTAGCATTAGAAGCACAGTTTTTACCCGATAGCCCTCATCATTTGACATGGCCACAACCAAGCTGCTTCTTAGAACCGGGACAAACTTACCATCACCAAATTACCTATCAGTTTTTTATAAGCTGATAAATTTCTCTTTTTATTATTGATGAAAAATAAATAACTTCATCAATAATAAAAATTCAACAAGTTTAACCATACCTCAAATAGATTTATGATAATAAAAAAAGTTGAGGAACGGGGTTTTTGAACATAAAAAAAGAAGATTTTGTACGGTTAAACTAACAATCCAAGTCAAAATTAGGTATCATATTCTCCTATTCGCTAATGGATAAGATAAATGAAAAGTAAAAATCTCACGGCTATTTTTCCGGGAACATTCGATCCAATTACTAATGGTCACATTGATCTGATTACCCGTGCATCCCAACTTTTTCCTCGTTTGATTGTCGCAATAGCGGAAAGCCCTAATAAAAAAACGCTATTTACTTTAGAAGAAAGAGTTAACTTAGCCTCAACACCAGTGGAACATTTACTGAATGTTGAAGTGATTGGCTTTGATAATCTTATGGCTGACTTTGCCCAGAAACACGGAGCAACAGTTATTGTTAGAGGTGTGAGAACAACTCATGATTTTGAATATGAAAGACAACTTGCAGAAATGAATCGAGCATTAAAACCAGATTTAGACACCATCTTTTTAATGCCTTCAATTGCAATGGGATTTATTTCATCTACCATCGTTAAAGACGTTGCTTACCATGGTGGTGATATATCCAATTTAGTCCCCTTGCATGTTAAAACAGAGTTATTGAAACGGTTAACATAATATCGATTTATTAATATGGTCAATTTTTATACTCCTCCGAAAAAAAAACTAGCCTCTCAAAAACTGACAGTTACAGTTACAAAATTAGATGCCTTTGGACAAGGGGTAGCAAATCATAAAGGTAAAACAATCTTTATTAAATCAGCCTTGCCGGACGAGACCGTCGATATTCAATTAACCGAAGATAAAAAAAATTACGCTAAAGCCAAAGTAATAAAGTACCATAATTACAGTCAATATCGAGTTAAACCACAATGTAAGTATTTTACCCAATGCGGTGGCTGTGAATTACAACATATTTCGCCAGATCTACAACAACAAGCAAAATATGAAGCACTAATTAAGCTAATACAAAAAGAAACTGGGGCTTTGTTGGAAGATAACGCACCTAATATCATTGCTGATCAACCCTATCATTATCGTAGACGTGCTCGGTTATCAATTAATTTCTTCAAAGGTGAATTACTTATTGGTTTCAGACAATCCGAATCGAACAAAATTATAAATATTGACCACTGCCCAGTATTAGTTGAACAGCTAGATGATTTACTCATTCCATTACAATCTTGCTTAAGACAAATCAAACAGAAAAAAGCACTTGGCCATATTGAATTAATTGCAGTTGATAGTGGAATAATTATAGTGTTAAGGCATACTGAGCTATTGACTGAGCAAGATAGTCATTTATTAAAACAGTTTGCTGAAATTCATAACATATCACTCTATTTACATGGTGATAATCTGGTTCATGTTTTTGGCAATAAAGAACATTACTACCTTATCGATCAATTAAAACTAACCTTTAGCCCACTCGATTTTATTCAGGTAAATAACCAGATTAATCAAAAAATGGTAAATAAAGCACTTGAATGGTTAGATATATCATCAAATGACAAAATACTTGACCTATTTTGCGGCATGGGCAACTTTTCATTACCTATAGCAAAATATTGCCAATCTATTACCGGTGTTGAAGGCGTAGAGGAATTAGTCGAAAAAGCTAAACTTAATGCCAACTTAAATCAAGATAAAATTCAGGCTAAAACCCAATTTTTTACCTGTAATTTAGAAGATAAACAACAATTTTCGATATGGAATCAAACAGTATTTGACAAAGTATTATTAGATCCTGCAAGAGCAGGCGCTTATAATGCTACAGCAGAAATTGTTAAATTATCACCATCAAAAATAGTTTATATTTCATGTAATCCTGCTACATTAGCTAGGGACTGCAAACTCTTTATTGAGGAAGGATACAATATTGCAAAGATTGCTATTTTGGATATGTTTCCACAAACTAAGCATATTGAATCAATGTTGATGTTAACCAGATCAGGGTAATAATTATGGTATCAATTAGAGGCGCCCATCAACAAAATGACGAGCATTATACTCTAACACAGTTTGATGTTGAACAATGGGCTAAACATGAACTTTTATTAACCAATTTTGAATCCTATCAAAAGTTTAAGGATATCTGGGATTTTTGTTTTGAACACAGTGCTGGTGCGCCTGAACAAACCTACTGCTTCCAAAATGCAATTGAGATGGTTGAGATTTTATCAACCTTGAACATGGACATTAACAGTTTATGTACAGCCCTTTTACTGCCATTCCTTGATACTAAAATTATCCGCCGAGAAGATCTGCCTGAAAATTTCGATCGCGACATTATTCACATCCTTTCCAGTGTTATCAAAATGAAGGATATCAGGCAACTACGAGCCATCCGTAATGGACATGCAACTACTGAGCAAATTGACAGTATTCGTCGTATGTTATTGGCTATGGTAAATGATTTCCGTAGTGTGGTAATAAAATTAGCAGAGCGTATTACTTATTTACGTAATCTAATGAATGCCCCAAAAGAAGATCAAGTCCTTGCAGCTAAAGAGTGCTTTAATATCTATGCTCCTCTAGCCAATCGATTAGGAATTGGGCAATTAAAATGGGAACTTGAAGATTTTTGTTTCCGTTATTTACATCCAGATCAATATCGTTTCATTGCTCATAAGTTACATGAAAAACGATTGGATCGTGAATCATACATTAATCAATTTGTTAAGAATTTACAGGATATGATGAATAAAGATCATATTCGTGCTGAAGTTTATGGTCGTCCAAAACATATCTATAGTATATGGCGAAAAATGGAACGCAAACATCTACAATTTGAAGAACTATATGATATTCGAGCTGTGCGTATAATTTGTGACCGAATTGAAGATTGCTACAATGCATTAGGTATTGTGCATAGCCATTATAAACATATAGCTAAAGAATTTGATGACTATGTGGCTAACCCTAAACCCAATGGCTATCAATCGATCCATACGGTTGTTTATGGTCCACAAGATAAAACTATTGAAATTCAAATCCGTACTGAACAAATGCACAATGATGCTGAATTAGGTGTAGCCGCACACTGGAAATATAAAGAAGGCAGTACGGATAAGATGACAGCTTACGATCAACGAATTTCTTGGTTACGTAAGTTATTAACATGGCAACAAGAAATGTCCGAAAGTGGCGAAATTCAAGAAACCGTCCGTAGCCAAATTTTTGATGACCGGGTTTATGTATTTACGCCTAAAGGTGATGTAGTCGATTTACCAACTGGTTCAACCCCTTTAGATTTTGCATATCATATTCATAGTGATGTTGGACATCGTTGTATTGGCGCCAAAGTGGGTGGTCGTATAGTTCCGTTCACTTATATTTTGAAAACTGGCGATCAAGTTGAAATTATTACTCAGAAACAACCAAATCCAAGTCGTGACTGGTTAAATCCTAATACGGGGTTTGTTAATAGCAGTCGTGCTCGAGCAAAAATACAAGCTTGGTTCAAAAAGCAAGATAGAGATAAAAATATTGCTGCCGGACAACAAATTTTAGAAAACGAGCTAGAGCCATTAAATATTAGCTTAAAAAGTGTCGAAAAAATTCTTATTAGTAAATACAATGCCCACTCTTTTGATGAGGTACTTGCTGGGATAGGTAGTGGTGATGTTAGGATTAATCAACTAGTTAACTTCATTAATGCCCAATTTAATAAACCGACAGCTGAAGAAGAAGATGAAGCTGTTCTAAAACAAATTACCCAAAAATCAACATCTCAAGCTAAAAATACAGGAAAATCGACCGCTATAAAAGGTGGTGAAATTATTATTGAAGGTGTCGACAATTTACTTTACACCATTGCTAATTGCTGTCGACCTATTCCTGGCGATCCGATTGTTGGCTTTGTGACACAAGGACGAGGTATTTCTATTCATCGAGCTGACTGTGAACAATTGCAAGAGTTAAAAAATCATGCTCCAGAGCGCATTACTAGCGCTATATGGAGTGGCAATCACAATTCAAGTTATACAATGGTTGTTAGAATCATAGCTAACGACAGGAGTGGTTTATTGCGAGATATCACCACTATATTGGCTAACGAGAAAGTAAATGTTTTAGGTGTCTCAAGCCGAATTGAAATGAAACAACAAATTGCGACTATTGATATGGATATGCAAATTTTTGATCAAGATTCACTTGAAAGAGTATTAAACAAAATTAAACAACTTCCAGATGTAATTGAGGCAAAACGGTTTCAAGGGTAGCTATTGATTAAGTTGCCACTAATTCTAGGTGGCAACTCATTTATTTTAATTGATTCGTTTTTTCTAGAATCTCAAATTGATAATCATATTGATTTTTTTCATCAGCTTTATGTTGTTCTGAGTGAATTTGTCGCCATGCTATTTGAGAATAATCTGGAAAATAAGTATCACCTTGTAATTGAGCATCAATATGAGTTAAGTAAAGACGATTCACTAAAGGTAATACCTGACTATATATATTACCCCCACCTATAAAAAATGCCTCTTCAACCGACTGTTTATCGATCAACAATATTGCTTCATCAACCGATTGAACCCAGCTAACATCAGAGTTTATTGAAGCTTTGTTATCAGCTTGACGACTAATGACAATGTTATGGCGATTAGGCAATGGTCTACCAATAGACTCAAACGTTTTTCGCCCCATAATAACTGGCTTATTTAATGTATTTTTTTTAAACCATGCTAAATCTGCTGGCATATGCCACGGCATTTGATTATTTAACCCAATAACTTGATTATCCGCCATGGCAACAATAATACTTAATATCATATTAGTTCCTTTACACATACCCTAAGGATTTTATACGCTCATTCACATTGTCAGGGAATATAGTCTGCTGCCAAAGTCTTTGACTTAAAGATAGTAATGATTCTTTTTGACCTGAAACAATCCAATTAGCTAACTCGGTCGCCACATCTGGATAAACAACTGGTTTCGGAGAAGGCAAGCTAACCCAATATTTAAGCTTCATGCTATTTAGATTTTCCATCACAGTTGCCATATCCAAAGATTGCAAACATTGAGCATTATAAACTTGTTCAAATTGACCTGCTACTGGCTTAGTTAGAATCTTCTTCCCTAAAGATAACGCTTCAGATATTAATGCAAATCCAGTATTTGAAATAATCCCAGAACAACTAAGCAAAGCTTGCGTAAAATTATCTCGGCTTAACGGTTGTAATAATAAATTCTTACGCTCTGTAACTTGTTTTACATCGGGATGGAAACAACAAAATTGATATTGTGGAAATTGAGTAACTAATTCTGCAATTTCATTTAAATCTTCAAAAGGTAAATACACAACAATTTTACCATCTTCAGTTGGTACAGTTTCAAATGAATCAATCATTGGTGGAATTAGTTTATGGCCAAAGTGAAACCAATGTAAGCCAATTGGTTTTGTAACAGGTGCATAATATTTCATAATAACATTGGCTATCATGCCGTATTCTTTTGGCTTAAGGTAATGGCAGACAGATTGGTTACTAATCCCTAAACATTCTCGATTTTGATAATGTGCAGCCCATGCACTTACTGGCTCAAAATCACTAATAATGCAATCATATTTTGATAAATCGAGATCACGAACATCTTTAATTAACCTAAAGGCGCGAATTTTTTGGATAGTTTTTCGATAATTAATTTTTCCATTAAGTGTTGCAAAAGATAGACCGCTAAATGTTCGATAATTGCCAAAGGCCTGCATATCAAAATAATCTTTAGGATCACGACCACTGAAAATGTAATCAACATCAGCACCAGCCTTTTTTAGAGCTTTCGCTAAAGTTCTACTACGACTGATGTGGCCATTTCCTGTTCCTTGAACTCCGTAAAGAATTTTCATATCGTTTTTAATCAGAATATTATTTTTATGCAAATATGATACCAGAACCATTTATATTTGGCTTATTTATTTTATGATTATAACAAATAAATGAGTAAGTGATATTTATCATTAAACGTTTGAACAGCTTTAATTCCTTGGTATTAAAATCAAATTTTTATATCAAGAGTTAAAACTGTATAAATTTGCTGCTATTTTTAGTAAAATGGATTCGAGGAGATTAATTGTGTGATGAATAATGTCGCAAATCATTAACAAGAAGCAATTTTATATTTTAATTATATTGGCAATATTTTTGCTTTTTTCTTCTATTGGGCATTTTTCTCTAATTATATCTAAACCTTGTTCAGATCATCATTCACCAAATTTAATATCATCTCAGGTGAACGCAAATCTTAATTATGCAAATACAGATTTGCCGACTTCTAAATCAACAAAATCTTTTATTGGTAATTCGGTTAAACATTGTGCCACTTGCAGTACAATTATAACTAATTATATTGTTAATTTTGATTATCCGATTCATAGTGAACAATATCTACTTACTAAATTTATTCCTGAATATAAAGAATTTATTCCTGAGTTAAAGCCACCAAAATTTATCTAATTTACGCAGTTAAATATTAGTAATAAGTACTGGAAATCAATAACACAATCTCACTTTTTATAGTCTTGACGGTTGTATGCAGGTTATTGTTTAACGTAATAAATAATTATAGGAATACTATGAAACGCCGAAATTTTATAATGAATATTACCGCTGCTGTCGGTGGTTTAATTGCAACTAAAGCCATAGCCAAATTGGATAATTCACCAATGTCTGACATGGTTTGTGATGTTAAATCTGATAATTGTGATAAGGGGGACAACATGCACGATCATATGAATATGAATATGAACATGAATAACAACATGCCACAAAAACTGTTATCGACTACAGCGCTACCACACGGTAAAAACTTATCCGAGTTAACTAATTTAAAAAATACCAGCACCCAAGCTGGCGTATTTGAAGCAACGCTACATTTAAAACCAGTTAAAATAGCCTTAACACCGGAAATTACCACCGAATTTTGGGCATATAATGGCATGATTCCTGGTCCGAAAATCGAAGTATTTGAAGGCGATCATGTTAAAATAACCGTTAAAAATGATCTCCCACAGCCAACAACCGTTCATTGGCATGGTTTGCTGATTCCTTCAGATCAAGACGGCAACCCGCAAGATGCTATTCCGGCAGGTGGCAGCAGAGTTTATGAATTTACCATACCGGAAGGCACTGCCGGAACCTATTGGTATCACCCACATGGACATAATACCGTTGCAGAGCAAGTATTTCGTGGTTTAGCCGGTACCTTTATTGTGCGCAGTAAAAATGATCCACTTGCTTCGCTACCGGAGCAACATTGGTTCTTTTCTGACTTAAAATTAACTGAAAACGGCGAAATCGCCGAAAATTCCATGACCGACTGGATGAATGGTCGGGAAGGACAATTTGTGTTGATCAATGGCGCTTACCAACCCAATATAAAAGTAGAAGGTGCAACACGAGTCAGAATCTGGAATGCGTGTTCAGGCCGATATTTAAATCTATCAATACCGGATTGTGATGTCTTTTTAGTTGCTACCGACGGCGGTTTCATTACCGAGCCGCATCAACTCAATAAACCGTTATTACTTACTCCGGCAGAACGGGCTGAAGTGGTTATCGTTCCGAAAAAAACCGCCAGTCTTTATCTGCAAAACATCGGCTACGATCGTGGCAAAATGGGAAATGTACCGCCGGAACCAAACATCATTCTTTCACAGCTCCAGTTAACTCAAACGGCCAGTACAGTTCTACCAACGCATCTAAAACAAGTACCCATTTTAGGCAAAGCCGTCGCCAAAAAATCACTTGAATATACTGAAGTAATGGATAAAAGTGAGCCTCGAGGTGGTATGCTATTTTTAATTAATGGCAAACGGCATGATATGTCACGAATCGACTTGGAAAGTAAACTTCACGATGTTGAAGAGTGGACAATTGTTAATAACTCACATATGGATCACAATTTCCATATACATGGAGCGCAATTTATTGTGCAATCTCGTGAATTAAATGGCACTAAAACTACACCCGAGTTTGTTGCTTTGAAAGATACCACTAACTTACGCCCGCACGAAACGCTTGTTATTAAAATTCAACAAAATATGCCGGGACTACGTATGTATCACTGTCATATTGTAGAGCATGAAACGCTGGGTATGATGGGGCAATTAATGGTTAAAGAATAAACATTCATTTTTTATTGGATGCAAAAAATTATTAATAAAAAATGAGGAAAATACTATATTTAATTCAATGGAGATTGCAATTTTTACTCATGCAATCTCCTTTTTATAATTATGAATGACTTTACAAATTTTTAATCCAGAAAAAATTAACTATCTGATTAACATAAAATCACATTAGTCTGTTTTTGTAATTCGGCTACTTTAATAACATCAGCAGCATCGTTAGTAATTAAAGCGGTTATCTCATCCCAATTACAAATTTTAAACAGGCTTTTTCGGCTAAATTTAGTATAGTCACCCAAAATATAGCGTTTATCTGCATGGGCAATAATTGCTTTATCAATACAGGCATCAGATGAAGATGGACTTGAAGGACCAGCTAAATTAGCAAAACCGTCAGTACCTAAAAAACAGACATCAACTTGAATTTCACTGATCATCGAAAGCGCCCACCCACCAAATACGGATGAGCTTTTATTGCGCAGTTCACCGCCAAATAAAAACACTTGGTTATCTGAGGCAATCAAGGTATTAGCAACAGGCAAAGAATCGGTAAAAATCTTATAACCAGAACGAAAACATAAAAGCTTAGCTAGCTCTAATGTTGTACTTCCTGTGCCAATAATCATCGAACAATTATCCGGGAGCAAGCTCAAAGCTTTTTGCGCAATACTCTTTTTTAAACTGGCATTTTCTTTTTCTCGAATCTGAAATGGATGTTCAATCACACCTTGCTTTAGCGTTGCTCCGCCATGGCATTTCACTAAAAAGCCTTTTTCTTCTAATTGCGATAGATCTTTTCGAATAGTTTCATAACTTACATCATATTTGCGTGCTAATTCACTAACATATACGGTGCCGGCTGTAATCAAATCTTCTAAAATTAATTCTCTTCTCTCATTCATTAATTGCATAGTTAGCTATCTCTAAGTGTCAAATTTCGGTCGCAATATTAACACTAATCATACTCAATTATTATCGACATTCTACAATAATGTTGCATTTATGCCTCATTAATATCGCATCATTTTCTAAAAAAAGTAAATAAAAGCCATAAAACAACAAATATAATATTGGTTTATATTGGTTTTTATTTTATTTAAAAACAATGTCTTACTAATTATGTGATCTCGATCACATTGACTTACCAACAAAAACCAATTATAAAATTGGTTATCAATTAATTATCACAAGGAAAACCAATGAAAACCAAAATTGCAATTGCTAGCGACGATCTTGGATTTGAATATAAACAAGCGCTTAAAAATTATCTCATTGAGGAAAAAAATGCCGAAGTGGTATATGACCCTGTCAAAGTCAAAGAAGATGGGATTAACACATTTGCCAAATTGGCAGATGAGATGTCGATACTTATTCAAAAAGATGTTTGCCGTCTAGGTGTATACATTTGTGGTACAGGAATTGGATTTACTTGTCAGGCAAACAAACATTGGGGAATACGGGCAACTGCTGTCACTAACCCTTATTCTGCTAAACGTGCAAGGCTTAGTAATAATGCACAAATAATTGGACTGGGATGTCGTGTTAATGGGTTGGAATATACAAAAATGATACTCGATGCTTGGTTTGATGAACCTTTTGACTTTGCCACTGCTCGTGAAAATTCGAAAAAAAACCTATTGCAAGCTGAACGCAATGACAATGCCTTATTAGTTAAACCAGCCCATATCGCTTGGAATATGGGTTTTAGAGCCGATGAATAAGCATCAAAGGAGTAACACATGGAATTAATCACACAATTTATCAACGATTTAGGTAATTTTATTTTTATCCCTATCATCTTTCTTATACTAATGGCCGCGCTTGGGCGGCCTATTTCAGAATGTATATCCTCAGCCATGAAAGTGGGTATTGGCTTTATTGCTTTAAGTATGACAATAAAGTTTATGTTGGATAAAATGGCGCCCGCTGTCACTGGACTTGCTGAAAGTACCGGCTCTTCACTGAGCGCAATTGATGTTGGCGGTGCAGCAACAGCGGTAATGGGATTTGGATCGAGTATGGGACCAATAATTATTCCATTATGTGTTGCAGTCAATGTTTTATTGTTGATTTTAAAAATCACCGATTGTGTCAATGTCGATGTATTTAATCTACATCAAAATGCATCAATGGGGGCAATTGTTGGCGTCTATTCAGGCAGTTTTTTATATGGCGTACTAACAGCCGCACTATTTCATGTTTGGGCATTAATTGCCGCAGACCTTGGCGCTAAAAATAATGAAAAATTCTATAATTTACCGGAAGGTGTTTCCATTTCACACCCTGTCGCAAATACTTATCTGATATTTGCTTATCCATTCAATTGGATTTATGACCGAATACCTGGTTTTAGAAATATCAGTATCACTGCTGAAACTATCCAAAAACGCTTTGGCGTATTAGGTGATCCAACTATTGTTGGTTTTATTATTGGCGTTATGCTTGGTTTTTGTGGTTATTCTTGGCAAAGTCCATATCATACAATCATATCCAGCCTTCAACTTGGCATGTATCTGGCAGCAGTCATGCTTCTACTACCAAGAATGACATCAATAATGATGGAAGGTTTAGTCCCTTTATCCAACGTCGCTCGCAAGAAATTAGTTAAACGATTTCCAAACCGTGATATTACCGTCGGTATGGATACCGCATTGATTGTTGGAAATCCCGCCGTTATCGCTCCAGCTTTATTACTCATTCCGGTTATTGTGATTTTAGCCGTTATTTTACCGGGAAATAAAGTGATGCCGTTAGGCGATTTATCACAATTCGTGTTCTTTATTGCCTGTATGGTGCCTGTATTTAAAGGCAATATTATCCGAACTTGGGTGACATCTATCTTCCTGTTTGGTGGCGGTTTGTATATTGCATCATGGATGACGCCTGCAACTAATGAAGTATTTCAGGAATTTGGTAGCAATCCGGATGCATCAGTTATGTACACCTCATTAAATCCATCAGCAAATCCATTCACAGGGCTATTTGCCGCAACCAGCCATATAGGCGTTCTGGGTTATGTATTAATTGGTTTAATCCTGCTCTCTGTAGGTTACCTATTAAAGAAAAAAGAGAAAAATTCAACTATCAATAGCGAGGTATCAAAATGAAAAAAGTATTAGTTGTTTGTGGAAACGGGATTGCTTCATCATCAATCATGGTGTCAATTTTACAAGACTATCTTAAAGAACAAAAGATTGATGCACAAGTCGATAAATCATCACTTATGGCATGTTCTACCGATACATTCAACAGTTACGATTTAGTGGTGTCTTCCACCAAAATCGATAATCCGGATATTACAACTAAAGTGATTGTTGGTGCCGGTTTATTAACGGGAATCGGTGAAGATGCAATCTTTGAAGCCGTAAAACAAGAACTGACTAAATAAGAGGTAGGTTATGCATATTTTAGTTCATGATCTCGATGAAGGCATCGTTACCTATCAAGATGCTATTAACGCATCAGGCTCTTACTTATTAGAAAAAGATTATATTCAAATTGAATATATTGCAGCATGTATAAATCGGGAAAAATCGTATCCCACCGGATTACTTATGAGCAATGGTATAGGCATTGCCATCCCCCATGCAAATTATCAATTAGTCAAAATAAATTCGATTAGTATTGTACGCTCAATAAATGGAGTTACTTTTGGCGAAATGGAAGATTCTAGTTCGAAGGTAAGTTGCCAATTGATCTTCAATTTAGCATTAGCAACAAGTGATCAACATTTATCAATACTAAAACGTTTATTTACTTTATTTCAAGATGAATCTTTTTTAAATAAATGCCAGCAGTTTAATTGTAAGCAAACTGAAGAATTTATTATTCAACAGTTAAAGCTTTAACATATATTTATGAGTAAGAAAAATAGCATTAGCTATTTTTCGACCGGAGATAAAAATGCAATCAGAATTAATTATTAATGAATTGAGCCATTCAGTAAAAACATTAACTGAGCAAAACATCACCGATTTAATCGAAAATATAAAACAGCATAAACGTATATTTGTTTACGGGACCGGACGCTCCGGGCTTATGTTAAAAGCCTTTGCGATGAGACTCATGCAGCTAGGGCTAAATTCGTTTGTAGTAGGTGAAACAACCACACCTTCAGTGCAAAAAGGTGACCTTTTGATTGTTGCTTCAGCATCAGGCGAAACTGACAGTGTTAACATGATGGCTGAATCAGCAATTAAACAAGATATTGATCTGTTTATTATCAGTGCATCAACCGATTCAACCCTAGCCAAAATTCAAACGCCGGATATAGTGTTACAATCAGGGACTAAATTTTCCCAATCGCAAGTCAGTCAACAACCGCTTGGTAGTCTTTTTGAGCAAATGCTATTAATTATCTTTGATACCGTTATTCTGGCAATGAGTAAACAAGAAAAAGAGAGTAATAATAATATGGCTCATCGTCATGCTAGTTTAGAATAGTATGAAATAAGTACAGCGCTTATCCACTTGTTGGTTATAATACGGCAAGTGGATAATATTTTAGTGAATATTCATTATTTTATTAATTTAACATTCAATTGACTATCTTCTGAATCAAAGACGTTTATCGATTTCTCTTCAGCCATTAAAATGACTCAATGACATTGATGTAATAATTGTTTTAATTTTGGGAAAAAATGCTAGAATGTTGCCACTATGAATGTGATTAGCTATTGTAAAAAACTTCACAAACGCCTCATGATTAAAACAGCCCTATCGCACTTATTATTAGGTGTAATCGCTGCTGGGTTCGGTTTATATGAAGAAAATGCATTACCAGTTCAATCATCTTCCACACAGGTTGGTATTATTGCTATAACAGCAATAGTACAAGATCACCAAGCACCAATAAGAAAAAAATCTCAAACTTCATCTTTGTTAAAAGAAGAGCATTACAATAAACAAATTATCTCACTCAATTATGATGAAGTTACTCCAAATACCGTTATTCGATTATCACCATATAATGGAATAAGAGCGGGTCCTCAAGCTACTGCTTAACGTGTTTTTATATAATTAAATTAATTTATTAAATGAGGTTTATTCCTTATTAGTCCCATTATAAAAAAAGAATAAGAGAACAGTTATGTTATTAAAATTATTAACAAAAGTATTCGGTAGCCGTAATGAACGCGTTTTAAGATCTATGCGTAAACGTGTTGAAAATATTAATGCTCTTGAACCATCTATGGAAGCGCTAACCGATGATGAACTTAAAGCAAAAACCAATGAATTTAAGCAGAAGATTGCAAATGGTACTAAGTTAGATGACATATTAGAAGAAGCTTTTGCAGTAGTTCGTGAAGCAAGTAAGCGTGTATTTGGTATGCGACATTTTGATGTCCAACTCATTGGGGGCATGGTACTTAATGAGCGCTGTATTGCCGAGATGCGTACTGGTGAAGGTAAAACATTAACAGCTACATTACCTGCCTATTTAAATGCATTAACCGGTAAAGGTGTACATGTTGTAACTGTTAATGATTATTTAGCTCAGCGTGATGCAGAAAATAACCGCCCTCTATTTGAATTTTTGGGCTTAACAGTCGGTATCAATTTACCTAACATGCCTCCAGAAATAAAACGTGATGCTTATAATGCTGATATCACTTATGGTACGAATAATGAATATGGATTTGATTATCTACGCGATAATATGGTGTTTAACAAAGAATCACGTGTTCAACGACCGTTACACTATGCTTTAGTCGATGAGGTTGACTCAATTTTAATAGATGAAGCAAGGACTCCATTAATTATCTCAGGTCAGGCTGAAGATAGTTCAGATAAATATATCAGTATTGATAAAATCATCCCTCATCTTATTAAACAAGAAAAAGAAGATTCAGAGCAATTTCAAGGAGATGGAGATTTCTCAATTGATGAAAAATCACGCCAAGTAAATCTTACTGAACGAGGTTTAATTAAAGTTGAAGAACTATTAATAAAACAAGGGATTATGAAAGGTGATGAATCACTTTATGCACCAAGTAATATTGTGTTGATGCACCATGTCAATGCAGCTCTTCGAGCTCATCATTTATTCCACCGTGACGTAGATTATATTGTTAGGGATAATGAAATCATTATAGTTGATGAACATACAGGCCGTACAATGGATGGTCGCCGTTGGTCGGATGGTTTACATCAAGCAGTAGAAGCTAAAGAACATGTAAAAATTCAAAATGAAAATCAAACGTTAGCTTCTATTACCTTCCAGAATTATTTCCGCTTATACGAAAAATTAGCTGGTATGACCGGTACAGCTGATACTGAAGCCTTTGAATTTAACCAAATCTATGGCTTAGATACCATTGTTATTCCAACCAACCGTCCAATGGTTAGGAAAGATTTACCTGATCTTGTCTATATGACAGAAAAAGAGAAAATTAATGCAATCGTTGCTGATGTGCAAGATTGTGTCAAACGAGGACAGCCAGTCTTAGTCGGTACTGCTTCAATTGAGAAATCCGAACTTGTCTCTCATGCATTTAAAAAAGCAGGGATTAAACATAATGTACTTAATGCTAAATTCCATGCTCAAGAAGCTGAAATTATTGCTGATGCAGGTAGTAAAGGCGCTGTAACTATTGCAACAAATATGGCAGGTCGTGGTACCGATATTATGCTTGGTGGTAATTGGCAAAGTGAAGTTGCGAAATTGGAAAATCCAACTGATGATGATATCCAGAAAGCTAAACAAGCATGGCAAATTAAGCATGAAGAAGTCATTCAACTTGGTGGGCTTTATATTTTAGGTACTGAACGTCATGAATCTCGTCGTATTGATAACCAATTACGTGGACGTGCTGGCCGTCAAGGTGATCCAGGAGTTTCACGTTTTTACTTATCTTTAGAAGATCCACTTATGCGTATTTTTGCATCAGAGCGTGTTGGTAATATGATGCGTAAATTGGGTATGAAAGAAGGTGAAGCAATCGAACATCCATGGATCACTAAAGCTATTGCTAATGCTCAGAAAAAAGTTGAAAGCCGCAATTTCGATATTCGTAAACAATTACTTGAATATGATGATGTTGCAAATGATCAACGTAAAGCTATATATAGCCAACGTAATGATTTATTAGATAACGTAGATATAAAAGAAACTATTGATTCTATACATGGAGATGTATTTACCACTGTTATTGATCAATATATTCCACCACAATCTATTGAAGAAATGTGGGATATTCCTGGACTCGAAGCAGCATTAAAAAGTGACTTTGATTTAGATTTACCAATTGCAAAATGGCTTGATGAAGAACAAAATCTTCATGAAGAAACCTTACGTGAACGTATTATACAACTTGCACAAAATAAATATCTTGAAAAAGAAAAAATTGCGGGTTCTGATGCCTTCAGACAGTTTGAAAAAAGTGTTATGTTGCAAACACTTGATACATTGTGGAAAGAACATTTAGCAGCAATGGACTACTTACGCCAAGGTATTCACTTACGAGGCTATGCACAGAAAGATCCTAAACAAGAATATAAACGAGAATCTTTCAACATGTTTGCAAGCATGTTAGATACATTGAAATATGACGTAATTGGTATATTAAGCCGAGTACAAATTCGTTCACAAGAGGAAGTTGAAGAAGCTGAACGCCAACGCCAAGCTGAAGTCGAAAAATTAATGGCTAAGCAGCAAGCTAATCATGAATCAATCGGTGGCATGGGCAATGATGAACAATCAGCAAACTCACAACAACCTGTTGTACGTGCTCAGGCAAAAGTTGGCCGTAACGATCCTTGTCCTTGTGGATCAGGCAAAAAATATAAACATTGTCATGGTGCTGTTAATTAAATCAAAAATTTAGTATGATAAATAATCATTGATGTTTAAATAACCAATTAAGGTAAAAAAACAAATGGGAAAGCAGTTGCTTTCCCAAACTTTAATCACATACAAATTGGATCATGAGAAAACATACTGAAATTGCTGTAGGTATCATTCGTTCGCAAGATTGCCAAATCTTTATCACCCAACGCGGTGAAGACTCTCATCTTGCTGGTTTTTGGGAATTTCCTGGGGGAAAAATCGAAGCCGGCGAAACACCTTATCAAACTTTAGAGCGTGAAATAGCAGAAGAAGTTGATATTCATATTCATCAATCACAATTTTTAAAAACTTTTGAACATAGTTATGATGATCGTGATATCACTATTCATGCTTACCTAGTAGAAGAGTGGGATGGTGTTCCTTTTGCAAAAGAAGGACAACCAAGCCGTTGGATAGATCAGGAAGATCTAAATGCAGATGAATTTCCAGATGCTAACAGACCGATTATCGAAATGCTTAAGAACCTAGACAAACAGATCTAAGTTATTTCCTTATTTAATTTTAATTAGACTCTATAAAAACAATGAAAGAATATAAAGTTGTCATTTATCAAGAAGGGGCTTTGTCTTCATTAGTTTTCGGTACAGCTAATTCAAATGCTGACAAATTTTCCGCTTTTTTAAATAATATTGCCCAAGAAGGCTGGCGCGTAATTACAATGCAAAAAGATATCCGTCGCTTATTTTTATTCTGGCAACGTGAAGCCTATCTAATTGTGATGGAGCGAGATAGAGGACAGGTGAAATAAAAACACGTTTTCTATTTTAGAATTAATAATCACTTCGTAAATAGCTATTTAATGATTTTATAAAATCATTAAAATAATTTAACTCGAAGATTTATTGTGTATTCTTTGTTCAGCCAACGCAAGAAAGATAATCCCAACAATAATAGATAAAGCACCTAATAATCGTGAAATGGTAATTTGTTCGTTAAAAGCAATGACCGACACTATCATTACTGTTACCACTTGTAGGTGAGAAGCAGCAAAAGCTGGACCAACTGGTGCTTTTTGCAATAATACCATCCATGTTATAAATGCACCTGCATACCCAATCATAACTAAATATGCCCAACCATGACTAAAAACTCTTAACAACCAAGCAATATCTGGTTCAAATGGCAACGCTGAAATAGCAGTAAGTTTAAAGCTGGTTTGCCCAAAAGTATCAAAAAAAAGTAGTAAAATAAAACCAATAATATAGAACTTTTTCATTAAGTTAATCCTACTAGTACTACGCCAAGAGTTATAAAAAAAATACCAATCAAACGAAATGGCGTTAAATGTTCTTTAAATAAAACACGCCCAGCAATCATTACTGTAATAATATTAAAAGAGCCTAATAGTATGCTTTTAGACAAAGAAACTTCACTCAAAAAAGCCAACCAAAATACAAAACCGATGAAGTAAGCTCCAAAACCTAACCATAACCACATGTTACCAAATAATTTCTGCCAATAATTTAAACCCTTCTCATCATTAGAAGTAATAGCAGCATATTTGAATGCAATCTGCCCTACCGTGTCACAAGCAATATTAATTAACCATAAAAAAAAGATTAAGGTTGACATGAGTGACAAATTCCATGAATTTCAAGCACACTATGCTTTATTAAGAATTGACTTTGGCTAGCAAGTTGTTTAAGTTGCGACTCGATATTCTCAGAATGTTTTTCGATAATTTGCTGACAATTATCACAAATAAATAAGATTGATATATGCTGAGGATCCTGAAAATGAGGGCAAATGATATAGCAATTGGTTGACTCAACTTTATGAATAAAACCTTGCTCAAGTAGAAACTCAAGAGCTCGATAAATCGTTGGCGGTTTTGCTTGTGGCTCACTAACTTTTAAGAGATCTAAAAGATCATATGCGCTCATAGCTTTATTCGCTTTAAGCATGATATCTAAAACGGTTTTACGCTGAGTTGTCAGCTTAATACCACGTTTTTTGCATAAAGTTTCAATTTTCTCAATCAGCATATTATGCATTCAGTTAAGTTCCCTTCACTTTATTTGTTACTTTTTCAATGCCGCTTTTTTTCTTCTAATTTCTTTTGGGTCATTGATTAAAGCTCGATATATTTCTATACGATCGCCGTCTTTTACTTGTTCATTCAGTTCACAACGTTTTCCATAAATTCCAACAAGATGTTCATCTAATCGAATTTTACATATTGATAAGATATTGGATTTTGTAATGGCTTGCAAGACATTAGTTTGCTCATCAACTGCGCAATCAATAATCGTAGGTTGATTAGGTAGCGCATAGACAACTTGAATATTTATCATATTAATATATCTGCCTTGCTCTTTGAGAAAATGCATTAACCATGTTGGTCATCACCTCCTTAAATATTGGCGTAAAAACAGCACTCATTAATTTATTATTAAACTCAAAGTTTAAATTTAAGCTGATTTTACTTTTTTGCTCATCAATTTTAGTAAATTCCCATCGCCCCTTTAAATGTTTAAATGGACCATCTATCAATGCCATATCAATTGAATTAGGCTCATTAATCTGATTTATGGTGGTAAAAGATTTTTTAAATCCCAATTTTTCAACCTCAATAAATGCAGTTAAAAGATTATCTTGTTTGCTAATAATCCCAGTTGCGATACAATCAGGAACAAACTCAGGGTATCTAGCTATATCATTTACCAACGCAAACATTTGTTGGATTGAATAAGGCTCGATCACTTCGTGAAAAACATGTGCCATAATAATAAAAAATTAAAAGTTAAAATTAGTGGCATATAGTATCATGTAACTCTATAATAACGCACATTATGACTAAGAAAAAATCACATAAGCCTGGTTCGGCTACCATTGCATTAAATAAACGTGCGCGTCATGAGTACTTTATTGAAGAGGAAATTGAAGCAGGTTTATCCCTACAAGGTTGGGAAGTTAAATCACTGCGAGCTGGCAAAGCGAATATCAGTGACAGTTATGTGTTACTTAAAAATGGCGAAGCATGGCTATTTGGTGCAACTATAACTCCATTGAGTGTTGCTTCAACCCATGTAGTGTGTGACCCTATACGCACTCGAAAATTACTGCTAAATGAACGAGAATTGAACTCGCTTTTTGGACAAATAAATCGTCAAGGTTACACTGTTGTTGCACTTTCATTGTATTGGAAAAATGCATGGGCAAAAGTAAAAATTGGCGTTGCAAAAGGTAAAAAAGAATACGACAAACGTACTGATATTAAAGAACGCCAATGGCAAGTTGACAAAGCACGCATAATGAAAAATGCGAATCGCTAATCATAACGTTTAAATTAACGATGGCGTATAATTTGTGGCTCAATAAAAAATTCTAGATGTTTTAATTCTTTAAAATTTAGCAAATCATCAACCACATCTACACAAGTTAGCGCCATATTTTCGATATCTTGTACAATAGCATCTATCGGATAATACGAATAGCCAAGATAGTTATTGTAATCATAAGAACACAAATACACCTGCTCAGGATCAATTCTAGCTGTAACCAAATAACCTAAGACCTCTTCCAATAAATTACCTGATGGTGTAAAAATAGCTTTTGGCATTCGGCCTAACCTTTCATGAACACCTTTAAGTAATTCAAAACCTTTATTAGGAGCATAATCATCACTCACAATCCATTCTGGTTTTACAGTTAATCCCACACTTTCTAAGCCACGCCTGAAACCCTCAAGTCTTGCACATATCGAAGTTAACTGAATATCACAACCAATAAAATAAAATTCGTCTAAATTCTTTGCATAAGGCTTAATTAAATCACTTACAGACTGTAATGATTCACTTGTAATAAAGGGTAATACGGTATCTTTGAGATAACGGTCAAAAAGTAGTACCGGTGTATTTTGATTAATATCTACATACAATTTATCACTGTCTAATGAGGTTACAACAATCATCGCATCAACTTTTCGCTCTACTAAGTTTTGAGCTACTTTGATTTCAACCTCTTTATTATAGTGACTACAAGTAATTAATAATTGGATATTTTTTTGCCGAAAAGATGATTCAAGATGATGCAAAAACATAGAAAAAAATGAATTTGACATATCGGGGACAATAACACCAATCGTATTGGTGCTGTTAGCTTTCACCAAATATTGACGAATATGGGGTTGATCGCTATATTTCTCCGCGATCGATAAGACTCTTTGCCGAGTTTGTGGAGAAATACGATATTTTTTATCTCGTTTGTTAAATATATGACTGACGGTCGTTGCCGACACGCCAGCCAAACGAGCAATATCATTAATTTTTAGTTTATTACTCGCCATAGATCACCTTAATACTAACGTGGAGTACGTTGTTGTTTATTCGGGAACACTGGATTGTGGTTCACCGATGGACTTTGATACCAATAAGCAACACTCGCAATATCATCACAACGTTCATATAGTCTTATATCATCATTACCGATTTGTTGAAACGCTAATTTGATATTTTTGTGAAATGCAATTGGATCTGGAAGATGCCAACGATATAAACCATGTGAAGGCAAACCATCATCACCAAAACCATGTACTGGATTAGAATCTCCAGTTTGGAAAAAGTCACGTGTTGCATCCCGGTTTGTTTGATATGGATATCCCATAAACATTGTTTGGAAACATTTCGCTTTTGGACGACCTTGGCTATCACGGTTATGGAATGCCCAAGCTCCACCAAAGTAATCTTCTGAACCAGTTGAATGTTGTGTTGGATAATCGCTATCATCATCAAGATAGAATTTAAACTCCCCTTCTCCCCACCAATAACGCTCTAAAGCTGTAAGGGCTAAGTAAGTACCTACATAATAACCATAACCTTGAACGTTATCTAATATGACATAATCTTGTGCATGATTAGTTACACGTTGACGACGCCATTGAGCATGAAAGTAAAGTGGATTTTCAAATGGTTTTGGCATCAACGCATAATTAATAGCAAAGAAGAAATGTTGCAAATCAGCTTCATGTTCATTGTGAATTTCAACTCTAGCTTTTTTATTAAATGGCATTCTAAAATAACTATTAAAACCACCTGTTGGATTAACCACTATTGGCATAGAATTAATATCACATCTCGCACCAAAACCATTACAGAAAAAGTCACCAATAGGACTTTCCACTGAAGGAACAGTTTCATCATCCCAATAAATTCGAATCACAACATCACGTAATACAAAGCTTCCACGATGTGTTTTATCAGTTAAAGTAAACCACATATGACGAATTTCCCCTGGGCCAGTAATTTCAGCAATAGTCACTTTTTCACCAGCAGGAATGGATATAAAACCTTGTCCTTTCCTACATGGACCTAAAGCACTAGCTTTCATACACGATTTACCCTTTTCACCAGTCAAATTTTCAGGTGAAATAGTTCTTGTTTGTTCGAAGTGAAACTGTGTTACTGAATCAAATATATTCATTTTGCGTCCTTAATAAGTTTTAACAAATATTATTAATTAAAATATAAATTTCGTTTGCTTAATTACTTTCATTTTCAATTTTGTCTGACTTTCTATCACGACTTAAGAAGGCCATAGCAAATATCATGAAGCCTAAAACAACTAAGCCTAAATAATTAAACGTAGTAGCAGCACCTTCAGTGTCATAAAAATTACCGACAAAGGTAGAAAATAATATTACGCCTACTGAACCGGCTACTTGATAACCGATCAAAAACACTGTAGCTGACAAGCGTGCATTGAAATTGTTATCAATATATTTAAACACTGAGACTAAAATAGTTGAGATCTCTAAACAGTGCATAAGTTTGATTACGGAAATAATTGCAATACTTTCAACATGACCTGTTAAAAATATTCGAGTTGCAGAGATAAATGCAGCAAAGATTAATGCATTTTTTGCACCAACTTTGTTAACCACAAATGGCACACAAAACATAACAGCTGCTTCTAAAAAGACTTGAAATGAATTCAAAATACCATATAAGCGATAACCATCATTTACATCGGTAAACTGCTGAGTAAAAAAGACAGGGAATAATTGTTGGTCATAAATGTTGTACAAGCTATAAGTACCAAGTACATAAACAACAAATATCCAAAACTTTTTCAGTCCAAAGACTGAAACAATTTCATTAAAACTTAGTTTATCTTTCTTCTGAAATACTGCTGCCGATGATTTACTTAAATCTGGTTTGAAATTCAAATTGAGTATCATAAAACAGATACCGACCACTGAAGCAGCCCAAAAGTTAAGATGAGGATTGATACTAATTAAAATACCAGCGATAAAGGTACCCACTGCGTAAGCAATACAACCCCAAGTCCGGCATTGTCCAAATTCAAAATCGAAAGCACGGCTGATTTTTTCACAGTAAGAATCGATCAAGCCCATACCGGCAACCCAACCAAAACCTAAGAAGAAACTGCCAAAGATAACACCAACATAAAAATTATGTCTTAAAAGTGGCTCGTAAACATAGATTAATGCAGGTGCAGCACATGTTATGATGACACTTTGAAACCAAATTAGATGTTTTTTTAAGACTAATTTATCTTGATAAACACCATAAATAATCATGATAATTAACGAAATAAAATAGTTAAAAGAATAGATAATACCAGTCTGTTTTGCTGTTAAACCAATCTCTTTACTAAGCCATATTGCATAAAAAGAAAAAACAAAACTACCCGCCGCGTAATACATAATGCTATAAAACGAAGCAAACCAATAAGTTGGTTTTTTATAAAATGCACTTGTCATAATTTATCCTATAAAGAGTTAAGCACTGTTTTGAGTATGAATAGCTAAAAATTTAGCTTTAACGGCTTTATTAGATAAATGTGATCTACATCAAAATTATTTTGTTTTCGAGAAAGAGAAAAGAAAATTGTCAGGAATGCAAATAATAAGAATAAACAGTATTAAAAGATTGAAGATAAAAAATTGAATGAAGAAATCATACTTAATTAAAACAAAAAATTTTTACATTCAAGAATATTAATAGCAAGATATAATGGTAAAGCTAATAAAAATTTAAAAAATAACCGTTACCAATACGGCAACGGTTATTTTAAATATCATATTTAACTTTTCAAGCTTATTAACTTACCGTCTTGCTTAACAAAAGACTGATTAATATGTACGTCTTCACTATTTTTTACACATAGTGGATCAGTCACAATATTATCAATAATGACATTATTAAATAAAACACTTTGTGCATTCTCAATAAAGAACCCTTTACCAGCCTCCGGTTTGACATCTTTAAACATATCAACCTCGCCTGCTTGAGCATTTTGTTGCATTGAAACACGGATATTATCAAAAGAGATATTAGAAATAGGAGATTCTGGAATACCATATAAAAAGCCGGCATAAGCACGAACATTTTTAGCAATAATGTTTGAAAAGCTAATATTGTGGCATGCTGGTGTAAACTCATTAACGGGTAGAGCATCTTTATTCCAAACAATTGGATCATTTCCTTTTGGACCACAATAATAATAGTAGTTCATAACAAATGCCGATAAAACTTCATCCATTACAATATTACTAAATGTGATATCAGAAATAGTTCCTCCTCGACCTCGACGAGTTTTAAATCTTACACCTCGATCGGTTTTTTGGAATACACAATTTGTAATAGTTACATTACGAATGCAACCACTCATCTCACTACCAAGAACCACCGCACCATGACCATGAATCATATTACAATTAGTAATTAAAATATTCTCACATGGACTTTTTTCAGCTGTTTCTTCAGTGCCTGCTTTTATTGCAATACAATCATCGCCAACATCAATATAACAATTTGAAATTCTCACATTACGACAAGATTCAGGGTTAATACCATCGGTATTCGGTGAATCAGCTGGATTAAGAATTGAAATATTATCGACAACGACATTATTTGATTCCATCGGATGAACAGTCCAGCTAGGTGATTGAGTTAGAAAAACTTTTTCAATTGTAACTCGTTCACAAAAATCAAAACCAATTAAATAAGGTCTTGGATATTTAAGATTGCTTCGATCATGACGGAATGTATGCCACCATTTTTGACCATTACCATCAATTTTACCATTTCCAGTTATAACCACATTTTCAATATGTTGGCCGTATATACAAGGCATATACACATCCTGCTTAACCCCTTCCCAACGAGAATTAACAACTGGATAATCTTTAGCATCATCAGAAAATAATAAAGTCGCCCCTTGCTCAATAACAAGCGTTATGTTGCTACAAAGCTTAATTGCCCCAGTAAAATAGGTACCAACAGGAACAATTAGCGTTCCACCACCTAATTGATCAATATGTTGAATTGCTTTTTCAAAAGCTTGAGTATTTATTGATTTTCCGTCACCAATAGCGCCAAAATCTTTTACAGATATAGTCGTCATGAGTTTATCCTTTATATTTTTACAAACATTTTAATTTACTCTAATGTTTGCAGCTTTAGGTTATAGGATCAGCATACTGATCCTGATAAATATTTTGCTTTAATTAGTTGTGGTCTCTTTTTGCTTAAATCCAATGTTATTATTACCGAAACATTTTTCGTAAGCGATGCCAGATAATTCTTCAACCACTTTTCGTGTTTCAGGCGTAACATCTTCCATTTTGCCACCTTGTCGAATACGAGCAACTTCATTGATAATGATGGAATGAGTAGAGTGATCGAGCTTCATTCTCCAAGCAAAGAATGCCCCAATTAATGCCATTCCTACTACGCCGTATAAAATAATACCATTAATAGCATCAATCGCACTTTGTGGCTGTACATGTGATTTCGATTCAAAGCCATAAGCACTTAATATCATACCAAGCACAAAGACAATTGAAGCACGAACTAGTTTACCTGCCATGGTCATTGCTCCTGCATATACCCCTTCACGACGTCGATTAGTTACAACCTCATCTACATCAGCTAAGAATACATATACACTCCAAGGAATATAGTAAACACCACCAGTACCCAAACCAAACCAAATTGTAATCCCCACTACAATCCAAGTGATATGAGGCAGATTAAAGTAATAAATACCGACATAACCAATCATCGATGAAATAACAATGAGTAATGCGATAATAAATGGTTTTTTGAAGCCTTTCTTAGCACAATACATCATAAAAAATGCGGTTGAAACCAGCTGACAAATACTACTTAATGAATTCATTGAAGCAACAAAAGAACGAGGTTCACCTAAACTAAATACGATGAAATAGGTAAATACCGCAGTAAATAACCACTCAGCACCAAATCCGAATAAATACATTCCTAAATGCGTTCTAAAAGTTTTAACACGGAATGTTGATAAGATATCGATAAAAAGCTTTTTAATTGCTTCAAAAAAGCTATGAACAGATTCATCTTTTACTTCTTCTTTAGGTTTTTCCCAACTATTACAATAAAGCAAAATCAAAGCTAACATCATGATAGTGGCATAAGTGATCCCAGTTAACAAAAATGGTGTTGCGGATTCCTTACTATAGAAATAAAAGAATACACCTGGTATTGCTGCACCTAAGAAATTAGCTACTTTACCAAACATTGCTTTTGAACCAGTTAAATAAGTACGTTCTGAAAAGTTAGATGTCATTTCCACAGGTAACGTATTAAATGGAATCATGATGCTGGTATAAATAATCTCAAATAAAATATATGTTACTAAGTAATACCAAAACCCCATACCATCAATCCATAGCATAGGATAAATGACCATTAATGGAATACCAATCAAAATAAAAAATCGACGTCGTCCAAAACGTTGCCCAATTTTAGTTTGATAGAAATTATCTGTAATAAAGCCCATCAATGGATTCAGTATGACATCCAAATAAGTAGCGATCGAAAAAATTAATGCAGCTTGCACCACACTTAATCCACAAAAAGTGGTATAAAAATAGAGTAGCCAAGCGCCACTAATTGCTAATGCACCACTACCAATTAAATTACCACTGCCGTATGAAAATCTTACTAACCATGTAATTTTATTATTTTTTTCCTTACTCATAAAAGATACCTATAATATTTAAAAAAAACGGTCCCTCGCATCAAGTCCCGAAGGACTTAATGACGTGGATATTTATTCTTGGATTTTTATCTATAGAGTTACACCACTTTTCAATATGGCTAAATTTCTAAAGTTGTTAATTTCGTTTCGTGTTTGTTTCCCGTTAGCAATAAGAACGATATAGTCAATAAACTCTATCAACAAAGATTGCATGGAGACTCCTTGTATCAGTTTACCGGCATTAAAATCGATCCAATTGGCTTTTTTCTCAGCTAATTGTGTATTAGTTGCAATTTTGACTGTTGGCACAATGCCGCCGTATGGAGTGCCTCTTCCTGTAGTGAAAAGCACCATATGACATCCAGCTGCTGATAAAGCACCAGTAGCTACTGCATCATTACCAGGTGCGCTTAGTAAATTTAATCCATGTCTAGTTAACATTTCACCGTATTTAAGAACATCAATAACTTCACTACCACCCGCTTTTTGCGTACAACCTAAAGATTTCTCCTCTAAAGTTGTAATGCCACCAGCCTTATTCCCTGGAGAAGGGTTTTCATAGATTGGTTGATTATTTGAAATAAAATATTGTTTAAAATCATTGATCATGTGTACAGTCTTGTCGAAAGTCGACTCATCAATACAATGTGACATCAAAATGTTCTCAGCACCAAACATTTCTGGTACTTCAGTAAGAACACTCGTTCCACCATGAGCAATAACATAATCAGAAAACAGACCAAGCATTGGATTAGCTGTAATACCTGAAAAACCATCAGAACCACCACACTCCAATCCAAATTTCAATTCACTTAAATGCCCTACTTCACGTTTATCCTGCTTCATAATGGCATAAAGTTCTCTTAAATGAGCCAATGCTGATTCAACTTCATCGGTTTCTTGCTGAGCGATTAAAAATCTAACTCGAGATTCATCATATTCACCTAAACTAGCCTTAAATTCTGAAACCTGATTATTTTCACAACCAAGTCCGATGACCAATACAGCACCAGCATTAGGATGTTTGACTAAATTTTGTAAAATAGTTTTAGTATTTTGATGATCTTGTCCAAGCTGAGAACAGCCATAAGGATGTTCAAGTACAGTTATACCATCAATTTCTAATTGATTATTTAACTCATCACAAAACTGTTTAACAATTTGTTCTGCTATCCCGTTTATACAAGTTACAGTTGGAATAATCCAGAGTTCATTACGGATACCAACTTCACCATTTTTACGTCGATAAATTTGTACTTCCTTATCGGTAATCTCATGCAACAGATCATTTTTCGATAAAGTAGGTTGATATTTGTAATCATTAATATCACTTAAATTGGTTTTTAAATTATGAGAATGAATATGCTCTCCAGCTTTAATTAAGCGAGTAGCATGACCAATTGGTAAGCCATATTTAATAATATTTTCATCTTGGTCGATATCGATAAGTGCAAATTTATGCCCTTGTTTAATAGGCTCTTTTAGATCAATTACCTGTCCATCAACAACGATATTTTCTTCATGTGCTTCTAAATCAGATAATGCCACACCGACATTATCTTTATTGTTTATTTTTATATATTTAACCATTGAATCACTCATGTTATTTGCTACCATTAACACATTTTTCAATTGCTTGACGCATTCCCTCTTCGGTTATGACGGTTAAATATTGTGTTAAAGTTTGTGCTAATTGAGGAATAGTTAATAGATCATGCTCCCAATGAGCCGTGTCACCTAAAACAACTTTGATTAAATCCTCTAATGAACTTTTCCCTTCTGCAATGGCTGTCCAACTATTACTGAAGCGTTCTAACCAGATTGCATCATCTTGTAACGGATAACTTTGTCCATTACGCACACCTCGATAAAATGCGATCAATGCAGCAAAAGAGAACACCAAATGTTTAGGCAATGTTCCTTTTTCTTTTTGATAATTAATTAATTGAGGAAGAATACGTGTTTTAAACTTAGTCATACTGTTTAAAGCAATTGACATCAATTGATGTTCAATAAATGGATTTTTAAAACGACTAATAACTGATTGAGCAAAATCAACCAATTCTTGATGAGGTAAATCTAAAACAGGGATAATTTCATCAAAAATGGTTTCTTTTATATAAGATAAAATCTGAGTGTCATTCATTGATTCGCCAACAGTATCAATACCTGATAAATAAGCAACAGGAACTAATGCAGTATGAGCACCATTTAAAATAGCTACTTTACGCTCTTTATACGGTTTAATATCATCAACAATTTTGATGTTCATATTGCATTTATCAAGGCATAATTTTTCAGCTAACCATTGCGGTCCTTGAATAACAAATAGATAAAAATATTCCGCTGAATCAATAAAGTTATCTTTATAACCTAATTCAGTCTCAAGCTCAGCGATTTGCGCTTTTGGGTATCCTGGAACAATTCTATCTACTAAAGTTGAGCAGAATAAATTATCATTTTCAAGCCAATTGATAAATTGGTCTGACAAGTTCCACTGATTCGCATATTTAAGTACTAATTTTTTAAGTGCATCGCCGTTATAATCAATTAATTCACATGGAATAATAATCAAACCACTTTCTTTACTGCCGGCAAAGTGAACAAATCTTTCATATAAAAATGCAGTCAATTTTGCTGGATAACTCGTTGCAGGTTTATCTGTTAATTTGTCACTTTCAACATAACTAATGCCAGCTTCGGTAGTATTTGAAAAAATAAACTGAATATTCGGATCTTTAGCTAACTCAAGATATTCATCATATTGAGTATATACATTGATTTCGTTATTAACTGAACGAATCAATCTAAACTCTTTCACTGCTTCATTTTGTTCATTCAAACCACGAACAAGCGTTGTATACAACCCATCTTGAATACTTAATGATGGTGGAAAGTCCGTATTTAACGGGCGAACCACAACAATACCAGCATCAAGATCAGTTTTTTCATTAAGAATATCTAACTGCCAATCTAAAAATGCACGTAAAAAATTACCTTCGCCAAACTGAACAATACGTGTCGTATATTTTGCACCCGGAAAATCATTTCTGTTTAATGTTTTCATTACTCTAACTCTTCTTTAATTAATCTAATCACAACGACTTAATGCTTTTTAGCTTAGTTCAATACCAAAATAGTTTTTAGCATTATCAAAACTAATATTTTTAACCATTTGACCTAATAATTGGATATCACGTGGTGCTTCGCCATCTTCAACCCAACGTCCAATCATTCGACATAAAATACGTCTAAAATATTCATGGCGAGTGTAAGATAAGAAACTACGACTATCGGTTAACATACCAACAAAACGGCTTAATAATCCAAGTTGAGCAAGCTGTGTCATTTGACGAATCATGCCGTCTTTTTGATCATTAAACCACCAGCCTGAACCAAATTGCATTTTTCCTTGAATACCTGCTCCTTGGAAGTTACCAATCATCGTACCAAGAATTTCATTATCAGAAGGGTTTAAACAATACAAAATCGTTTTTGGCAATGCATCTTGTTTTGCTTGAGCATCTAATAGACGAGAAAGTGGTTGAGCAATAGGTGAATCATTAATAGAATCAAACCCAACATCAGGCCCCATTAAATTAAACATTCTTGAATTATTATTACGCAATGCACCTATATGATATTGTTGAACCCATTCACGTTTGTTGTATTCAACACCTAAGAAAATAAGTACAGCAGTTTTAAATTGAGCAACTTCTTTAGCGGTTAAAACTTCGCCAGATAAACGTTTAGTTAAAATGGTATCTAACTCTTTTTCAGTAGCTTCTTCATAAACAACTGTATCTAATGCATGGTCAGAAATCTTACAACCATGAGCAGCAAAATGATCCATACGTTTTGATAAAGCCTGACAAAGCGCTTGGAATGATGAAATTTCAACATCGGCTACTGCAGAAAGTTTTTCCATATATGCCGCAAAGAATTCTGAATCAATATTGAATGCTTTATCTGGACGCCAGCTTGGTAAAACTTTAACATCAAATGAACTATCTTCTGCAATAGTTTTATGATGAGCTAAATCATCAATAGGATCATCTGTTGTACCTGCCATCTTAACATTCATTTTTTTCATGATGCTACGAGCTGTAAACTCTGGAGTCGCTAACATCTCATTACAAGTATTCCAAATTTGCTCTGCTGTAGAAGGAGATAATAGAACGTTATCAATACCGAAAGGACGACGAAGCTCTAAATGAGTCCAATGATATAAAGGATTACCAATAGTATGAGGAACAGTTTCTGCCCAAGCCTTGAATTTGTCTAAATCACTAATATCAGTACCAGTACAGAATTTTTCGGCAACACCATTGGTACGCATTGCACGCCATTTATAATGATCACCTTTTAACCAAATATCGTATAAATTCTTGAATTGATAATCTTTAGCAATTTGTTCCGGTGGTAAATGGCAGTGATAATCAAAAATTGGCTGATCAGCAGCAAAATCATGATAAAGCTGACGAGAAAATTCGGTATCTAGTAAAAAGTTTTCAGTTAAAAAACTCATTTTATTCTCCATAAATAGTAGTTAACTATTAAAAGATTACAGGAAAATACATCCTGTAATCTTATTAATTTATTGATTAATTTTGATCTGATGTTGGTTCTTTCAAAATAGTCCAAACCGCTAAGGCAGCTAAAAGATCTAAACAAGATAAAATTACAAATAAAGGACTAAAGCCAACAGTATCAGCAAGTGCACCAACAATAAGTGCAAAAATAGTACTAGCTAGCCATGCAGCCATGCCGGTAAATCCATTCGCTGTTGCCACTTCATTACGGCCAAATACATCAGACGATAAAGTAATTAATGCTCCTGATAATGCTTGGTGAGCAAAACCACCAATACAGAATAAAAAGATAGCAACATAAGGACTTGAAAATAGACCTATCAGACCAGGTGCAATCATAAGCACACCACCAACCGTCACTACCATTTTTCTTGAATTAATTAAGCTTACTTTAAAATGTTTTTGGAAAAATGGTGACATATAACCACCAAGAACACATCCAACATCAGCAAAAAGCATTGGCATCCAAGCAAAAATAGCGATTTGTTTCAAATCAAAACCATAAGCTGTGAACATGAATAATGGAATCCACGCATTAAAGGTACCCCATGCAGGCTCTGCTAAAAATCTTGGTAGAGCAATTCCCCAAAAACGGCGGCTGGTTAAGATTTTACTCGCTGGTAATTTTTCATTATTTGAAGTTTGATGACTTGCTTCTTGACCAGATAAAATATATTTTTTCTCTTCTTCAGAAAGACGTTTCTGTTTTGTAGGGTGACGATAAAGGATTAACCAAAAAATTCCCCAAATAAAACTTAATAAACCACACAATATAAATGCCCATTGCCAGCTATGGAACCAAATTGCCCATGCAACTAATGGTGGTGCGATCATGGCGCCCACTGATGAACCTAAATTAAACCAACCAACCGCGATCGACCTTTCTTTTGCCGGAAACCATTCACTAGTCGCTTTAAGTCCCGCAGGGATCATTGCTGCTTCTGTTGCACCAACAGCACCTCGAGCAAAAGCCAGTCCGATCCAACTACCTGAAAATGCGGTACTAACACAAAATACTGACCACAAAATAGCAAAAACCGCATATCCCGCTCTCGTGCCCAACAAGTCCAAAATATATCCGGCAACTGGTTGCATGATGGTATAACAAGCTGAATAAGAAGCTACCACATATGAATATTGCTGCGTTGTTAATCCCATTACTTCATTAAGAACCGGGGCGGCTACCGCAATCGAATTTCGCGTAAGATAACCAAGAATTGTCCCTACGGTGACTAATGCTATCATATACCATCGTAGGTTTTTTATCGTTTTGTACATCTTTAATTGCTCCTAAATATATAGATATTTTGGCGCATAATAACATGCCTGACAACTAAAAAAGTTGACATACATCACAAAAATGAACTATATCCCTAATAATTAAAGGGATATTTTTTAAACTAAAAAGTTTGTAACTAAAAAATTTAATTAAAAAAATTGGAACAACATTATTTAATTTGAAGCAATTAGATGTTATTTTAAAAGTCTAAAAAAACTTAAAGGATTTATGCAAAATTCATCATGACCCAAGAACAGCACGAGTATCAAAGACTTTATCAAGTTATCGCAACTGAACTTAAAAACCGAATTATTGACGGCATTTATCCAGTAGGAAGCAAATTACCATCTGAAAGATTGATATGTGAAGAACTAAAAGTAAGTCGTTCAGTTGTCCGTGAAGCTATTATTATGCTTGAAGTTGAAGGTTATGTTGATGCAAGAAAAGGCTCTGGAATTCATGTTATAGCTAATAGTTTACAGACCAATATTCTAACCTCCCAGAAAGGATTAAATTTTTCTACGACAGGGCCTTTTGAATTATTGCAAGCCCGCCAACTTATTGAAAGTAACATTGCCGAATTTGCAGCAACACAAATTACTAAAGACGACATCGTCAAATTATTAGAAATTCAACATAATGCTAAAAAAGAAGATCATTATCGTGATTCTGATTGGGATCTAAAATTCCATACACAGATTGCCATGATCACACGGAATACCGCTTTAATTACTATCGTTCAAGAAGCTTGGCAGCAAAGAACATTAAACCCATTATGGAAAAAACTTCATGAACATGTACAACAACAAGACATTGAAAGCTGGTGGGATGAACATGACAAAATATTAGATGCGCTAATTAATCGTGATCCAAAAGCGGCTAAGTTAGCCATGTGGCAACATCTAGAGAACACAAAAAAAATGTTATTTGATGCTGCTAGCGAAGATTTTGAAACAAAACGAGATCACTATCTATTTTCAGATAACCCCGTTATTAGTATTAATGAAAATGAGTAGATTCTATTAAAGTCAATACACTTTGCGCCATTACGCAAAGTGTATTAATTCGCAAAAGTTAAATAATTAACTATTGTTTAAACTATTAACGCTGATCATCAACCGTTACTCCAGCTGGTGGAGTAAACTTAAACTTATCAAGTGCTACCTTACCTAGGGTTTGACGAGATAAATCATAAAAACTACGCTGACCATCTTCCTCGATAATCGTAAAATTTGAAATCATCCCAGTAGGCAAAACAGAAATAACAAAATCTTGGTTAGAACCATCAGTTGGTTTCAATGTAAAAGAGTCTTGTTTACGTGTAACAGTATATGCATTCCAAATAGGATTATGACTATCCGTAATCAAAAGCATTAAACGATTATCCACCGATTTTTTTAAGCTCATTACACTAACTTGTTCAACGGCAGGAGTATAGACCCACATGTTACGCCCATCTGAAATGATTGACGTCTCGTCTGGCTCAGTCATTGTCCAATTAAAGTAATAAGGCCTTGTTACCCACAAATCACCTTTACCTTGTTGAACTGGTTGTTTATCGGCTGTTTTCACATCTTGTGAAAATCGAGCATAAAACCCATCAATTTTAGCTAATCGCTCTTGCAACACCTCTTTATCACCAGCCCATGCTGCACAGCTTGTAATTAACCCAATTAAAATTAAAAACTTCTTCATTACCAATCCTTATGCATTTTGTTTAATACAATAAATTAAACAATCATTTTAATTTAGTTCAAAATATTACCGTTTTTCTGTTAGCTGTGAAAGATATTTTCTTTTCTTTTTCACTTATCAGTTAAGCAGTATATAATAACTGTATTTTGTAAATTTGGATGGTGTAGCATGCCTAGTCTCTCTTTTGAATTTGGGTCAGATGAATTTAAACCTTTAGCGGCAAGGATGCGTCCACGTAATTTATCTGAATATATAGGTCAAAGCCAACTACTTGGTAAAGATAAACCCCTGCCTAAAGCAATTGAAGCAGGTCATTTACATTCGATGATCCTTTGGGGACCACCCGGAACCGGCAAAACCACTTTAGCAGAAATTATTGCGCATCATGCTAATGCCAAAGTAGAACGAATTTCAGCAGTAACTTCAGGGATTAAAGATATTCGCGAAGCGATTGAACGAGCTAAAATTAATCAACAATCCGGAGTAAGAACCATTTTATTTGTTGATGAAGTTCATCGTTTTAATAAAAGCCAACAAGATGCTTTTTTACCTTATGTCGAAAATGGTACAGTAACCTTTATTGGTGCTACCACAGAAAACCCCTCTTTTGAGTTAAATTCAGCACTACTATCCCGTGCCAGAGTCTATCTGCTTAAATCATTAACTAATGAAGATATTGAGCAAATTTTACAACAAGCGATGGATGATCCGGAACGTGGTTATGGCAACCAAAAAATTACGCTACTTGAGGAAACCAGAAAACAGATTGCCGAATTTGTTGGTGGTGATGCAAGACGCGCACTCAACACGCTTGAATTGCTGGTTGATATGTCTGATGGAAAACCATTAACGCCTGAATTACTAAAAGAAGTCATCGGCGAACGTAGTGCAAGATTTGATAATCAAGGTGACCGTTATTATGACCTAATCTCGGCGGTTCATAAATCAATTAGAGGATCTGCACCTGATGCAGCACTTTATTGGTATGCAAGAATCATTTCCGCCGGTGGAGATCCGCTATATGTCGCTCGTCGATTATTGGCTATTGCATCAGAAGATATCGGTAATGCCGACCCAAGAGCAATGCAAGTCGCTTTAGCAGCATGGGACTGTTTTACTCGAGTTGGACCAGCAGAAGGCGAACGAGCTATCGCACAAGCAATTGTTTACCTAGCATGTGCACCTAAAAGTAATGCAGTTTATCTTGCATTTAACCAAGCGATGAAAGATGCAACATCCAAACCTGACTATGATGTTCCAGAACACCTACGCAATGCGCCAACCAGTTTAATGAAAAATTTAGGTTATGGCGCACAATATCGTTATGCACATGATGAACCTAATGCCTATGCAGCCGGTGAAAACTACTTCCCACCAGAAATGGCCGACAGCAAATATTACCATCCAACACAACGGGGTGCTGAGAAAAATTACTCGGAGAAACTGGCTTGGTTGGAAGCACAAAATAAAGCTAGCACAAATCAGCGCTACAAAAAGAATTAGATTGAATATATTAATAGTTACCAAAAGTTCTTGCTTGAGCAAACATGTTGACTGATATTAAATTGATCAAACTAAATCATGCATGTTTAAGCAAAGTTTTTGGTAAATTTGTAAATACCTAAAAATTGATTCACTGATAGGTAAATGAGAGCTCCTTAGCAAAGGCTTATCCTAGTTCTTGAGCATATTTAATTAAAATTATATTTGGGAGATAGCCTTAAACAGCTATTATGCTTTATATCCTTATAAAGCTAAATAGCATTATAAAAGCAAATCTCAAGATAAAAATGAATAATATATTGCTAAATATATAGCTCAATAAACGAAATAGATTCATATTTATGATATGAATTTCGAGTTGTAATTATAGATAGGTAGATCTTATCATTCCCCAATATCTCATTTGGTAAGTAACTACCTATCATTGCCTTTTTTTGACAAAAAAGTTCATATTTCTAAATATCACCCGTAGTCATTGATTTTCGTCAATAAATTAAAGATCACCGCTTATTAAACACACTATATATAGTAATAAAATGATTAATAGGCACTATATATTGTATATTTTGATAAATATCAATTATTATAATCACCATTAAAAACCACAAAAATGGATGGAAAATGAATAAATCAATACTAGTCACAAAACGTGATGGAAACAAAGAACCTATTAATCTAGATAAAATTCACAAAGTAATTACATGGGCTGCTGAAGGTTTAGATAATGTATCGGTTTCTCAAGTTGAATTACGTTCACATATTCAGTTTTATGATGGTATTCGCACTTCCGACATTCATGAAACAATTATCCGAGCAGCAGCAGATCTCATCTCTCAAGATGCACCAGATTACCAATACTTAGCTGCTCGATTAGCGATATTCCATTTACGTAAAAAAGCCTATAACCAATTTACCCCACCACCGCTTTATGAACATGTAAAAAAACTTGTTGCCAGCGAACGTTATGACAAACATCTTCTTGAAGATTATAGCCAAGAAGAGTTTGAACAAATGGATAAAATTATCGATCACTGGCGTGACATGAACTTCTCTTATGCAGCGGTTAAACAACTTGAAGGTAAATATTTAGTTCAAAATCGAGTCACTGGGGAAATTTATGAAAGCGCCCAATTCCTATATATCTTAGTGGCAGCATGTCTGTTTGCGAATTACCCTAAAAATAGTCGACTAGATTATATCAAACGATTCTATGATGCCGTTTCGACATTTAAAATCTCACTACCCACGCCAATCATGGCTGGTGTTCGTACCCCGACTCGTCAATTTAGTTCTTGTGTACTAATTGAATGTGATGACAGTTTAGATTCTATCAATGCCACCGCAAGTGCTATCGTAAAATATGTTTCTCAACGAGCTGGTATCGGTATTAACGCGGGTCGAATTCGGGCATTAGGTAGCTCTATTCGTGGTGGCGAAGCATTCCATACGGGCTGTATCCCATTTTATAAATATTTCCAAACTGCGGTTAAATCTTGTTCACAAGGTGGTGTTCGTGGTGGCGCGGCTACCGTATTTTATCCAATTTGGCATTTAGAAGTTGAAAGTTTATTAGTATTACGTAACAACCGTGGTGTTGAAGAAAACCGTGTTCGACATCTGGATTATGGTGTACAAATCAATAAATTAATGTATCAACGCCTCATTAAAAATGAAAACATTACACTATTTAGCCCATCAGATGTACCAGGGCTTTACGATGCGTTTTTCGCCGATCAAGAGAAATTTGAAGCACTTTATCATCAATATGAACAAGATGTTAATATCAGAAAACGCGTAGTAAAAGCAGTAGAACTCTTCTCATTATTAATGCAAGAACGCGCATCGACTGGTCGAATTTATATACAAAATGTTGATCACTGTAACACGCATAGTCCGTTTAATGCACAACTTGCGCCGGTACATCAATCTAATTTATGTATGGAAATTGCGTTACCAACCAAACCACTTAATAATGTCAATGACGATAAAGGCGAAATCGCACTTTGCACCCTATCTGCCTTCAATTTAGGTAAAATCGAATCGCTTGACGATTTTGAAGAACTTGCCGACTTAACTGTTCGAGCCCTTGATGCATTACTTGATTATCAAGATTATCCTGTTCCTGCGGCTAAAAACGCATCACTTAATCGCCGTACGCTTGGTATTGGTGTGATTAATTATGCTTATTATTTAGCAAAACATGGCGTTAAATATTCTGACGGCAGTGCTAATAATTTAACGCATCGTACTTTTGAAGCGATGCAATATTATTTATTAAAAGCATCGAATAACTTAGCCAAAGAAAAAGGCGCCTGCCCACTATTTAATGAGACGACTTATTCACAAGGGATCTTACCTATTGATACCTATAAACAAGATCTCGATACAATCACTAAAGAGCCACTACATTATGATTGGGAGTCTTTACGTGAATCAATAAAAACTCATGGTTTACGTAATTCAACTTTATCAGCATTAATGCCTTCTGAAACATCATCCCAAATCTCCAATGCCACTAACGGTATTGAACCTCCACGTGGTTATATCAGCATTAAAGCGTCCAAAGATGGCATCTTAAAACAAGTTGTACCTGAATATAATAAATTAAAAGATTTATATGAATTACTTTGGCAAATTCCAAATAATACAGGTTATCTGCATTTAGTAGGCATTATGCAGAAGTTCATTGACCAATCAATTTCGGCAAATACTAATTACGACCCAACCAAATTTCCGAATGACAAAGTACCAATGAAACAACTTTTAGCTGATTTACTAACAGCTTATAAATACGGTGTAAAAACCCTTTATTATCATAATACACGTGATGGTGCTGAAGATATTCAAGGTGATATTGAACTCACATCAAGTGATGATGGTTGTGAAGGCGGAGCATGTAAAATTTAATTGCCCTGTTTAGCACTATAACAAAAGTGAAGGATAGCGATAAGTTATCCTTACTATTCCTACTTTTTCCGAATATTTAGTGAAAAAGTAAACAAAATTAGGAGTTCGACTATGAGTATGAATTACAGCACCTTCTCACACGTCCATAATGATCAACTTAAAGAACCAATGTTTCTTGGTCAACCGGTGAATGTTGCTCGTTATGATCAGCAAAAATATGAAATGTTCGAAAAATTAATTGAAAAACAACTTTCCTTCTTTTGGCGCCCAGAAGAAGTCGATGTATCTCAAGATCGTATCGACTATGCGGCTTTACCTGAACATGAAAAACATATCTTTATTAGCAATTTAAAATATCAAACACTGCTTGATTCAATACAAGGACGAAGCCCCAATGTTGCCTTACTTCCCCTAATATCAATCCCTGAACTAGAAACATGGGTAGAGACTTGGTCGTTCTCAGAAACTATCCATTCACGTTCTTATACGCATATCATCCGCAACATCGTCAATGATCCTTCTGTAGTGTTTGATGATATTGTTACCAATAAAGAAATCCAAAAAAGAGCCGGTGATATTGCGGGTTACTATGATGAGCTAATTAGCTACGCAAGTTATTACAATCTACTTGGGGAAGGCAAACACACTGTCAATAATCGAACCGTCACTATCGACTTGCGTGAACTTAAAAGGCGACTTTACCTCTGCCTAATGAGCGTTAATGCCCTTGAAGCTATTCGTTTTTATGTGAGTTTTGCTTGCTCATTTGCCTTTGCAGAACGAGAATTAATGGAAGGTAATGCAAAAATAATCAAGTTGATAGCTCGTGATGAAGCGCTTCATTTAACTGGTACCCAATTTATGATCAACACCCTAAGAAGTGGTGAAGACGATCCTGAAATGGCCGAAATCGCCAAAGAGTGCGAACAAGATTGTTATGACCTGTTCTTACAAGCAGCCAATCAAGAAAAAGAGTGGGCAGAATACCTATTTGAAGGTGGCTCAATGATTGGATTAAATAAAGATATCCTTTGCCAATATGTTGAATACATCACCAATATTCGTATGCAAGCTGTTGGGCTTAAATTACCATTTGAAGTAAAATCCAACCCAATTCCTTGGATCAACAATTGGCTTGTTTCCGATAACGTACAAGTCGCACCACAAGAAGCAGAAATGAGCTCATATCTTGTTGGTCAGATTGACTCAGAAATCAGCGAAGATGATTTAAGTGATTTCAAATTATAATTGATAGTAGCTTGCATGGATTGAAAAATAAAACTGTGCAAGCTATGTTTAATTATTCGCAATCAGTGCCAAACTAAACATTTATCATTCTGATAAATTTAAGTAATTTAGTTCTTCCAAATTTATCTACCCTATTTTTAAGATTAAATAAAATATCAGCAAATGGTATACACTCCTCAATTATTTTCACACAAAGTATTAACTTACCTTATTCATAAAGTATGAAATGAACCAAGTCATGATTTATTAATACTTATTCTAAGTAACAAAGGATTTGTATTAGGTGAATGTATCCTCAATAAATATTATAAAACGGTATACACTCCTCAATTATTTTTACACAAAGTATTAACTTACCTTATTCATAAAGTATGAAATGAAAAATTCATGAGGTTATTAATACTTATTCTGAGTAAAAAAGCATTTGAATTAGGTGAATGTATCTTTAATAAATATTATCAAACGGTATACACTCCTCAATTATTTTTACAAAAAAATCAAAAATCAATTTTAAAAGGTGCAAATGCTCTTTAATTAAAAGTAAAGGTATTCTAACTTGACACTCTTTTAAAATCGGGAGACGATATGACAATTGAATTATCTCAATTTGATATGATGACTATGACTAATGCGCATTTGTTTTATTCTGTCTCTCCGCTTAATTTTAGTGATAACCAAATCACAGTTCCTTATATAAAACAGCAACTCAATGCGTTTCAACAATGGTCGATTACTCAATTCGAAAACAATGCTGATATTGATGATTTAGTACATCTACGTAGTCAATTTATCGATCAGCTACTTGAACGTTTATGGCATTACTATCAAATTCCAGAACAAATTTCATCGCTATTTAAAAAAAATCGGATTGCACTTATTGCTGTTGGTGGTTATGGTCGTTGTGAACTGCATCCTTTGTCTGATATCGATATTTTGATACTAAGTGATAACTCACTCACCAAAGAGCTTGAAAAACAGATAGGTGATCTAGTTCGTTTACTTTGGGATCTTCATCTGGATATTGGTCACAGCGTCAGGACATTAAAGACCTGCCTGCAAGAAGCTAAAAATGATATCACAATTATGACAAACTTAATTGAATCAAGATTGATTGCAGGAAGTGAGTCATTACTTAAGGAGCTCCAAACACAAATTTTTAGCGATAAAATTTGGCCTTCGCCAGCGTTTTATCGCGCAAAAATCAAGGAACAACAAGAAAGACATCAGCAATATCATAGCACTACCTATAATTTAGAGCCCGATTTAAAAAATAGTCCTGGTGGCTTGCGTGATATGCAAATTATCCAATGGTTAGCTATTCGCCATTTTGGGGGAGAGTTTTTGCAAAAAATTGGACATTTTGATTATCTCACACCCGAGGAAGTCGAAGAATTCAAAGCCTGTCGCAAATTTTTATGGCGGATGCGTTTTTCCCTGCATTGTGTTATTAACCGCTATGACAACCGCCTACTATTCGATCGCCAGTTAAGCATCGCTAAAATGTTAGGTTATAGTGGAGAAGGAAATGCCCCGGTTGAAAACATGATGCATGATTATTATCGGGTAGCACATAATATTACTGAACTCAATCAAATGCTCTTACAGTTATTTGATGAATCAATATTGAAAAGTTACTCACAATATAAAACTTATGATATCGATGAGCATTTCCAAAGTAGAGATAACCTTATTGATGTTAAACATAATAGTGTTTTTACCGATGATCCGGTAACGATTCTTAAGCTGTTCTATACGCTTTTACTTAATCCTCAAATTACCGGACTTTACTCTAATACCATTAGACAACTCCGTTCTGCAAGGCGAAAACTCACGTATTTATTATGTGAAAAGCCAGAGGCGAGAACGTTGTTTATGAAGATCATCAAACATCCTGATGCGATCAAAAAAGCCATTTTACCCATGCATCAATATGGTATTCTGGCGGTTTATATTCCCGGTTGGCAACAGATTTCAGGAATGATGCAGTTTGATTTATTTCATGCTTATACCGTAGATGAACATACTATCCGTTTATTGTTAGAACTGGATCTTTTACGTTCAGAAGATGGCAAACAAAAACATCCAAATAGTTCAATGGCATTGGCTAAATTATCAAAACCTGAATTACTTATTATTACCGGATTATTTCATGATATTGGCAAAGGACGGCATGGCGATCATTCGGAAATTGGCGCAAAATTAGTGGAATCTTTCTGTCAATTACATGAATTAGATGCGAAAGATACTGATTTGATTGTCTGGTTAGTTCGTTACCATTTATTGATGTCAGTAACAGCCCAAAACCGTGATCTGCAAGATCCGGAAGTTATTCGTGAATTTGTTCAACTGGTTAAGAGCAAACGACGATTACAATATTTGCTTTGTTTAACGGTTGCCGATGTTTGTGCAACCAATGAAACCTTGTGGAATAGCTGGAAACAGAGCTTAATGCGTGAGCTTTATCTAACAGCGAAGCGCTCGCTTGATTCTGGCATTCATCAAATACCAGAACAACGCAGTATTGCACGTCAACATAAACAGCAAGCACTAGCTCAATTGCTTGCACAAAATTACGATGAACAATCCATTAAACATTTTTGGCAAAGCTATCGTGTTGACTACTTTTTGCGATATACCGCCGAACAGATTGCTTGGCATGTACAGCTTCTATTGAACCATGAATTGAATCAAACACTCGTTTCAATTAATCCAAATCCTTATCATGGTGGTACGGAAATAATTATCTACTCATCAGATAGACCTTTCCTATTTGCAGCGGCATGTAATGCTTTAAGTATGCTAAATTTAAGTATTCATGATGCTTTAATTATTACCAATAAAAATGGATTTGCGCTTGATACTTTTATTGTACTAGAACCTAATGGGCAAGTGGTGCCTGAAAATCGTCACCAAGATATCATTCAAACTTTAAATAAAGTTCTTCATCAATCAGTTTATAAAGGTGTGACAATTAAGCCGACTAAACAAAGATTACGATCATTTTCTGTTCCGACTCAAGTTAACTTTGTCTCTTCAATTAACGATACTTATATGGAATTAATCGCACTTGATAAACCGGGATTACTTGCTTGTGTTGGTGAAGTCTTTGCAAAGTTAGACTTATCGTTGAGTAGTGCTAAAATAGCGACAATTGGTGAGCATATTGAAGATCTGTTTATTCTAACAGATAAACACAATAAAGCCCTTGATGATAACACCTGTCAAAAACTACGCGAATCGATAGTATTGGCTATAGATTCAATAAACTAATTATCGAAAAGTTAACACAATGCAATTTTTTATTATTTTATTTCCTATTTTTTCTATTTTTATTGTAGGATTTATTGCCCAAAAAGTTCTGAAGTTTGATGTCGCCAATCTTTCCAAAATGTCGCTGTATGTGCTTTCACCTTTTTTGGCTTTTAAAACGTTTTACACACATACCTTAACCAGTGACTATTTTATCTATATTGCCTATATCTTTGGACTCTGCTTTTCTTTGGTATTTATTGTCAGCATGTGGTCAATTGCTATGCGCTATTCGGTAAAAGAGCGTTGTGCGTTGATTTTAAGTTCATGCTTTATGAACAATGGTAATTATGGCACCCCAGTATTACTGGTGTTTTTTGGATCGCTTGGATTCGATTTAGGTGTCATTATGATGGTGTTACAACAATTTGTTATGAGCACCGTTGGTATTTATTATGCGGCTAAAGGCAGTGCACATAGTGATATTGTGAGTCAAAAAGATGTAATAAAAAAAGTGATTAGAATGCCAGTTGCCTATGGTGCTTTTGCCGGAATTATTTTCCAGCTTTGTCATATTCCACTTTCAAAATCTATTATGACTTCAATTGGAATGATCGGTGACTCATCTATTGTCATCATTATGATTATTCTCGGAATGCAGCTAGCTAAAATAAAAATTACCCAACTTGATTACCCAAAGCTCTCATTTGCTTTAACTGCAAGAATGGTTATATCACCAATAGTGGCTTTTGCGATGGTTTATTTTATGCCACTGTCACCCATGTATAAACAAATTCTTATCGTTTTAGCCGCAATGCCAAATGCAGCCAATACGACCTTAATGTCAGTACAATTTGATACTCATCCTGAACTGGTATCTAGTGCAACCTTGGTGAGTACTTTGTTAAGTTTAATTACATTACCTATTGTTCTTTCAATAATTGGTGCGCCAATACCTATCTAAATAAAAATAATAGATGGATAAAATCAATCGATGCCAAGCCATTCTTGTTCAAATTGATTGACAAATTTAACCAATATTTCATGGCGCTGTTCGGCCATTTGTTTAGCGGTGTCAGTATTCATCATATCTTTAAGTAAAAATAATTTTTCATAGAAGTGATTAATTACTGTATTGGTCTGTTTATAATTGTTTTCATCAAGTTTAATTCGAGGTGGGACATTGGGATCATGCATGATATTGTGTTTATTACCACCATAATAAAAAGTGCGCCCAATGCCAATAGCGCCAATTGCATCAAGGCGATCCGCGTCTTGAACAATTTGCCCTTCGAGCGATAATGTGGCTTTTTGTGAAAGATTTTTTCGATAGGACATATTTTCAATAATATCGAAAATAGCGCTAATTTCGGCTGATGTTAATTTCAAACTGCGTAAATACTCTTTTAATTCAATTATGGCACTATCAACATCTTCCGTAACTTTTTCATCAATAACATCATGTAAATAAGCACTCATCAACACAATAAAAGCATTTGCTTGTGGCTGGTGGTTAAGAATTTTTTGGGCTAATTTAACCACTCGCTCAATATGCGCCATATCATGACCAGAAAAATCATGGGAGAGCTTTTGCTTTACATACATTTTAACGTTATTAAGAGTGGTTTGGGGTGATATAGTCATTTTATTATGCTTATTAAAATTTAGTGTAAGATTTTATTAAAACCTGAATATTGTTTATATTACCGCAGTTAAAACTCAACCGCTATTTATCCTTTTAATTAATAATTTTGACAAAGAAATTAATTATAAAAAATGAATAAAATCAATTAAAAAAAATCATTAATCCTAAATTGGTATCATAATTAATGACTGTTTGGTCTCATTTACTAAAAAATGCCTAGTATTTAATGTTTTTTTTAATTTCTTTCGATTGTTTTCACTAATTCCGAGAGGTAGAATGCGCTAATCAAAATTCATAATCAGTGCAACTAACTGGAGTTGATTAAGTGAAAATATCAACACGTAAAGTTTTGCCATGGCAACTTATAGAATGCTTCACTCGATATCGTCAATTCATCGCTCTACTATTTGGACTATCTATTTTTTGTATTGCACTTGTAGTGTGTTGGCATTTATTAAAAACCATCAATATTAACGATTTAAAGTCAGCTCTACACCAACTTCCTTACCATGCAATTTTACTTTCGTGTTTATCAGCAATAGCTAGTTATATTATGCTTATCTGCTATGAATGGTCAGCTGCACGTTATGCAGGTGTTGAACTAAAATTATCAACAATTGCGGTCGGCGGTATTTGTGCTTCGGCGATTGGTAATGCTGTCGGATTATCAGCATTATCAGGTGGCGCCATTCGTTGTCGGCTCTATTTCAAATATGGATTAACCACTATAGATGTAGCAAGGATGTCAATTTTTGTTACTTTTTCATTAGGCTTTACCTTACCGTTATTAGCATCAATCGCGGCACTAATTCATATTGAAAAGACCACGATAGCACTACATACTTCAGTAATCAGTATCGAGTTAATATGTAGTGCAGTATTTATCATTTATGCCGGTGTATTATTATTTTTATATGCTCATCGATTGTCTGAAAAACCAAATAAAGATACGCGTTTATACCAATTTTTTCATTGGAAAATCCGTTTACCTAACTGGCGTTTAGCTAGTAGTCAATTTTTGATTACCTTACTAGATGCTATTTTAGCTGGTGCGATCCTCTATTTCTTATTACCGAATAAGCCAAATTTTATTGTTTTTATCATGATTTATATTCTCGCTTTAGTAGCAGGGGTGCTTAGTCATGTTCCGGGTGGTGTTGGTATATTTGAAGCAATTATATTAGCCGCTTTTTCATCTCAAATTGGTGCGGCATCATTAACTATTGCTTTAGTTATTTATCGATTAATTTATATTATATTACCACTCATTCCCGCAGGAATTTTGCTGTTAATTAATGAAGGTAAAAACTTTCTTTCTGTTCCACAAGTAAAAGAAACCGATACTGGCATTGCTGCAACAATTATGGCCACCTCGGTATTCTTTGCTGGCGTGGTGATGATGTTTTCAAGTGTCATCCCTGGATTCAATCATCATTTTGTCAGCACCTTCATTCCTAACAAAATCGTCAATTTTGCCCATTTAACTGCCAGCTTAATTGGTGTTTTATGTTTATTACTAGCGATGGGATTACGTCGCCGACTTTATTCTGCTTGGGGATTGTCCGTTATCTTGTTGATATTAGGTAGTATCTGCTCATTATTAAGAGGTTTACATTGGATTGAAGCCTTTACTTTATTATCGATAGCAATATCATTGTTCTATTTTAGACACGCCTTTTATCGTAAAAGCCGACTAAGTATTTTGCCCTTTTCGTTAAAATCCTTTGTGATCACTTTTGGCTTACTTATCCTATTTGTTTGGCTAATCTTATTTATTTATCAAGATATTCCTTATAGTCACAATTTATGGTGGCAATTTGAATTAGATAGCCGTGTTCCTCGAGCCTTGCGTGCAGCATTAGGGAGTTTTATATTATTAAGTGGTGTGATGTTATTTTGGTCTTTCAAACCGGCATTACCCATCTTAACCATTCCCACTAAAGAAGAATTGAGCGAAGCTCATCAAATCATCCTCAACTCGAAGCAACCTGAAGGCGGATTAGTGATGAGTGGTGATAAATCATTACTTTTCAATCAATCAAAAACCGCTTTTATCATGTATGCAAGGCGAGGAAGAAGTATGGTTGCGCTTTATGATCCGATTGGTAATGATAGTGCGCGCGCAGATTTAATATGGGAATTTAGGGATCTTTGTGATCAACACCATTTACGCCCAGTTTTTTACCAAGTTAGAGCAAACAATTTACCATTCTATATGGATATAGGGCTTAGAGTGGTCAAACTTGGTGAAGAAGCGTTAGTTAATTTAAATGAATTTGATTTAACATCAAAAGGTTATAAAGATCTTCGATATACTTGGAATCGCGGGCAACGTGATGGACTTAGTTTAAAATTTTATCCACCAGGTACTGCACCGCTTGATGAGCTAAAAATAGTCTCGGATGCATGGTTAAAAAACAAACACTCAAAAGAAAAGAAATTTTCGTTAGGCGCTTTTTCGAAATCTTATTTAGATAATTTCACCATTGCAGTTATTGAATACCAAGGCAAAATTATTGCTTTTGTGAATTTACTCGAAACCAATCAAAACTACAGTGCAACCATTGATTTAATGCGAGTTTTACAAGATATTCCTAAATCCACTATGGAATTTTTGATGGTAGGATTGATTCTACATTATCAGGAAAAAGGCTATCAGTACTTTAGTTTAGGGATGGTCCCGCTTGCGGGTATGCAAAGGCGACGTGGTGCGCCAATGATCCAACGCTTAGGGGCGTTAGTTTTTCGACGTGGTGGACGTTTTTATAACTTCCAAGGTTTACGTCGCTTTAAAGAAAAATTTGCTACTCATTGGGAACCACGTTATATGGCGGTTCCCAATGGACTTGATCCTTTGGTCGCCTTGATTGACACCACTATGTTAATTTCTGGCGGTAAAACGAATTTAACTCACAATAAGAACAAATAAGATGAAAAATATCATACGTTATATTTTATTCTTTCTGATTTTAGTATTCATTGCAGTTTGCATAGCCGTAGGTTGGTATTTTTATAAAAACCAACGAACCGCTTCTGTAAATACCATAGCCATTAATCAAAACTTTTCTATCTTATCGGCTACCCCAAAACAATCAGCTGAGGCTGCTGCTATAATTGTTGCCACTAAAGATAATCATTTTACGGCTGATCAATTATTAAGTTTATCTGAATCAACAGGTGCTAAATTAGTACAGTTTGAATTAGAACCGCAAGGAAGTTGTGAAAAACAGCAAACTCGTTTTGAGGAAGCACAGAAAGTCTTAAATGAAGATAAGTTTGTTGTTGCTGGTATGCAAGAAGGTGCCGCCTTTGCTTATCGGTGGTTAACCCAACAAAATGATGATGCCAAAGCTTTATCGATTGAATTTACATTAGATCATAAAGATTGTGATGCACCTTTACCCGCTCAGGCTAACCATGGAGAATGGCAAGTAATTTGGAATAATCCACCAGATGAACAAGTTGCCATTTTTCCTCGACAACAAAAACAGATTAAAGTAACCACCAAAATTGGCGAATATCAAGCATCACCAATTGAACTGTTAAGTTTACATTTACCATCTATTTTATTTGGTGAGCATGAACCATTACCAGTAATAGAATTACCCGCTAAAGGTAAACAATCGCATCCCAATAGTGTTACTTTTTATTATTCAGGTGATGGCGGTTGGCGAGATTTAGACAAGGTTTCGGCAGAGTATATGGCTTCTCATGGTTATTCTGTCGTTGGTGTTGATGCACTAAAACTATTTTGGCAACATCGTTCCGTTGAACGTAGTGCTAAAGATCTTACTCATTTAATGCAAGAATATCGGGATAAATGGGGCGTTAATAAATTTATTTTAGCTGGCTATTCATTTGGTGGTGATATCTTACCTGCACTATACAATCGATTATCCAAAAACGATCAAGAAAGTGTACAAGCTTTAATTATGATTGCCTTTTCAAAAGACGCTAATTTCGAAATAGAAGTAAGTGGCTGGCTTGGTCAATCTGGCGATGAAATGAAAACCGCGCCGGAAGTAAATCAGATTCCAGCAAATAAATTATTTTGCATCTATGGTGAAGAAGAAAAAGAAGATACCGGTTGTCTACAGCCAGAGATGAAAGGAGAGGCTTATAAATTACCTGGTGGTCACCATTTTGATGAAAACTATACGCATCTCGGTCAAATCATTATGGAAGCGATCGATAAACGCATAACACCTTAAAATAAGCAAAAAAGGGGCAATAGCCCCTTTTAGTGATTCACTTGATTTATAAGATCAATGCTTGCTGATTCTGATTTTTCCTTCTGATAACAATACCCCAATGAGGGTTGATAACGTACCGATAGCCGCGATCCAAGTAAAAGGCTCATTTAAAATAACGACTGCAGCAATAATGGTTAAAATTGGGACTAAATACAGATAGATACTAATTTTTACTGCACCAACTAATTTCACCGCATAATTCCAGGAAGCAAAACAGATAGCCGAAGCCCCAACGCCTAAGAATAGAATATTAAAAAGATTAGCCGTGTGCGTGAAGCGATCCAGTCCCCATTTGAAATCAAACAGATACAACGCTGGTAACATCATCACTAAACCATAAAAAAAGAAGCGTCGTGTTAATAAAATCGTATTGTATCCATAATGACTGCATTTTTTAGTCAAAATTGAATAACATGCCCAAAACAAGCAGGCACCTACCGCAAGCAGATCACCCAATGGATTAAGTGACAGTACAAATTTACCATTCAAACTTATTAATCCAACGCCGAAGATTGCAAACAAACACCCGATATAAAATCGCTTAGCTGGCCGTTCAGTTTTTAAAAAGAAGATCGATAAAAGTGCGGTAAACACGGGCGCTAATGTGGTAATCACCCCTACATTTGAGGCAGTGGTATAAGTTAAGGCAATATTCTCACATAAAAAATAGCAGGTTACACCACAAAACCCGGCACACAAAAACATCAACTCTTGCTTTAAACCTTGCCAAGCAAAGATCCGGGGCGCTAAAATCCAAAGCGTTAAATAACCCAATCCAAACCGGTAAAATAAGATTTCAATAGGTTTAAAATCGATTAACAATACTTTGGTGGCAATAAAAGTGGTTCCCCAAAGAAACACTGTCATCAAAGCAATCAGATGCCCTCTTGTCCTCAATGAAAATAACATTTAAGTTCTTACTCTCCATCGACTATTTATATGTTAATCATTTCCCTATCATTTGGTTGTCAAATTGGATATGCAAAAAATAAAAATATAGGAAAAAGGCTTGGTAATGATAAAAATATCACTATTTTAATTGAAATTTAAGATCGGTTAGATTAACTCGCTGCTAATCTTTTTTCAATATGTTTCCATACATCAATTATTTAGGTAGATTATTTGAATATTAGAAAAGCGTGCAATTGAATTAGTAAAAGCAGTAGATAAAAAAAATCCACTCAAAAATTGAGTGGAAGGCAAAAAATGAATTAACGTAATCTGAATATATAGACAGACTAAATCATAAAAAGTTCCAAATAATTTCAAAAAAATTTAAAGTTTTTATATAAATTATCGTATGCGCTTGATTTATAATAATTTATTTGTTGGATTTTTTTATATATAAAATCACTTAAAATGAATTATCATAACCTTGATACAAGCTAATTGGTAAATTAGTTATGCTTTGATAGGGTTCACCATTAATCATTGCTAACAGTATCGATACTGCATTTTGGGCAATTTGTAGAATTGGTTGACGGATTGTAGTTAAAAACGGCATATGTTGTAGAGTTAATTCAGCACCATCAAATCCAACTACTTGTAATTGCGAAGGTAAAGATAATCCACAATCTCGCGCAGCATTAATTGTTGCAATCGCTGATGAATCATCAGCTAATACTCCATCAATAGTTTGGGACTGTAACCGTTTTTTAATTAACTGATATTTTTCTTCATAGCTAATTGAAAAATCCATATCAAGTGTAATTGACTTAAGACCTGCAACTTGAATGCTATCTTTGTAAGCTTGATACCGTTTATTAGCATCCATATCAACTTGTTTATCATTTGTAATCGAACCAATATAAAGAATTTTCTTACAACCATTTTTTATTAAATGTTGGCTAGCTAGAAGTCCTCCTGCATAGTTGTCACATGAAATAACAGGTATTTTTTCATTTATTTTTCGATCTATTGAGACGATATTCAGATCGGGTATTAGGTAATCAGCTAAATTTTCATTCATAGAGTTAACTATGACTCCTTCAACCTGATGACGCCTTAGCATCGATAAAAAATTTTTTTCCTCTTCTTGATTATGATGACTGTTGCAAATTAATATTTTATAACCTTGGCGAGATAATATTCTTTCTAAATAACTGATTAATTCCATTTGGAATGGATTAGTTAAACTTGGAAAAATCAAGCCTATTAAATTACTTTTATTATTTGATAATGAACGTGCTAATTCATTAGGATAGTATCCCAACGTTTCCATTGCTTCTTGCACACGTTGACGAGTTGTTGCACTAATATATCCACGATTATTTAATACCCGTGAAACAGTAGTAGCGGAAACACCCGCTAGTTTAGCAACATCATCTCTGCTTAATTTCATAATCATCCTTTAACTATCATTAATATTATAACGAGATAATTATAATGCTTTTTATAATGACGTAAATCATTCAGTTGATTTGTAATTTTAAGATCAAATTTTTTAGTGACATTCATCACAAAATCACTTCGGAATAAGTGATATCCCTCACAAATTTTGCATTCTAATTGTGGACGCGGTTGACATATGGACGCGGTTGACATGAAATGAAATAAATTATTTCAAAAGTGAATGACAAAGAAATGTCATTTATTCACATATAAATAAAAGGAGTAAAAAATGCAAAAATTACATTATCAACCAAAAGGCTATTGGGTTGGCGATATTATGCCATTTGGAAAAGACGGGGTTTTTTATCTTTATGATCAACGCGACAATCGCAACCCTTGCCCTTTTGGTGAACCGTTTGGATGGTCACTTGCCACTACGACTGATTTTGTTAATTACCAAAATTTGGGAGATTCTATTAAAAAAGGTGGTGAACAAGATGTCGATCAATTTATCTATGCTGGATGTGTCTTCGAAGCAGAAGGTAAAGGACATGCTTTTTATACAGGTTACAACCGCAATTGGGAGAAAGAGGGAAAAACATCACAAGTATTATTACATGCTTGGAGCGACGATTTTAAAACATGGCATAAATCCTCGCAACTTATAACACTAACACCACAACCTGGTTATGACATTAGTGATTGGCGAGATCCCTGGGTAATTTGGAATGATGAAAAGCAAGAATATTTATTGATTCTAGGCGCAAGATTAAAAGGACCGAAAACAGAACAATCTGGTCGAGTTGTTGCTTTTACATCAAAAGATTTAAAAAATTGGCAATTCCAAGGTGATTTTTGGGTAGCGGGTAAATATACCATGATTGAAATGCCTGACTTATTCAAAATTGGAAACTGGTGGTATTTGATTTATACCGAATATAGTGATCAAAGTAAAACTCGCTACGTCATGAGCCAATCTTTAGAAGGTCCATGGTTCACCCCTAACGACGATGCCTTTGATGGGCGAGCTTACTATGCAGCAAGAACCGCTTTTGACGGTAAACGTCGTATTCTTTTTGGTTGGGTACCAACAAAAGAAGATAATGATGATTTAAAAAATTTCCAATGGGCAGGAACTTTTGTACCTCATGAAGTTTATCAAAAAGCTGATCATACACTTGGTGTAAAAGTAGTGGATAGTTTATGGAATGCTTTTATTCATCCAAAAAAAATTGATGATTTTTCAATTAATTCTCCTTACGCACGTCAAGAACAATTATTAATTGAAAATACAGGCAAAACATTCCGTTTTTCAACGACAGTTAAATTCAGTAAAGGTACTCGAGATTTTTCCATCCGTTTGATGAAAGATAAACATACTGGCGAATCATATGATTTTATTTTTTCGCTTGTTGATAACCGATTAACTTTCGATAAAACCCCTTGTTATCCTTGGTATCGCGTGATGAATAAAGGTTTAGAGCGCCCTATTCATCTTGAAGCGGATCGTGAATATGAGTTACAGATCATCGCTGATGATACGCTATTTACTTTATACATAGATGGTACTGCGCTAAATGTTCGTGGTTATGATCAATTAGGAAATAGCTTGGCAATCGCCGTCAGTGATGGAACTTTAAGCTGTAAAAATAATACTTTTTCAAATGAAGGATGTTTTCCAGAAAAATGGTAATCGTACCTATCAGGTTATTTAACTATCAGGTTAGATGATCATCATGATCAAGGCTTTCATCAACTATTTATGATCAAAGCCTTAATTTAGATAGGCGATTATCTTCAGTAATTTAAATATGGAAAATTCATTGGAGATATCATAATGAATACAACAGTAATTGATAATAATGGTCATATGGCTGACCATGACATCTCATTTAAAGAAAAACTCGCTTATGGACTAGGTGATTTTGCAACAGGCTTTTCGGGTGTTACCGTTGGAACCTTTGCGCTTTACTATTATACCGATATTGTGGGAGTTTCAGCTACTTTACTAGGAGCTGTACTACTATTTTCACGTGTTTTTGATGCTGTGATTAATGTCGTTATGGGTTTTATTGTTGATAGAACAAAAAGCAAACATGGCAAAGCTCGAGCATGGATTTTATGGTCGACAATTCCATTTGGTTTATCTTTGATAATGGTATTTAGTGCACCAGAAAATTGGAGTGAATTTGCATTATTAATTTTCGCTGCCATCACGCTCAATATACATTGGATTATTTACACTTCAAGCAATATCCCTTATGGCACGCTAGCAGCATTAATGACCCAAAACTCTTACCAACGCAGTCGATTAAATACTTATCGTATGCTTTGCTATTTTGCAAGCATGTTAATCATTCCGTATATTACACTACCTTTAGTCGAATTTTTTGGTGGAGGTGAACGCGGTTGGCAGTTTACTATGATAATTTATGCCGCAATTTTAATTTTTACCTTTTTCTATACTTTTTTTAATACTAAAGAGCGGATTAAACCAATTAACCAATTTAAGTACAATGCGCCATCACTTGGTGTTTCATTAAAAACTCTTTTAGCAAATAAGTATTGGGTCACAATGTTCTTCACCATGTTAGTAAGTTTTAGTATTTTAGGACTAATCAATGGTGTGGGTGTTTACTACGCAAAATATCTTTTGGCCGATAGCCAACTTATCGGTTTAATCAATATGGCTTTTGCACTACCGTTAGTTGTAGTATTAATGTGCTCAGCTTATATTTTAAAAATAATGAGCCGTTTAACATTTATAATTGTTGGTATGGCAACCATTATATTAGGTAGTATTATCATGGCAATTGCACCTCATGATACCTATATTGCAATAATTGGAACTATCTTACGAGGAGCAGGTTTTGCACCTATTATGGGAAATGCATATTCTATGCTAGCCAATACCATCGATTATGGCGAATGGAAATTTGGCATTAGAAATGATGGCCTAGTCTATAGTGGAGGAAGCTTTAGCGCGATATTAGGCAGTGGTATTGCTTCCGGAGGAATTGGTTGGATATTAGGAATGGCAGGATATATTGCGACAGATATTGCTAATCAACCTGAAAGTGTATTAACTACTTTACAAGTATTATTTATTTATGCACCCTTAGTATTAAGCGCAATCACCATTATATTATTACGGTTTTATACCTTAGAAAAAATTTATCCTGATATCATCAAAGAACTAGCTCAAAGAACACATAATGTCTATTAACCAGCTGAACTGAGGGATTGATAAAACAATTATTATTCCCTCTACTGCTTAATTTTCTAGATATTAAATATCAACTTCTAATCAAAACATTGCTCCATTATCTCTCAATATGGGAACATTAGCAGTTGAAATTAAGCTCAAAAAGCCCAAAAAAGACTATTGGAATTATTACATTAAAACCTGAAAAACCATGGGTAATTAAATAAATTCGAAAGTAGGTTAACTTGTATTAGTACTTGAATTCACCTATAATGCCCTGATATTACTGATACCACAATTGGGGCTGATTCTGGATTCGACGGGATTTGCGAAACCCAAGGTGCATGCCGAGGTGCGGTAGGCCTCGTAAATAAACCGCAAAAAAATAGTCGCAAACGACGAAAACTACGCACTAGCAGCTTAATAACCTGCATAGAGCCTTCTCTCCCTAGCCTCCGCTCGTAGGACGGGGATAAAGAGGAGTCAAACCCAAACGAGATCGTGTGGAAGCCTTGCTTGGGGCGGAAGCATTAAACTTAATCAAGCTAGTCTATCGGTAGCGTGTTTGTCCGCAGCAGGTAGGCGAAATTTAAAGACAAACTACGCATGTAGTACCAAGGATGTAGAGATTTCGGACGCGGGTTCAACTCCCGCCAGCTCCACCAACTATTTTTCCAAAAACGTTCATAAAAAGTATTAAGACAGTGTTTCATTTTTTATACTTTAAAATCATTTAATTTCATCGTTCATCGAAAGCTTCACCCATTAGCTCATCAGCTCAATTTGGTCTAGCAATAGAAACATAATATAAACCTCTCATATTTTAATAAATTGGTTTATATACCTTATAAATATCGAGATCAACCACATAATCTACTTGAATGCGTTCATCATATGGATAAATATAATAACCATAACGAGCACAGAAAATAGATATAAAATCGCCTAAGTCACAATCGGCTAATACCGCCATCACTCGGTGTTTTAATTGTGCAACAGATGACACTTTGCCAGAGAGTAATGAATCTCCATAAAAACTTTCTATTTTAATTAACATATAAGTCTTTTATTTAATCTTTTTAACGACAGTTTCAGGGTTAATTGATAGTAATCGAGCAATATGCACAAACTACACCACATCTAATTGGCGTTCTCCACTTTCAACCTTGGCAATAAAAGATTGTGGCCGATTTAATGCTTGTGCTAGTTTTTCTTGGGTTATGTTTTGCTTAATTCTTACTTCTTTCAGTGTATGAATAACAAGCCTATATTGTTCTAAATAAATGGATGTCATCACAATTATGAAGCCGTTAAACTCACAAACGCATTAGGCTTTTGTTTTTTTAGCTTGTTATATTGAATAATAAAATCGGCTAATTCATCATCTTCAGCATAAAAATAAGCGCTAGGTACATCAAGAACTTTTGCGAGACGTTTTATCAAGAGTAAAATCAGGTGAATGAACTTCATTTTCATAAGAACTAATGCGGGAACTTGCTGATTCTTCGTCTAACCCTGCTTTCACTCCAAGTTCAGTTTGTGTCAGATCTGCATTAATTCTAGCTATTTTTAATCGCTTACCAATCATGATTATTGCTGCTCATTTTATATAGTTTTGATTAATAATTATCCTCTTCTTCGATTTGAATTTCGTAATAGAATGCTTTAATAAATCATGTATAACTTGAATTTTTATTTTAATTTAATCACAATTAAAGTTTTACATTAATAATTCATGTGATTTCTGATTTTAGGAGGTATTATGAATAGCAAAAAGGACTGGCATCCTGCCGATATTATTACTGCATTGAAAAAGAAAGGAACAACGCTATCTGCGTTATCTAGACAATCTGGCTATGCACCTTCAACACTGGCCAACGCACTTGTACGTCCATGGACAAAAGGCGAGCTGATTATTGCCAATGCATTAGGTGTAGAGGCTAAACGGATTTGACCCTCTCGTTATAGAAAGAAAATCCGAGTATTGCGAAGTAAAAAATGTGAATAGAAACAATCTAATATCTACTACGGACAATACTAAAAAGTCGGGTTCAATAAAATGCACAGTTTACGGCACGCTTATACTTTACACGATAAAAAACGCTTACTAGTTGAAAATCAACAAGAACAGGGAATTAACTAATAAAGAGCTAATGCTGGAGTAGTAAACCAAGATCAATGGGCTCGGCAGATAATTAGCAAAGAATTTAGACATTATCGGGGGGTTTTGGTATTGAATACTGGCTTTTTATAAATGCCTAAATCTCCTTTTATTTCATTAAATTATTTAGACAACATACAAATCTGACTTTAATTTATTTCTACCTATTTTTTGTCCATCTACTATTTCTCATGTTTTACCTTCTATTGTTAATATAAGGATTATGCTATCATTTATTGCATAAATTTAAGTTAAAAAGTTACTCATAACTAAGGTAAAAAATGAATCACAGCGTACACAATAAACTTATTTCTTTTATTTGGTCTATAGCCGATGATTGTTTACGCGATGTTTATGTGCGGGGAAAATACCGTGATGTGATTTTGCCTATGGTAGTTTTACGGCGTATTGACACATTATTAGAACCGACTAAGCAAGCGGTATTAACAGAATATCATGTTCAAAAAACAACCTATAAAAATACTGATCTCGATGATTACCCATTGGAAAAAGCATCCGGTTATGTGTTTTATAACACGAGCAAATGGACGCTAAAACAGCTTCACCTTTCAGCTAATAATAGCAATCAAATTTTATTAACTAATTTTGAAGAATACCTTAATGGCTTTAGCAAAAATGTTAAAGAAATTATTCAATGCTTCAATTTAAAAGCACAGATTCGCCATATGGCGAATAAAGATGTGTTATTAGATGTTATTGAAAAATTTGTGTCACCTAAAATTAATTTGACACCACAAGAGGCTGAAGATCCAGACGGTAACCGTCTGCCAGCTTTGACCAATTTAGGTATGGGGTATGTATTTGAAGAGCTGATTCGTAAATTTAATGAAGAGAATAATGAAGAGGCTGGCGAACATTTTACGCCACGTGAAGTCATTGAACTGATGACCCATTTGGTCTTTGACCCGATAAAAGATCAGTTACCGGGGGTTTTAACTATTTACGATCCTGCTTGTGGTAGTGGTGGCATGCTTACCGAATCACAGAATTTCATCGAAGAAAAATACCCCCTTGAAGGAACGGATCGTATGATTGAACTCTATGGTAAGGAGATCAACGATGAAACCTATGCTATCTGTAAATCCGATATGATGATTAAAGGTAATAATCCACAAAATATCAAAGTTGGCTCAACACTTTCTACCGATGAGTTTGCAGGTCGTCCTTTTGATTTTATGTTGTCAAATCCACCTTATGGAAAAAGTTGGGCATCGGAACAAAAATATATCAAAGATGGCAAAAATGTCATCGATAATCGTTTTAAAGTGAAGTTAAAAGATTATTGGGGTAACGAACAAGAGGTTGATGCTATTCCTCGATCGAGTGACGGGCAATTACTGTTTTTAATGGAAATGGTCAGTAAAATGAAATTGCCACAAGCTGGTGTGCAAGGATCTCGTATCGCATCCGTTCATAATGGGTCTAGCTTGTTCACCGGTGATGCAGGTAGTGGCGAAAGTAATATTCGTCGTTATATTATTGAAAATGATCGCCTTGAGGCTATTGTTCAACTGCCTAATAATCTATTTTATAATACCGGCATAACCACCTATATTTGGTTACTAAGTAGTAACAAAGCTCCGCATCGTCAAGGTAAAGTACAATTAATTGATGCGAGTCTATTATTTCAAAAATTGCGTAAAAATTTAGGTGATAAAAATTGTGAGTTTTCACCTGAACATATCCGAGAAATCACTCAAACCTATTTGAATATGGCGACTATCGAACGGCAACTTGATAATAATAACGACCCGATTGGTATTGCCAGTCAATGTTTTGATAATAGTGATTTTGGTTATTATAAAGTTAATATTGAACGCCCCGATCGTCGTAAGGCACAATTTAATATTGAATCCCTTGCTGAACTGCGGTTTGATAAATCATTACGTGACGTGATGAGCCATTTATATAGTATTTATGGTGAGCATGTTTATCAGACTGGATTTTTAAAACCGCAACAAAAATCGATTCTAGACTGGTGTGAAGATAATGGTATTAGTTTGAATAGCAAAGCAAAAGATAAAATTTTTGATACCAAATATTGGTTAAAGCTACAAACTCTTTATCAATCTGCATTAGCTATCATGCAGCAGGTTGGTGAGCAAGAGTACCGTGATTTTAAACTATTTAAACGGGATGTTGATAAAACAATTAAGACATTGAGTCTAAAACTATCATCTAGTGAGAGAAATGCCATTTTAAATGCGGTGAGTTGGTATGACGAAAATGCCGAAAAAGTGATTCAAAAAGTGCATAGTTTCAATAAAGATAAACTCGAAAAGCTATTAGTGCATCTAGATTGTGAAGTGGAGCAATTAGCTGATTTTGGTTATTTTCCAACAGGTAAGACTAACGAATATATTACTTATGAACCTTGTTCTGATTTACGCGATGCGGAGTCTATCCCACTGAAAGACAATATTCACCGCTACTTTTTAGCAGAAGTGCGACCATATGTCGCAGAAGCTTGGATTAACCTAGATAGTACTCAAATCGGTTACGAAATTAGCTTTAATAAATATTTTTATCGTCACAAGCCTTTACGTTCATTAGAAGAGGTGACTCAGGATATTTTATCTTTAGAGCAACAAGCGGATGGTTTGATTGCTGAAATTTTAGGTTTATCGGATAAAATGGAATAATGACAATGAAAACAGTCACTAAGATGCCTCGTTATTCGGCTTATAAAGATTCAGGAGTTGATTGGTTGAGGGAAATACCTGAAGGGTGGGAGTTAGTACCATTAAGAGGGATACTCAATTTTCGTAATGAAAAGAACGATCCAATAATTACAGAGGATATACTATCATTATCTATCGCAAATGGAGTTACCCAATACTCAGATGAAGGAAGAGGTGGGAATAAAAGAAAGGATGATTTAACAGCCTATAAAATAGCAAGACCTAATGATATTGTTATGAATAGTATGAATATTATTGTTGGTGCAGTTGGACTTTCTAAGTATTTGGGAGCAATTAGTCCTGTTTATTACGCTCTATATGCACAAAGTAGTAGTGTATTTATTTCTTTTTATGAACAAATTTTTCAACATATAGGTTTTCAACGAGGGCTTCTTCGTTTGGGAAAAGGTATTCTTATTAAAATTGGCGACTCGGGAAAAATGAATACAATTCGTATGAAAATTTCTCAAAACGATATGAAATCACTCTTGTTTCCAAAACCAAGTATTGAAACCCAAATTTTAATTACCGATTTTCTTAATCAAAAAACAGCCCAGATCGATCAATCGATTGCCATAAAACAAAAGCAGATTGAACTACTTAAAGAGCGTCAGCAAATTATTATTCAACAAGCTGTAACAAAAGGGTTAGATCCTAATGTGCCAATGAAAGATTCCGGTATTGAGTGGATTGGGATGATCCCTGAACATTGGAAAATATCTAAGCTTAAGTATTTATTAGACGAAATAAATATCAGAACAGCAACTGGTAGTGAAGAACTATTATCCTTAAGTAAATATCAAGGGGTCATACCCAAATCATCTTTGGCAGAAAGAGCCGGTTATGCAGAGTCATTGGTTGGATATAAAATTGTTAAAAAAGGGTGTTTAGTTATAAATAAAATGCAAGCTGTAAACGGGCTATTAGCTGTCTCTAATTTTAATGGAATAACTAGTCCTGATTATTCTGTATATAAAGAAAAAAATAGTAATATTATTAATATAAATTTTCTCTGCCATTTATTACTTTGTCCCGAATTTCTTGCTGAGTTTAAAAAGAGGGTTACAGGAGTAATGGATGGTTTTATTCGTTTATATACTGATGATTTATATTCAATTAGTATATTTTTTCCAGAAAAAGAAGAACAATCAACTATAGTTGATTACATAGAACAAAAGATGAAAAAATATAACAATTTAATTGATATAGAAACACAACAAATCGAAAAACTTAAAGAATATAAAACTACCCTAATTGACAGCGCAGTAACAGGAAAAATTAAAATTACGCCAGAAGAATAAATATTAATAAGGAAGAACATATGGTCAGTCAAACCAATGAGCAAGCCCTTGAAGCAACGATTGAAAAACAGTTAACCGGCACGTGTCTGGAAGAACTTAAGGGTGTAAAGGAACCTAATTTGGATCATTATTCAGACTATTATCAATTAGGGTTGGCAAGCGATTTTAACGCCCAGTATGCTATTGATAACCATTTCTTCTGGTCTTTTTTACATAATACCCAAGCCAATGAGTTGAATAAACTACAGAAGAATCACCCCCACGATTGGCAACGTAAAGTGCTTGATCGTTTTGATAAGTTAATTAAAAAATATGGCATTATACATTTACTTAAAAAAGGCTTAGCCATAGATGATATTCATTTAACACTAATGTACCCAGTACCGCTTGCCAGCAGTGGTGAACAAGTACATAATAATTTTGCACAAAATATCTTTAGCTGTACACGTCAGGTACGTTATTCGCAGCTCAATCCTCTACAAGAAATTGATATGGTGCTGTTTATTAATGGTATCGCCATTATCACCCTTGAGTTAAAAAACCCGTGGACAGGTCAAACGGCTCAATATCATGGTCAAAAACAGTACCGCGAAGATCGAGATATCAATCAACCACTATTAACCTTTGCTCGTTGTTTAGTTCATATGACCGTCGATACTGACGAAGTGTATATGACTACTAAATTAGCTGGTAAGGATACCGTCTTTTTACCTTTCAATAAAGGTAATAACGAAGGTAAAGGTAATCCGGTTAATCCTAGTGGTCATAAAACGGCATATTTATGGGAAAGTATTTTTAAGAAAGCAAGCATTGCCAATATAATTCAGCATTTTGTACGTTTGGACGGTAGCAGTAAAGATTTATTAACCAAACGAATGCTGTTTTTTCCACGATACCATCAATTAGATGTTGTGCGTAAACTTATTGAAGATGTGGCTAGTCGCGGGACTGGTCATACCTATCTTATTCAACACTCAGCCGGTTCAGGCAAGTCCAATTCCATTACATGGGCAGCATACCAATTGATCGAAGTTTGTCCTCATAATAATTCAGTGACTGGCGCAAAAGGTATTGATTTGCCGCTCTTTGATTCAGTGATTGTGGTGACGGATCGCCGTCTTTTAGATAAGCAACTGCGTGATAATATCAGTGGTTTTTCAGAAGTAAAAAATATTATTGCTCATGCTCAAAAATCATCAGATTTAAAAGCAGCACTTGAAAATGGTAAAAAAATTATTATCACCACTATCCAAAAATTTCAGGTGATTGTTGATAGTATTAACGATCTGAGTGATAAACGCTTTGCAGTCATCATCGATGAAGCGCACAGTTCACAAAGTGGTTCAGCTCACGATAATATGAATAAAACTATGGGCAAAACGGCTAATGTCGATACCAATGAAAATGAAGATATTCAAGATGTCATTATCAAAACCATGCAGGCGCGAAAACTACGAGGCAATGCGTCTTACTTTGCATTCACAGCTACGCCTAAAAACATTACCTTAGAAAAATTTGGTGATCAGCAAGCTGATGGTACCTTTAAACCATTTCACTTGTATTCAATGAAACAAGCCATTGAAGAAGGCTTTATCTTAGATGTACTGACTAATTACACTACCTATAAATCTTATTACGAAATAGAAAAGTCGATTTCAGATAATCCACTGTTTGATACTCAAAAAGCACAAAAAAAATTACGCGCTTTTGTTGAGAGAAGTAAGCAAACCATCGCCGTTAAGGCTGAAATTATGTTGGATCATTTCCTTAATCAGGTAGTGAATAGTAAAAAGCTGAAAGGAAAAGCCAAAGGTATGGTAGTTACACAAAATATTGAAAGTGCTATCCACTATTATTTTGCTCTTAATGAACAGCTTAAACAATTCAATTATCCATTTAAAATACTAATTGCATTTTCCGGCGATAAAGAGATTGATGGAATTGAATATAGTGAAGCCAGTATCAACGGGTTTTCAGATAATGATACCTCCGAAAAATTTGACTCTGATGAGTATCGATTACTGGTTGTTGCCAACAAGTATTTGACTGGTTTTGACCAACCTAAACTTTGTACCATGTATGTGGATAAGAAATTACAACATGTGTTAGCTGTACAGGCTCTTTCTCGTCTTAATAGAGCAGCACCTAAATGGGGCAAGAAAACCGAAGATCTATTTGTGCTTGATTTTTTTAATAGTATTGAAGATATTAAGCAGGCGTTTGATCCTTTCTATACTGCAACCTCATTATCTCATGCGACCGATATTAATGTATTACACGAACTGAAAGATATGCTTGATGAACCTGGCATTTATGAATGGCATGAGGTTGAAACGTTTAATCAACTTTACTTTAAAGGTAGTGCAGCCGAATTACTTAGCCCAATTATTGACCTTGCTGCAGATCGTTTTAATGTTCAACTCGAATTAGATAACGACGATAAAGTTGATTTTAAAATTAAAGCGAAGCAATTTGTAAAAATTTATAGCCAAATGGCGGCTATCATACCTTTTGAAATGCCAATATGGGAAAAACTGTTTTGGTTCTTAAAATTCTTAATCCCTAAACTAAAAGTGAAAGATCCAGACATGGATAAATTAGATGAACTCCTTGAATCTGTAGATCTTAATTCATATGGTTTACAACGGGTAAAATTGAATCATAAAATTCAATTAGATACTGAAGATGCCGAACTCGACCCTCAAAATGCTAATCCAAGAGGTGCGCATACTGGCGAAAGTGAAGAAAGTACATTAGACGATATTGTGAATATGTTTAATGAACGTTGGTTTCAGGGTTGGAGCATTACTCCAGAAGATCAACGGGTGAAATTTATTTCCATTGTGCAAGATGTCACTGCTCATAAAGATTTTGATATGAAATATAAAAATAATCACGATCCCTATAATCGAGAATTGGCGTTCGAAAGAATCATGCGCGAAATCATGCTGGAAAATCGCCAGAAAGATATGCAACTCTATCAACTCTATGCTCACGATCCAGCCTTTCGGTCAGCATTTTTAGAGAGTATTAAAAGACAAGTAGGTCTTTTATCAAAGTAAAAGTAAAAGTAAAGGTGGATTGAATATGGCAAAAAAACATGGGCGTATGCAAAGAATGAACAGGATGAGTTCATACAAGATAAAAATGATCCATCTAGATTTCGAACTTTCTATATTTGGGAAGTACTAAAATTAAAAAATACTTTACCAGAAGATTATAAAAAAATTAGTTTTTATAGTACGCAAGCGAATCCGTCAAACAGATCAAGAATGGCGCCAGTTAAGAATGGTTTTTTTAGATATATAGAAAATATGAAAGGTGGCAATAATAGCGAAGGTGATAATGAAACTATTTCCCATTCAACAGCTTTACTTGTTTTATCTGAATTAAAAAATATTAAATTTATTATTAAAGATAAAACTTATTTATTGAATTTTTCAAAGTTTATTATTGAACCACGCTTGCAGTTTGAAAATGGTAATGTTTATTTTCCTGACCTTATTGGTTATTTTTCTTCTGAATGTGATTTAGCAGAGAAATGGAATGGAAAAGTCGTTATCGAAATTACTGTGAAACATAAATGCACGTCACAAAAAATACGTGATTTCTTAGAACATGGAATACCAATAATTGAAGTCAGTATTTCAGATAAAATTTGGTTTTCTAAGGAATTTAACGGAAAAGTTTATGATGCTAATAATGTCGAAAACTACTATAATTTTTTAAAAAAATTATTTAATAATAGAGTTTATGGTCACATACGTTCAAACCCTACATCATCTCATTACTATGAAAAACAATTACTCAAAAAGGATAAAATAATTGATGATAATCAACAGAAATTTAATGAGTTCCAAGAATTATGTAAGCTTAAATTAACAGAGGCAATTAAACGGTATGATAACGTTAGGAATAGCTTAGATAATATAAAATTAACTAACCAACAGTTACAACAAGCATTATCTAAAAGCCAAGAAAACGAAAATGCTTTAAAAAAAAGAATTGAAGAAATAAAGTCTATGAGTTTTTGGGAAAAAATTAAACAGATTTTTAATTAGCTTTAAACTAATACACATCTATTTAAAAAGGTTACAACACCTGCTTTACTAAACTCATAATATATTCTAAATTTTTAGTATCAGACACAGTCAATTCATAATCCCCATTTCCCCAATGACCAACATTCGAAACGTTTTTAGTGAGTTTTTTGGGATCATCCAGTTCATCTTTTTTGGCGTTAATCCATATCTTTAACGATTTACTTTGAATATGAATATCAACAATATTATTTTTACCCTGTTTAAAAGCAATATAAAATTTTTTAGGTGAAATTTCTAAATCTGTCGATAACGCCAAAATAGAATTTTTAAAGCTTTCATAAAGCTCTAGAACATCATCTGATTTATCATTCAAATGATAGTCTTCATCATAAACAACTAACGCTTTAGTTACTTTATCTAATGCCGAATCTTTAGTATGTTGTACTTGTTTAATACTTGGTGCCGACTTAGAACGTTTGATAGGGTTAATCGAAATTAAGTCATTATCAAACCGTTTAATTTCCCATAGTTCTATGGCTAAATCTTTAAAGTTAGTCGATTGTTTTTGATAATCAGTAAATGCAGGGGAAACAAAAATAATTTTACTTTGCGACCAATCAATTTGATGACGTTTTAAATTCGCTTGGCAAGATTCATTATACTCGACAATAAAATCAGCCTGATAATCCAGCATAAGATTTAAGTAGGTCACACCCTGATCGATAACACTAAAATTACGTTCACGTTTATATTCAATAATAACAAATGCCTTCGCTTCAGTATCATAAGCCAAGGTATCAATACGGTAATCTTTGATTTTGAATTCAGATTTTACAAAGGTTAAATTACCAATAATATCTAAATTATGTTCGAATAATGACTGGATCTCTTTTTCTAGTTTGAACGGCTTTTCTTTTAAGATAGTCAATTTTTGATTTTTATTTCCGAAAACTTGCATTATTACTTCCTAATCAATCACATCACTTTTCATAGAATAAACGATTCCGTGTTTTTTTGCATTATCCATAAAAATATTATATATATTAAAGCAGGAAACAAAATAATAAAAATTGGCCTTTATCTTGCAAGATTTTATAGCAACATGTCTGATTGTGGAGTGGTAATTATTATAATCCATGAAAATAAAGAAAATGGTGGAGATTATGCTCGTTACTACCAAGGTGAAATTAAAGGATCTAAGATAAATCTTCGTGTTACTCTTAATAATACACAAACAACCTCAGGATTTGCTAATTTAAAAAAATTTTAATTTGGACTTAGACATTAGAGATGTCTGACTCAAATTCAATAGTAACAGGTAATTTAGTTGGTAATTCACAGTTAAAGATTAACATTCAGTTAAAATTTCGCTGATTTAGTTAGTTACTTAAAAACCGCTCAACTGCGGTTTTTTTCAAAATTCAACGAATAAGCATTCTTTTGTTACAAAAACAAACTTTTATTTATTTTATAAGCAACTATCTTGCACAGATATATTTTAAAGAAGCTTTAGTGATCGCTTCTTCTAAAACCTAAAACCCCAATCTTCTTTTTAATCAACAATAACCCTTCCATGTAATGGCTGAATTGGGCGATTATTATCATGATGCATAATCGAGTGGAATTTTTCGATTTGTTCTGCTGAAGCTTGAGATTGTTGTTGTAACACGATCCATCTTACCCCTTCTGTACATGGAGGTGTTGTTAACGATCCGCTAAAACGGTAATAATTCAATTCCTTTGGGAATAACGCCTTAATATCAACGGCGTTTGCTAAAATGGCGCTTTTTCCTGATTCTGTCGGCATTTGTTGCCATGCTTTTGCTAATTCTGAATTAGCTTCACCTTTATTAAACATTAATGCGATTACGGCCAATTCATTATCTTTGTTTTTATAAACAAAGTGTGCTGCCATTGGGAAATATTTGCCTTTAATGGTGTTTTCACTCGGTGTATGGAAATGAAATTGTTGTAATGTGAATATTTCATCGTCTATTTCTAATTGGTTATTTCCGGAAACATCGATCTCAATAGTATGGCCGTTGTTAATAATATTTTGCTGACCGGCTTCAAAAGTAAGTTTAAGCTTGCTATGTTCTGTTTTTAATACATGATCAATATTGATTGGCGATTGATTTTTACCATTTTCACAAGTTGAATATTCCGGTGAAAGTTTTCCCCAGTTTTCTGGTTTTTCCTGCCCTTCATACCCCCAATGTGGGTGATGTTCAGCTGCAGAACAAGATAAGCTTGTTGCCATAAACATTGCGATAATTACGTTACGTTTCATGTTAGCCTTCAATGAGAATTAAATTTAAGTGTATAAATTTTATACCTCATTTATGAAGATGTCTCAATAAAATATACTTTTTTGCCTCTAAACCTAAATAAAAAGCCATGAACATACTTCTTGTATTATTCATGCTAATTTTCAATAAGTTAAGTGTGATTGATAGTGCAGATATTCTTATTTTATTTGATCAAAATGAACAAGTCTTATCAAAATATCAAAATTGTAGATGATAATAATACTGGAAAAATGTATGGCTAAACTCAAAAGGTAAATAGTTTTAGCTTGATACATGTATTTATGAAGTAAAGATTCAATTAAACATGAAATACCGAGTTAATAATCATCCCAGCTCTCCTATTACGGATGAAACCACCGATCATTTTAAAACTTCTGTGAAAATTTTTCCGCATTACGTTTGGTTTTTTTATGACTAAAAGAATGCACAAAAAAATATTATGGTAAATTTAAATATCCAGGTTTTAAAATGTTTTGATAATCTAACAAATATTCGTAATCTAAATAATGTTTAGGTGAACGAATAAAATTACCAGTCAAATTGACTTTTGTTTCTTTATCTTCTCGTTTATAAGTACCATCTTGTTTATTGTTAAGAACTGATGTCCATTTTAGCAATTTTTTACTATACTTAAATAATGCTTTATTATGGATTTTATTTTTTATATCTTCTTTTGTTACTTCCACTTGAGATAAAAATAAATTATTATCATCCCAATTTATTAATTTATTTGTTTTAAAATATAAATCCATATTATATCTGTTGTATACCATCCATAAGTATTTTACCAATTCTCCTTCGTGATTAAATTCTAAAAAGCTAATGTCTATTCCATAAAATGAATTGTTTATGCAAGCTAAGGGAGTTTCTCCGGCAAAGATTGTCACATAATATTGTTGATGATTAAGGCTTGAAAAGGCATATTCAGCCCATTTTTTAGGATTTTTAATTAACTCTAATTCATCTTTGTTAAGATTATTATCTAAATAGTTTTCTTTGATATTGTTGAGTGTGTTTTCTTCTGAATCTAAACTCTTCTTTATCCAATTGTACTGTTTAAACTGAAAGTTATATTTGCTCATCATTAATCACTTTTTGAATAATACTGAAATATCATCAATTATACTTATACCTTTATTAGATGCATATTTTAAAATATCCTCCGATACCCCTTCATATTATCTACATGGAGGTAAACTTTATCACCAAGATTACCTATTTCATTACTTATTGCATTTTTATATTTAGCAGCGGCCCTAATATAAGATTCAGCTGTCTTTTTAGCCACTTTTGATAGGTCTGTAGTTTTTCTTTCTATTATGCCAATTCCTTCAACAAAACTATCAACATATCCTATTCCACTTTTTGTTCCTCCTTTTGCAAGTTTTACATATAGTTCTTTATAAAATGCTTTTCCTGCATCATCAGCAAATCCTTTTGTAAATAGATTCATTGCTAAATTAAAATTTCGTCCTTTCATGATATTTTGAAACCATGTTTGGGATTCCATTATCATTGTAGAAAAACAAGGCTGCGCATTATGCACCAGCCAAGCGAGTTTGCCGACAAATTAGGTGTGCCAGCCTTCAACTTCAAAATTATAAACTTCTTTCTTAGTATAAAGATAGTTTTACCCTTTTACACGATACCATTTTTTATTTTTGGTTTGTATGTGGTATTATTCGGTGAGGTCGGCGGCATCTTTCCAGCCTTCTTTGGTGTAAAAGGGTGTTCGGCGGTAGTTTCAATGGTTTCGCCTTCCAGCTCTATTTGTACGGTGGTGTCTGTCTCTTAGCGGATAATGACGTTACTTTTTTAGGCTTATTTTGCCACTGGTTTGGTTTTGAGACAATCACAGATCGCCCTCTCGTATTTGTTCTATTTTTTTATGCCTTACTGCGTGTGAACAAGCGTTCCGATAGGTTTGGCAGAGTTTTCCGGTGTAAACTCTGGTGTTCAAAATCATTATGATCATGAACATTGGGGATTTAATATAGATTTTATACATACTACTATTTAATTAGGAAAATAATGAAAACGATAGCTATACTTTTACTCATTAGCTTTTTGACTTCTTGTGCTTATACGCATAAAGAGGAAAAAACAAGCATAAACTCTAGCAAAGTCATTGTGTTAGACCATGATCCTGTTTTAATTCAGTTAGGCAGTAAAAAATTAGCATTAAAAGGATTAAACCCTGAAGACTTTTCACTGGTACAAAAAGGTAAGACGCTTTTTATCATTAAAAAGCTGTATCTGGGTATAGATGATCTCCAAATAGAATTTATAGATAACAAGGATCAAGATTTCCTATTAACTGGTGAAATAGAATATGCGGTTTCTCAAAACTTAATTGATGATATTGATAGGGGAAATGTATTTTTACCATTTTCTTTTAAAGAAGATATACTGCTACATAACAATAAAGGTAAATTTATTTTATCAACAGCGATTAAAACTACACCACAGCTAGAAGCCATTTGCCATGAAAGATATTTTGATGAGATCCGAAAAGAGTCTTATTTGGTTCAAAAACAGTTCTATCAGAATGAAATAATCGATAACCCAGAAAAATATAAGGATTGTTGCCCTGAGTATATTGAATATGCAAAAAAGTTTTTATCTAAAAAAGAGCGTGATTTTCACTCATTACAAAGCCTGTTTGTTGAATTTACCTATAAAAAAATAAAGTTAAACATGGGTGATGGTTATCATATCGTCTTTAATAATATTAGTGATTTTGTTCCTGAATAAAAATGAGTGATTATGCGGATTGTATTAGTTTAACTAAATAGAAATAAAATATATACCGTATATAATATTCATTTATCTATTTATAACTTTCGAGAAATCCCTAATATCTATGCATAAAATAATTATTTTACTTACATTGACTCTATGGTTGGGTTGTTCGTATGGGCAACCGATAATAACTTATACACCTGCCACTCCCGACACAGCAAAAGATTTGTCAGGTGCACTTATATCACCACCATTAGGGCAGCGGGCAATACTCCATAAAGCAAAAAACGAAGATTCAATTGCAGAGTTGTACAATAATTTTGTTCATAGATATGGAAGTAGGGATAGCTTTTGTTCTTTACTTGGTTGTGAGGAAACCGTAAATTATAATCCTAAACTTTTTAAAATAGAATATTCAGATTCTGATGAGGTTTTTAGCAGATATAATTTATATAAAGAAGAAGCGATACCTTTTATTATTTCATTCAAATACCTCAAAAAAGGCGATAAAATCTTAAAATTAGCAATACAAAAATCAGAATCTAACAGTTATCTAAATCTATCTATATATCTGTTATCCTTAAAAAATGGAGTACAGGTTGATTCTAGAAGAATTTATTATAATCGCTCAGGAGAAATGGGTTTTACAGATGGTAAAATTTTTTATATAGATGAAAACCTGATCATTTCCACCCGAGACTATTCCTTTACTGAGGACGGAATAACACAAACACCGTTTTATCAATATCAACTAAATGACGAAGGCAAATTTATTCGTTACTATCCTAAAAATGGTAACTATAAAGATAATCAAGAGCAAGGTTTAGTTAAAAACCATACTCGCGAAGGTTTATGGATTGAGAAGAAAGTAAACCATTTAATTGGTACTTCATATTTTGAAGCCGAATATAAAAATGGGTTAATACAGGGTGAAGGCAAGTTTTATAAATTAGAATATAAGTTAAAAGACGACTCTATTCCCTATTCTTCTGCTAAAAAAGGCAAACTTTTGTACACAGAAACCTATAAAGACGGTGAGCTTGTCGAACGCAAATTTGTGGATAAACAAATTGATGAATTGAATTAAAGGTTGTGTAGTAAACAAACGATTATTATGCTTATCACTCTCATAATTATGAACGGTAGTAAGTAAACCGATATAAATGAGTAAATTAAAAAGAATAATCATTCAAAACTAATCATTATAATGGCGTTAGTTTTTTTGAAATTTAATAACAAGAGTCCGATAACAAAAGATATGTAACTAGAGTGTTTTTTATGATGATATCCCTAAATAATAAATTGATTATCACTACTCTATTAAGCCTTTTTTTATTCAGCTGTAACCCCGATAAACAAGGAAATATGAAATGGATAGCCAAATACGATTTTAATCAATTATACCAATTAACCGACCAAGCAACTGTCTTAGATCCGATGTCTGCTTTTCGTTTTGAAGATTTTATAGCCCCCAATGAAAACACCATTATTTTGATTGGAAATAAAGATCTTAATGCCTTTGATTCAAGCCAAAGAGGGTATCAAGCAGTAATACATGTATCGAAAGATCGGGGCAAAAGTTATCAAGAGTTATCGCTTCCCGAACAAGAGATGAGATGGATTTATCCCAGCAATGATTATTCATTAATAAAAGCTCAAAGTAGATTACCAGACAACAGTAAAAAAAATTCCATGTATCTTTTAGATAACAACAGTTTAAAAATCGTTAAAATAGATGAATATGATTCTGAAGCTGATATCTCCTATTATAATTTTAATGGAAAATATGCCGTGTATTCCCATAACAAGGCATTAAAACTGGTTAATTTATTGAATCGAGAGGAACAGTATCCTTTACCCTACGAATTAAACAACCGTTCTTTTTGGGTTACTGCTGATGATACATTACTTATTCTAGATGCCAAACAAGTCATTCGCTACGACCCGAAAAATAATACAAAAACCGTCATACAGCAATTACATAATAATTATGATGTGCTGACTTATAAGGATGGTGAATATTTTTACTAAATTCAATGAAAATAAGTCTAAAGGTGGAGGTTCTTATTATAATAATAAAGAAGAGCTTTTATATACTTTCGAAAAAGGGGATAGAAGCCGATATTATCGCTATAAAAATTTTGTATGCGACTATAAACTTATTTCATCCCTTTATCCTATTTTCCGATATTCTTATGACTATGGACAAACTTGGTTTGAACAAAAGTTTACAGGCTTTTTTTCAGCCTCTTATCCAATTGGATTTTATAAAGATAAATTCATCATTTTTCATGCATCATTCCATGATAAACCAGATCCTGAAGATCGAGGGGGACGAATTTTAATCGGTGAGTTTGAAAAATAAAAAAATCTTATGGGAACAAGTAAAAGAGATTTACCTTTTTATCCGAAAAATATATCTAAATACATGCAGAAATCGAAAATAAAATGAAAATAATAGCTCTCTGTTTACTTGTTCCTTTTATCGCTAATTGCAGCAAAGGAAATGTGTCTAACGCCATTAAAACAAATATAGAATCAAAAGATGAAAACTTCATTCTTAGTCATTCCCTTACCTTAATAGATGGTGAAAAAATCTCATTATCAAATATATATACCATACCTAACAATATAGATTCTATACAAGTGGATAATGTGCAATTTGAAGCAACATTGTCTGATTATTGTGGGAAAGGAAACTATATATATGATGAAGAAAAAATGGATGGTTTTTTATCTAAAAAAATCGAATTTATCCTTTATTATCAATATAAAAAGGCTAATACAGAACCCACTGCATTTAACTTTAAACAAGATAATACAAATCTTTACTTAACCGTTACTAACCATGAAATAATTACAAAATATTGTAGTAAAACAAATATACGAACACGAAATACCGCATTTTTATTAAAGGTTTATTCAAACGGAGCTAGATATAATTTACTGGCTATTAATGATGTAAAACCTATTGAATAAATATTAAAACAAAAGAATAATGAGGTGAAAAATTTATTTGGCAAGTATAACCGATAATTGAAAAAGAAGACTAAACCAATGAAATATATTTTAACAATATTAAGCTTTTTAGTTATAGGATGTGTAAATAGTAACATTCAAGGTATTTATTCATTATCTAATAACAGAGTTTGTCACGAACCATTGAAAATAGAATTAACAAATAGTGAAACTAATAATCTAAAAAAGTTTTCAATAAACTTTATAGAAGAAAAAGCAGCGCACAAGAATTCAGTCATATGAAAAAAATTTATGACCCAATGATTGAAAAAAATGATAAAAGATTTATAAAGACAGAAACATACTTAAAAGTGAACAATAAAACCTATATAAATAATTTGAACGATAACGAATCCATGAAAATTTATGACTATTATGGTTATTGGAAACCCTTGAATAAGGATATTATTAAAGTTTCATATTATGAAGATAGTGAGGTTAAAATTCAGGATAACAAAAATAATACAATTACTTTACAAGGAATACCCTATATAAATAAGGCAAAAACGCATTTTACTACCTTTTACATAGATTATGAAGCATCAAAGTCCATTATAGACTTATACAAGATTAAAAATAATCATATAAAGCATAATTTTCGTTTCGAAACAGAAAAATGGATTATTTGGGATTTGGTTTGGAATGACAATATCCTATACATAAAAGTAACTAATACTATATGGAACGAAAAAGGTTTTTATAATACTGATTATAAATATAAAAAATTAATTATTGAAAAAATCAACTAACTTCCTGATGAAAATTATAACGCAAATTTGTGGATAAAGAAATTTATGAATTGAAGTAACGATAGTATATTAAATATACTGGTTATTTTACTTATCACCTTTATTAATATAAACGGTGGTAAGCAAGCCGATATAAATGAGTAAATTAAAAAGAATAATCATTCAAAACTAATCCTTATAATGGTTGTTAGTTTTTTTGAAATTTAATAACAACAGTCCGATTACAAAGGATATGTAACTAGAGTATTTTTTATGATGATATCCCTAAATAATAAATTCATTATCACTACCCTATTAAGCCTTTTTTTATTCAGCTGTAACCCCAATAAACAAGGAAATATGAAATGGATAGCCAAATACGATTTTAATCAATTATACCAATTAACCGATCAAGCAACTGTCTTAGACCCAATGTCTGCTTTTCGTTTTGAAGAATTTATAGCCCCCAATGAGAACACCATTATTTTGATTGGAAAAAAAGATCTTAATGCCTTTGATTCAATTCAAATAGGATATCAAGCAGTAATACTTATATCGAAAGATCGGGGCAAAAGTTATCAAGAATTATTGCTACCCGAACAAGAGATGAAATGGATTGATACCAGTAATGATTATTCATTAGTAGAAGCTCAAAATAGATTACCCGATAACAGTAAAAAAATTTCCCAATATCTTTTAGATCATAAGAGTCTAAAAGTGGTTAAAATAGATGAGTATTTATCTGCCGATGATATCGATTATAAAAAATTCAACGGTAAATATGTCATATATTCCAATCGAGGCAATTTAAAACTGATTAATTTATTGAATCGAGAAGAAGAATACCCCTTGCCTGACGACTTAAACAATCAGCCATTTTATTTAACCGCACAGGGTAACATTCTAACTTTACAAAAAAATCAGATCATTAGTTATGACCCTAAAACCCAAAACCAGCAAATCATCAAAAGTTTCAAAAATAACTATGATGTCTTACTATATCAAGATGACACTTTTATTTTGGGTAAAGCTAACCTGTTAAAAACGTCTGCAACTTTTTATAATGAAGAGGAAAAAGAGTTATATACACTTGATTCAAAAAATGTGAACTTTTACCGATATAAAAATTTTGTATGCGACTATAAACTTTTATCATCTATTAACCCGTCAATTCGATATTCATATGACTATGGACAAACTTGGAATAAGTATGAGTTAAAAGGTATGTTTGCTACTTCTAGACCTGTCGGATTTTATAAAGATAAATTTATCATTTTACGTGCATCATTCCATGATAAACCAGATCCTGAAGATCGAGGGGGAAGAATTTTAATCGGTGAATTTGAAAAATAGGACAATGTTAAACACGCTTAGTATAATATAATTATTTTTGATTTAATTTATCTATTAATCATACAAATTTTATTGGTATCATGAGCAATTAATGAAATGTAAAAGTCCCCAATGGTTTAGAAGAAGAAAGAAGTTTACAGAAATATTAAAAGGTATAATGAAATATAATGAGTGTATTAATAAAAAATAAAGGAATCTTTTTTACTCTAATAATGATATTAACTTTTTCTTGTCAAGGACAAGTTAAAAATGTTTATAGTAAACAAAAGATTCAAGATGAGAGCGAAGCTGATATTATTAAAAATAATATTTTTCATATTCAATTTGATAATGCAGGGAAACTCCATAAAAATTTAGTATCGGATCAACCTTATGATCATTTTATAATTCAAATAGAACAAGGAAATATAAAATTTAAAGAAAACTATAAATTATTAATTAGTAACTATGGTGATAGAAATGATCTAACATTTACTTTGACAAAAGTAAGTAAAAAAGAATATACCTTAGAAATTATACAAGAAACCAGACATTTAACGGTTGATAAATTCATCTTTGAAAAGGATAAAAACAACTTATTAGAATTAATATCCATGGAACAAATCCAATCAGGAAATACTATTCAAATCTGTAAATATAGTATGTCAAGAAAGAAAGGAAATGAAATTAATTTAATCATAAATTCAATTGATGATCCTAAATGTTTCAACATCAAAAATAAATAATATTAAAAGTTAGATACATAAACAAAAAATAAGTCTACAACCCAAAATGGGAAAAGGAGCAACCTCGCCGGACAATAAACAATCACAATCCAATCAACCCGACAACAAGGTATTACAACCTAAAACCGATTCCTAGTCAGCTAATCCTAACCAAATTGTCTATGATTTGTTACTTCAATCTAATTTTGATATTAATGTAGCAAATGTCTATTTTGTAAAAAAAGTAAATGCTCCGAATATACCTAATGAATATACCTATTTAAAATTAAATCAAGCCTCTTTGGGTGACACAATTTATCTGTGTTGCCAAATGTTACGATACTCCCCGAAAAGGTAAATTAGTGCTCAGACTCAGAGAAATTGAAAATACCGATACTACCCAAAACCTGTATTCAAATAATCCATTTCCTTTTTAGTCAATGGATAAGAAAAAACAGAAATGGAATGCACGGTAGACGGCTCCATTACCTATATCAAGGAAATAGTAAAAACGTTGTTAAAGTTGCCAATAATAAAGAAGCTATCTATTTTCACTGTGATATAGCTACTAATAACAAAGCGGATTATTTTATTTCAATTCATGTGGATGGCTTAACCAATTTTACTTCCGGCGCTCATGTTATCTGTAATGAAGGAGATAAAAAAGGGCTAGAATTAGCTAATGATATTTTTAATTGTTATACTGTTGTCAATATAGGAAAGAAACACCCTGATGCTAGAAATAATGTAGGAGTTCTTTTGGGAAAAAATCAAACGAAAGATAAAGTTTTAATCGAGCTTGGTTATATTACCCCCCCTAAAGATGCAAAAAGTATTTACGACAATATGGATTTAATAGCAGAGCAACTTGCTCAAGGGTTAGTAATCAACATTAATAAACATTTTTAAGAATAAAATGAAAAAATTACTAATAGTATCTATTTTTTTTGTTGGCATTTTGGCATGTATTCAACGCATTGAAGCAAAAAATATTTCCGAAGCTACCCCTTCAAATTCAGTACGAATTAAAGAATCCAATACTCCTGAGGGTTTTCTACGGTATGAATATTATATCAATGGCAATAAAGCAGCGGATTATATAGAAACTTACTATACTAAAGGCGGTCAATTAGAATCTGTGTATTATATGTCATCATATCAACGAGACGGCATTTCTTCTCAAGGATTTTACCCAAATGGAAAACTAAAATTCATCCGTTATGTAAGAGATGAAGTTAAAAAAGGAGATGTATTATATGTTATTTATTATCCTAATGGACAAATAAATCTTATAGAAACAATAGTTACTGACTCTTTAGAATTACCCAAACTCACTACTATTTACTTTGAAAATGGCGTTAAGCAATATGAAGGGTTTATGGATATGTATAATGCTACCACAATACCTGTAGGATTATGGAAAACATACGATGAAAAAGGCGATTTAATCGAAACCACCTATTATCATCCTGATGAATTAGGCAAAGACTATAAAATCGTAACTCAATATAAGAATGGAAAAGTTGTTTCAAAGAAAATTTACAATTTTGATGATTTATATGAGACTGAGTTAAAAGAGCTTTTCACCATACCGAATAATACTTATTCAGTAAATATTTATAGTGAGTTGCCCTATACGAACGAGCTTTCTTTTGGTAAAGAAGAACTGATATCAACACATTTTCCTAAGAAATGGACAACCCAATTTTGGCAAGAAAAAGTTGAAAGGAATAACAGTAGGATACAACGTAATTATGATTCAGTAATTTTTTATTTGAGTAAATATTCAAATGATTATTTATATCCAGAATTATATTTAAACCCTCAATTAACAACTCTTAAAGACAGATTTTATGAATCTGAAATGAGTAATTTTTACTATGATAAACTATCACATTTTTTTGATAAAAATATTAAAAAAGATAATTATCTTTCACCAGTAAGCAAAATAAATATTAATGATAAAAATCTAAATCTATTTCTATTAACATCTTCTCATACAACACTTGAAGACAAGCCAGTTTATAATAGTGAATACGAGCCTTATAATTATTCTAGAATGGATTTAATCACAACAGATAGTACTAACACTATCGATAAATTAAATGTTTATTATTCTTTATCATGGGTAATTAATGGTTATAGAAAATTATTTTTTATAGATAAGAACAATATTATTCATATTAAATATTTTGAAGAAGATGAAGAGGATACGCATTTTATCCGTTATGAAAAATTCCAAATTTCGCCTGAAGGCAAATTTATTCGATATTACGACCAAAACGGATTTTTCCAAAATGAAGAAGAACAAGGATTAGTCGAAAATCATACCCGTGAAGGTTTGTGGGTTGAGAAGAAGCCAAATGGTTATTATACTTACCTTTATACTTACCTTGAAGCAAATTACCAAAAAGGGTTACCGATTGGAATTTGGAAGTTTTATAAATTAGATTACCAAGAGATGCCAGAAGGATCTGTTGATCTATCTTCTGCTAAAAAAGGCAAACTTTTGTACACAGAAACCTATAAAGACGGTGAGCTTATCGAACGAAAATTTGTGGATAATGAAATTGATGAAATGAAGTAATGATAGTATTTTAAACTGCTTTTTATTTTGCCTATCACCCTCATAATTATGAACGGTGATAAGTAAACAATAAATTAAAAAATATAAATAATTACTTAATCATCCTATAATGGAAAACTAAAGCCTTCATACAGAAAATATAAAATCCTCTAAAGATCAACCCAAACGAGTAGATTCTTATTCAGCCAATCCTAACCAAATTGTTTCTGATGTGTTACATCAATTTGATTTTGACATTATTGATTTATAAACAAATAGAGATGTATAGATATGAGATAAAGTGAAAAGTTGGCTCCTCCAACTGGACTTGAACCAGTGACATACGGATTAACAGTCCGCCGTTCTACCGACTGAACTATGGAGGAACACTTGACGGACAGAATATTAACTATCTATGACGATTATGTCAATCTATAAAACACTAATTAAGTTTAACTGCTCAGCTTGTAAGCAAATAGCGTGAATACTATGCTAAAATAGTACAGATTAACAAGTAGAGTAAAATTTATGAAAAAGAATATTTGTGTTTTTTGTGGTGCTAGTGAAGGGAATCGTCCAGAGTATCGTACAGCGGCTATGCAATTAGGCAAGGTTATTGCCAATCAAAATAGACGATTAATCTATGGCGGAGGCAATAAAGGATTAATGGGCATAATTGCTAATTCCGTTTTAGATCATGGTGGCGAGGTTATTGGCATCATTCCAGAAAAATTAGTCAAAGCCGAAACTGCACACCTTGGTATTACTCGATTAGAAGTTGTTGAAAATATGCATCAACGTAAAGCAAGACTAACTGAACTTGCCGATGGATTTATTGCAATGCCAGGGGGAACGGGCACGTTAGAAGAGCTTTTTGAAGTTTGGACAGGGATGCAAATTGGTTATCATGAAAAACCCGTCGCACTATTTAATAGCCAATTTTGGCAACCTTTACTGAACTTCTTAAATCACGCAGTACAAGAAGGTTTTATTCGAGAAAGTTTTTATCAAACATTAATTATCTCAGATAGTGCTGATTCAATGTTAGAAAAAATGGACAGCTTTATACCAAAAGACTTACAACGATGGGTAAAAAATAATTTAATATAAAAAAACGCCATCAATTGATGGCGTTTTTAGTTGCATAATTATTATGCGATAGCTGTTGTTTGTGATTCAGGTTTCTTAATCAATGCGTAAGCAACACCTGCAATTACAGAGCCTGCAACGATTGATAATATATATCCACCAACAGGTTTAACTACGCCAGGGATTGCTAATGCAAATAAACCACCATGTGGCGTCATTAACGTTGAACCAAATGCTAATGCCATACCACCAGTGATTGCACCACCAACAATACAACAAGGGATAACACGTAACGGATCACGCGCTGCAAAAGGAATTGCCCCTTCAGAGATAAAGCATAAGCCTAAAACTAAAGACGCTTTACCACTTTCTTGTTCTGCTTTAGCAAATTTTTTGCGAGCGATTAAAGTAGCTAATCCCATCGCTAATGGAGGAACCATTCCCCCCGCCATAACTGCAGCCATAGGCGCATAAACTTGTGAAGAAATCATACCAGTACCAAAAGCATAAGCAACTTTATTAATTGGTCCACCCATATCAGTACACATCATACCGCCTAATAATGCACCTAACATAACAGCATTAGCACCATTCATGGTATTTAGCCATACAGTAATAATTTTCATTAACCATGCGATTGGCGTACCAACAACAAATTGCATAACAAGACCAGTAATTAAAGTTGCAAGTAAAGGCACAATTAATATTGGTTTCAATGCTTCCATACTTTTTGGTAATGGTAAGTATTTTGTAATAGCTAATGCGACATAACCTGCAAAATAACCAATGATAATACCACCTAAGAATCCTGCACCAGTTGAAACTGCAAGTAAACCACCAACTAGGCCAGGAGCAAGCCCTGGTCTATCAGCAATTGAGTAAGCAATATAACCAGCAAGCAATGGAACCATTAACGAGAAGGCTAAACCACCAATTTGAGCTAAATGAGGTTCACCAACAAGCTCATTTACAAGAGTTTGTTTAACAACTTCTACGCCATTTTCAAGTACAGTAACTGTTTTTAATACCTCTTGGAACTGACCAAAAGCAAAAGAAAGCGCAATGATCAAACCACCTGCAACCACCATTGGCAACATGTAAGACACACCTGTTAGTAGATGTTGATAAAAGCCTTTCTTTTCATTGCTTGATGTTGCAACAGAAGTAGAACCAGACGGTTGATAAATTGTTGCTTCTTCAAATGCTTTATCTAATTCCTGAGCGGTCTTTTTAAGAGCTGGACCAGTTTTGGTACGATAAAGTTTTTTACCAGCAAATTTGCTTAAATCAACATCAATATCACATGCAGCTATAACTACATCAGCAGAAGCAATCTCTTCTGGTGTTAATTCATTTCCAACACCAACAGAACCACGAGTTTCTACTTTACACCACCAACCACGTTTTTTCGCTTCTTCTTCAATCGCTTCAGCTGCCATAAATGTATGAGCAACACCTGTTGGGCAAGCAGTTACCGCAACAATACGTTTTTGTCCACTGTTTGCCACAGAAGTGCTAGTATCACCAGTCGATTGTTCATAAACAGTTGCTTTACTTTGTGCATCATTTAAGATTTTTTTAGGATCAGCAAAAACATCATTTATATCATTAACAACATAAACTTTTTTGCCAATAACTGATTTGTCACTAATATTACCGCTACCAACCGAAATGATAGTATCGGCTGATGTTGCATTATCAACAATTTTAAAATTTAAAGAATTAGCAGCTAACGCTAATTCCGCTTTAGCTAATCGCCCATTAACTGGGCCTGAATTGCTACCTTCAACAATGTATATATTCATGAATACTCCTATCCAGCGATTATTTCAATTTTTTTCGACATGTTGGTAACCGCTTGACGGTCTGACACACCAACACCAGCTTGTTCAACAGATAAAGCGGCAACACTTGATGCAAATACTAGGGTGTCTTTGATTGATTTATTATTTAATAAACCATACATTAACCCACCGACCATTGAATCACCAGCACCAACAGTGCTAACCACTTTACATTTAGGTGGTTTGGCTAACCATGCTTCACGTTTAGTCACCCACAAAGCACCTTTGCTGCCCAGTGAAATTACTACGTTCTCTACCCCACCATCGATAAGTTCCATGGCTGCTGTTTTAATTTCTGATAATGTGGATAATTTTCTGCCTACCCACATTTCCAGTTCTTTATCATTTGGTTTAATTAACCAAGGGTTGGCCTTAAGCCCTGCTACTAAAGCATCACGGCTACTATCAAATACCACTTTAGGACAAATTGCTTTAACTTGTTTCATCCATTCTGTGAATTTTTCCAGTGATACTCCAGCAGGTAAACTACCACTAATGGCAACCATATCTATCTCTTTCAACCATTCTAAAGAATTGGAAACGAAAGTTTGCCAATCTTGATCGTTAATCGTGAAACCTGAAAAATTTAGGTCAGTGACTTCACTATTTTCTTCAGTGAGTTTAACGTTAATTCGGGTACGACCATCAACGGTCTGGAATTTATCATCAACATTCAGAGATTTAAAAAGTAAATTAAAACCATCACGATTCTCTTTACCTAAAAATCCACCCACGGTTAATTGAATACCAAGATCAGATAATACTTTGGCAACATTGATACCTTTACCCGCAGCAAGCAAAGCATTAGTTTGAACTAAGTTAACATCACCAAGCTCAACTTTTGGGCAAAAACCTAATAGATCATAAGCAGGATTTAAAGTGATCGTTGCAACACGATAAGTCATGATTAAGCACCCTCTCCTAAACCACTTTCAATTGCTTTACCGATTGCATCTAATACTTGTTCTGCATCATTACCAACAGCAGTGAATTGTAAACGGCTACCTTTTTTCGCACCTAGCGCAACAATTTTCATTAAACTAGTTGCACTAACTGGCTCGTTTTTACCATCTAGATTAGCTACCGTCACTTTGCTATTGAACTCTTTAACTAATTTGACAAGAACTGATGATGGACGAGTGTGTAAGCCATTTTCATTTGGAATAACAAATACTCGGCTTAATTCTTCACCATTAGCAAGACTGTTTGATGAATCATTAGGTGTTACATTTTCTGATGTTTCAGATGATACAGAATGATCCCCTGATAGGAGTAGATTATTAAAATCATCACTTTTTGCAGAAATTAATAATGCTAATTTTTGGTTATAAGCTAATGATGCAATGTTATTCACGATAGCTGTAACTGAATCATCAACAGCTGAAATAGTAATAAGAAGCTTAACTGGTTTGCCATCTTGATTAAGATCATTCACCGTACGGCTAATAGCAATCGCATTTTTTAAATTGCCTTCGCGGCTGTCACTTAACCATACCCCATTACCTAAATAACTTGGTTTATTATCAAGTACGTTCGTAATAAAGCTGACATTAACCGCATCGTGTTGTTTTAAACGTGAAGCATTTAAAGCTTGTAATGTAGTTAAGCTATCAGCTTGTATATCCAATAATAATGAGGATTCATCAATTACAAATTGACTATCTTCTACACTTTCTTTGCCAGTTAAAATAGCTAAAGCTTCATCGGCAGTTTGGATTTTTTTGATTCGCTCTTCAACCCCATCAGCACCAAGGACATGAGTTAATTGACGAAGTAATTCTAAATGCTCATCAGAACTCGCAGCAATACCAATAGCTAGATAAGCTTTTTCACCATCATCACCCCACTCAACGCCTTGAGGAAAACAAAAAACTTGAACCCCTGTCTTTTTAACTAAGTGGCGAGTTTTAGGTGTGCCATGAGGTATAGCAATACCAATACCTAAATAAGTTGCAGCTTGACTTTCACGTTCAAGCATACCATCAACGTAGCCTTCTTCAACATAACCAGCGCTAGTTAATGCGGCTGCAATCTTCTTAATTGCCTCACTTTTGTTGGCTGCTTGTTCATTTAAATGGATATCTTCTTTAACTAAATGAAACATATAATAAATACCTCTGGGTTATAATATTGGATGTACTAAAAACAACTCAGCAATCCCATAATCGTTATTGAATCATGATTGAATCGTTTCAGCGATAATGAATATAAACGTCCTAATTATCAAATAAATTATATCTATTAATTCCTAAAATGTGATCTAGATCAGCTTTTTGAGTAAATCTTTTTAGCTCTATGACGATTTAATTTGACTTTTTAGCAATTGTTCTCGACTCAGGCTACCTCGATAAATTAAACGTCGCGGTATGATTGTTGTTCCTGGTTGATAGTTCTTTTTATGCAAACTATTTAATAATAATTCAATGGTTACTTTTGATACTGATTTATGATCTTGAGATAACGCAATCAATTTACACGGTAAAAAATCGAGTAACTCATTATCACCAAAGGTGGCAATTGTTAGATTATCCGGTAAACGACCAAACTTTTTCAGAATTGCATCAATGGTGCCTTGTAATAAAGAAAAAGAAGTGGAAAAAATGCCGTTTGGTAAATCATTATTTGCCAACCATTGACTAAAAGTAACCTCTGCATCGCGACGACTATAATTATTTGCACACAAAAAATCAACTTTATTGCTATGATTTAGAGCAACTTCCTTAAAACCCTCCATTCGTAGCTGGCTAACAGACAAATTAGGTAATGCACCAATATAAGCGACTGTTCCATCAACAAATTGATTAAAAGCTTGAGCTAGCATTTTAGAATCTTCTTTATCAGATCCAACAACATTCCTAAATTCAGATGTTGAGAGTGTTCTGTCTAATGCAAATAAAGGAGTATCACTATTTTGCCAACCGTTGTAAAACGCATAATCAGAATCATTAACAAACGATGAAGAAATGACTAAAGCATCTACACGGCGTTGTTTTAAATGTTTTACACACTCTTTTTCAATTTCCGGATTATCTTCAGAACAAGAAAGCAATAATTGATAGCCTTCTTTTCTTAACAACTGCTCTAAGTAACTTGCAATTCGGGTATAACTTATATTTTCAAAGTCTGGAATGATGATACCAATAGTACGTGTTTTCCCCGCTCTTAGACCTGCTGCTACAGCATTGGGTTGGTAATTATATTCTTTCACTACTGCCATCACTTTAGCAATGGTTTTATCACTAACTCGGTAGTGTTTAGCTTTACCATTTATTACATAGCTGGCTGTCGTTCTTGAAACGCCAGCTAACAGTGCAATTTGTTCTAATTTCATGAATATATCTCAATAAAAAAATTCATCAGTTATTTAAACTGAACACAAATTAAATGTAAACAGAACTTATCATTTAAACTTAACGAATTATAAGAAAAAAAGGATTTAGTGTGAATCTAAACCCTTTTAGTTAAAAAATCTTTTATTAATAATAAATAGCAATGTTTTGGTTATGGATAGTTTCTATTTTTACTGGCGTATCAAATATATCTTCTAAAATAGTTGAATTCATAATTTCTTTTGGGCTACCTTGATAGACAAGTTGGCCATCTTTCATGGCTAAAATATAATCAGAATAAACTGAGGCAAAATTGATATCATGGATAACAATAACAATCGTTTTACCGAGCTCATCGGCCGCTCGGCGTAACTGTTTCATCATCGAAACTGCGTGTTTCATATCAAGATTGTTTAGCGGTTCATCAAGCAAAACATACTCAGTATCTTGACAAAGCACCATAGCAACATAAGCACGTTGTCGTTGCCCGCCAGAAAGTTCATCTAAAAACCGATCTTTATACTCAGTTAAATTTAAGAATTCCAGTGCTCGATGGATATGTGCTAAGTCATCTTTATTTAATCGCCCTTTTGAATAAGGATAACGTCCAAATCCTACTAATTCAAAAACAGTTAATCTGCTAGTAAAACGGTTTTCTTGCCTCAATACCGATAAGTAGGTGGCAAGTTTGTCACTTGGCGTATTAACCACGTCCATACTTTGTATTTTTACTTGTCCTTCATCAGCCAGTAATAGACGACTAATAATTGATAATAATGTCGATTTACCTGCACCATTAGGACCTATGATAGCTGTCACTCCACCTTGTGATATGGTCGCATTCACATTTTTTAATACAGATATGGTTTGATATTTTTTACTAATATTATCAATTTCTATCACATTGGAACCTTTTTCAATAATAAGAAGATAAACAGCGAACCACCAATAAACTCAATTACAATAGATAATGCACCAACCATGTTTAAAACATGCTCTAAAAACATTTGCCCACCAACAAGGAAAATAATTCCTAATAAAAATGCGGTTGGCAATAAAAAGCGATGTTGGCTGGAACCACTAATACTGTAAGCTAAATTTGCAATAAGTAAGCCTAAAAACGTAAATGGACCAACTAATGCGGTCGATATTGACACTAATACCGAAACTAATAATAAAATAATGGTGACACTTTTTTGATAATCGATACCAAGATTAATCGCATTATCACGACCTAATGCTAGTACATCAAACCGAAAACGCATTCGCCATAAAAATAGACCAATTATGCTCGAAATAACTAATGAAAAGACAATTAGTACGGGTTCAGCTCGAGTAAATGTTGCAAAAATTCGACTTTGTAATACAGCAAATTCAGTCGGCGCCATTAGACGTTGTAATAAATTGGAAAAACTACGGAACAGCGTTCCTAGAATAATCCCAATTAATAAAACTAAATGAAGATTTTGTTTAAGTTTGTTGAATAATCCTCGATACAAAAATAGAGAAAATAAAATTAATAGTAATGACTCAAAGATAAATTTACCGACAATACCAATATAAGGGATACCTTGGACATCAATAAAAAATATTACCACTGTTTGAATCAACACAAACAGTGATTCAAACCCCATTATTGAAGGTGTTAAAATTCGATTATTCGTAACAGTTTGGAAAAGTAATGTTGACGTTGCCGCCGAAAAAGCAACTAAAATCATCGTTAATACAATCCAAGTCCGATGTGTCAAAATGTAGCTGATGTTGCCTTTTAAATTAAATGTCATGAAAAAAACAACACAAAGCACAGCAATACCAAGTAATAACCATACTGTTTTTCGGCTAGAAATATGGCGTTTTTGATTAACTAGCATGACATTTTTTACTCAACAATACTAAAAAAATAATAGCCCCTACTACACCAAGAATGACACTGGCTGGTATTTCAAATGGATAACGGATAACGCGTCCAATAATATCACATAGCAAAACAAGCCCACTGCCTAATAAACAGATCCAAGGAATCGTTTTTCTAACATTATCACCAAATAATAAACTGACAATATTGGGAACAATCAGTCCTAAAAATGGCAATACACCAACCACCACAACGACTATTCCACCTATCAAAGCAATCACAACAAGACCAATTAACATGACTCGATTATAATTAAGCCCAACATTAACCGAAAAGTCTCTACCTAAACCGGCAACAGTGAACCGATCTGCACTCCAACAAGCGAGTAGAGTAATACCTCCAACTAACCATAATAACTCATAACGACCTTGCAAGATTCCGGAAAAGTCTCCTGACTCCCAACCACCAAGTGATTGTAATAGGTCAAAATACATCGCAAAAAAAGTACAAATGGCACTAATTACCGCACCAAGCATAATCCCAATAAGAGGCACCATCAGGGCAGATTTATAAATAATCTTGCGAGAAATGAACATAAATAACATAGTGCCCGCCATAGCAAATAAGCTGGCAACCACCATTTTCATCATCACACTTGCACCAGGCGCAAGCACCATCATCACTAATAAACCAAGACTAGCCGACTGAGTTGTACCTACTAACGACGGTTCCACAAAACGATTTTGGGTAAGGAGTTGCATAATTAAACCAGCAACACTCATCGCGCTGCCAGCTAATAATAGTGCCACTGTTCTAGGTACTCGACTAACAAAAAAGATTTGTCGCATATTACTGTCAGACCATAAATCAGCTAACGTAACATGCCCAGCACCAATAAAAAGGCTTAATGCAGCCATTGCGAATAAAAAAACAATGCCTGCAATAAAGTAAACCGTTTTAGACATGATTTATATTAATTTGCTGATGATTTTTGTAAAACATCACTTATTTGATCCATCAAACGACTATAAGTTTGAATACCACCAGAGATATACATAGAAGTAGAATCTAAATAAACAATATGGTTTTGTTGCCATGCATCGGTTTTTTGAATTAATTCGTTATTTAAAACCTGTTGTGCAGATTGTGCTTCTTTATTACCAATTGCGTTATCTCTATCAAGCACAAATATCCATTGTGGATTAACACTTAATACAAATTCAGAAGTTACTGCATTACCATGACGTCCTGCTTCTTGGAATGTTGTTGCAGGTTTAAAACCTAATACATCAAAAATAAAACCAAAACGTGATTTAGGGCCATATGCAGACATTTTGCCGCCATTAACCATAATCACTAAAGCCGTTCCAGCAGTGCTAGTTTTTGATTTTAAGCTATCAATTTTTTGATTAAAATCAGCAATTAGTTTTTTAGCTTCTGCTTGTTTACCAAAAATATTACCTAACTGCTCAGTACGCTGCGTCAAACTAGCCACAAAATTATTAGGATCAATATCAAGCGAAATTGTCGGCGCAATATCACTTAATTTTTTATATACATCATTGGCCCGACCACCTGCAATAATCACATCAGGTTGTAATGAACTTAATACTTCATAATTTGGTTCAAATAATGTGCCGACATTGGTATAAGTTTTATCAGCATATTTAGATAAGAACTCGGGAAAATGCACATCAGATTGAGGAACTGCTGTAACGGGAATATTTAATGCATCAATAATATCAAGTGTTGCAGTATTAAATACGACTACTTTTTTCGGATTTTCAGGAACCTCTGTTTTACCTTGAGCATGTTCAACAACAATTGATGTTTTATTAGCGGCAGGTGCTTCTTTTTTATCATCACAACCAACCAAAGCAAATAAAGCGGTTAGTAATACTAAAAATTTAAATTTGATAGATGAAAACATTGTAACTCCTAATTATTAGCTTAGTTCAAAAGCGCGTAAATGATAAATAGAATGATTATCATTTAGGCTGAATTGTAACTAAAAATAAATAAGTGTTCAATGAACTTTGATAAACAAAAAAATCAATAATTAATAAGCTTATAAAAACATCAGCCAATAATATTAAATTAAAGGCTGATTATTGATCAATTCTACGTCAATTAATAATTGGAATCTTCGGATAATTCTTTAAGCTTTCTGGTTAACGTATTTCGTCCCCAACCTAAAAGGTTGGCAGCATCTTGTTTGTGACCACGAGTAAAATTAAGTGCGCATTTCAATAAAATCCGTTCAACTTCACTAACGGTTTGTGTCAATATCCCTGTTTGGCCCGCTAATAATGCTTGCTTAGCCCACTGTTCGAGCATCGTTTTCCAATCTGTTAACGGCTGAGGATGGGTATTAACGTCATAATTAACAGATGTAGCGGGCACCGATAACTGTAAAAGTTCTGGAGGTAAATCTTGAACAAAAATTTCATTATTTGACGACATTACAGTCACCCAACGACAAACATTTTCCAATTGCCTAACATTGCCCGGCCAATTAAACATACATAATAAATTAAGTGCTTCAGGACTCAGCACTTTACTTTCGACGCCTAACTCTTTGGCAGTAGTACGTAAAAAATGTTCAGCCAGTTTTGGAATATCTTGTGCTCTATCTCGTAATGGCGGTAATAAAATACGAATAACATTTAAGCGATGGAATAAATCTTCTCTAAACTTACCTTCTCTTACTCTCGCTTGAAGATCTTGATGGGTTGCGGCAATAATACGAACATCAACTTTAACCGGTGAATAACCACCGATCCGATAAAATTGACCATCGGCAAGCACTCTTAATAATCTCGTCTGCACATCTAACGGCATATCGCCAATTTCATCCAAAAATAGCGTACCACCGTTGGCCTGCTCAAAACGCCCATGCCTTATTTGGGCTGCACCAGTGAATGCGCCTTTTTCATGACCAAACAATTCAGATTCAATCAGATCTTTTGGAATGGCAGCCATATTCAGTGCAATAAAAGGTGACTGAGAACGTGGACTATGGGTATGCAATGCTTTAGCAACTAACTCTTTACCAGTTCCTGATTCGCCGTTAATCAGCACACTAATAGATGATTTTGAAAGTCGCCCAATAATACGAAACACTTCCTGCATTGATGGAGCTTCACCGATAATACCAGTAGAAGCTTTACTGCTAGAAGGACTGCTCGGTTTATTGCTTTGAGTTTGTAAAATAGCTCGTTCCACCAGTTGAATAACTTCATCAACATCAAAAGGCTTAGGAATATAATCATAAGCACCTTTTTGGTAAGCATTAACAGCGGCATCAAGATCGGAATGCGCCGTCATAATAATCACAGGCAAATTGGGCATTTGCTCTTTAATATAATTAAGTAAAGATAAACCATCAATTCCAGGCATTTTTATGTCAGATAAAATGACGGCTGGCTTTTGTGGGTGATTCACTAAAGCATCAATCACATCTTGACCACTTGAAAAACTGATGCAATTAAAATGAGCATTAGTAAGTGCTTTTTCTAACACCCATCTAATCGAACTATCATCATCAACAATCCAAACATTCATTTCAATTAACCTCATTGTTTGATGGGCAGATAGATAGAAAACTCTGTGTGGCCTGGCCAACTATTAAACTCAATTTTTCCATGGTGCTGATCGATAATATTATGAGCAATCGACAAACCGATACCATTACCACCTTCATAACCACTCACCATCGGATAAAACAACGTATCTTGAATATGCACTGGAACGCCAGGTCCATTATCTTCAATATCGATGCGAACACAAAGTCGGTAACGCTGACCATGCAAAGTAACCTGAAATGCCGTTCGCGTTCTTATTGTGATAGAGCCTGTTTTCGAACCAATCGCTTGTATCGCATTACGAATGATATTTAAAACTACCTGTTCAATCTGTTCAGAGTCATGCACTAATTCAGGCAGACTAGGATCATAATCACGTATAATCGTTACGTTTGACGGCTTTTCTAAACTTAAAAGCGCATAAATTCGCTCAATAGCTTGGTGAATATTCTGCTGTTTTTGTTGTAAACGTTGTTGTGGGCCTAATAACCTATCAACAAGATTCCTTAATCTATCTGCTTGTTCAATAATAATTTGTGTATAGTCTTGCAACTCATTTTTAGGCAGTTCACGTGATAATAGCTGCGCTGCACCTCTAAGCCCACCTAATGGGTTTTTAATTTCATGGGCAAGTCCGCGGACTAGCTCACGTGCTGCATTTTGTTGAGCTTGTTGTAATTGTTCTTGGCTTAGTTTTTTATGGCTATTAAGTGGTGCCATTTCTATTAAAATATGGCCATTAGCAAGCAGTTGTGCCGTCAATGATAAAATATGTAGTTCATTATTTATCACTAAATTTACTTCACTATCGGTAAAACCTTGGTTTTGATCTAAGGCATTTTGCATTAAATCAAGGTCTAACGAAAAATACCCTAACAAATCAGGAAGACAACTTTCTAATATTTTTTTAGAACTTTGGGCTAGTAATTGTTGTGCCGCAGTATTGGCATAAAGAATATTGAGCTTTTTATCAAGTAATAAAATATTGGTTATCATAGAGTCGAGAACAAGATTCGCATCAGATTCATTATCAAATGTCATCGTAAGCACTCCGTTCTCATTTTAGATACCACCGCCAAATAGCGGTGGTTAAAACGTTAAATAATAAAATAATGACTTATAGGCTGTAATACAATTCAAATTCAACCGGATGTGGAGTCATGCGTACACGATCAACATCTTGGCGTTTTAAATCGATATAAGCATCGATAGTGTCATCAGTAAACACATTACCACGAGTTAAGAATTCACGATCCGCATCTAAAGCATTTAACGCTTCTTCAAGTGAACCTGCAACTTGTGGAATTAATTTAGACTCTTCTGGTGGTAAGTCATATAAGTTTTTATCCATCGCATCGCCCGGATGAATCTTATTGATAATACCATCTAAACCAGCCATTAACTGTGCAGCAAATGATAAGTATGGGTTACCAGCTGGATCTGGGAAACGAACTTCGATACGACGAGCCTTAGGACTAGTAACAACAGGGATACGAATTGATGCAGAACGGTTACGAGCAGAATATGCAAGCATAACGGGTGCTTCATAACCCGGTACTAAACGTTTATAAGAGTTTGTTGCTGGATTAGCAAAAGCATTAATTGCTTTAGCGTGTTTGATAATACCACCGATATAGAATAAAGCCATTTCAGAAAGGCCAGCATATTTATCACCAGCAAAAAGGTTCACACCATCTTTAGCAAGTGATTGATGGCAGTGCATACCAGAACCGTTATCACCAAACATTGGTTTTGGCATAAATGTCGCGGTTTTACCATAAGCATGTGCAACATTTTGTACTACATATTTATAGATTTGCACTTCGTCAGCTTTTTTAGTTAATGTATTGAAACGGCAAGCAATCTCATTTTGACCAGCAGTTGCAACTTCATGGTGATGAGCTTCAACAACTAAACCTAGTTGCTCCATAATTAAACACATTTCAGAACGGATATCTTGTGAAGAATCAACAGGAGGAAGCGGGAAGTAACCACCTTTTACACCTGGGCGGTGACCTTTGTTACCTTCTTCGTATTTAGTACCTGAGTTCCAAGCAGCTTCAATATCATCAATATGAACAAAACTACCTGACATCGGCGTTCCAAAACGCACATCATCAAATAGGAAGAATTCTGGTTCTGGTCCAAAAATAACAGTATCAGCAATGCCTGATGATTTTAAAAACTCTTCAGCGCGTTTAGCAATTGAGCGCGGGTCACGATCATAGCCTTGTAATGTTGCTGGCTCTAAAACGTCACAACGAATATTCAATGTCACATCTTCAAAAAATGGGTCAATCACGGCACTTGATGCATCTGGCATTAACACCATATCTGATTCGTTAATCCCCTTCCAACCTGCAATTGAAGAGCCATCAAACATCTTACCATCTTCAAAAAAATCTGCGTCAATTTGACTAACTGGAATAGTAACGTGTTGTTCTTTACCTTTAGTATCAGTAAAACGTAAATCAACAAATTTAACATCGTTTTCTTTTATTAGTGTAAAAACTTTTTGTGTAGACATGTAGCTTCTCCATTGAGGACATATAAAATAAATGTTCAGTTCAAAGGCATATTTGCCTATTTATTAAATTATATGCAAATTTGATGCCAATTTTTTAACCACGATTTTTAAACGGTTTTTATTGGTTAGATAATAGCAAAAATTAACATTAATGCACCAAAATAATGCACATAGCACCAAAATAATGCACCGAAATGTAACATACTGCTACTTGCGTTACATTTTGGTGCCATTAATGAAAAGTGAATTTGCTAACTCTTTCGAATGATCTACGATTCTTTTCGATAACCTGTTATTACTAAATAAAAGGTTGTTTTATCCCAATCCTTTTTTAGAGTTTCTTCTGAAATAAATGTAGCCTCATATAATACATTATCTTTTGGATTGACAATTGCTACTGGTTTTAGTTGTTCCCAATAACAACATACGAATTTCAAATCGCCCATTCCCATAGTCTTAATTAAATATTCATGAGCTTGCTTAGCATATTTACCTTCAACTTTATAAATAACCTCAATAGGCCATGTTTGCCCATAGTCGGTTGTCCTACACTTTTCATATTGAAAAAAATCAGGGGCATTTGGATCAATCTCATGGAAAAAGTCTCGACACGTTAAATTCGGATCAAACCCTAATGAACTAGATTGACTATCTTCCTTTAATTCCTCTAGGCTTAGTATTTCGTCAGTATTAAGATTATTTGATTCTGCTAATGCTGACGAAATTAAAGTAACGAAAATGAATGGCAACAAAATAAATCTTTTAAATAACATAGTTTCAATCCTTAAAACTTTTAAATCTTATTAGCTTAAAATAAGATTTCTCCTTTAGGTCTATATTTCAGTAGACAATATCGTTATAATCTTAACCTATTTTTAATAATACTAGGTAATCATAAAAGTATGGACTTTGTTACAATCGAAATTATACCTTTTATCCAAAATCACCTTTTACTTTCATTAGGTTGGATTGTGTTATTTGTTGCAATCATTGTAATGACCGTGAAAAGTAAATTATCAAAAGTGAAAATAATTAATAACGCGCAAGCAATTAGTATGATCAACAAACAAAACGCAGTTATTGTCGATATTCGCTCAGCAGATAGTTTCAAAAAAGGGCATATTACTGAATCTCACAACATTTTACCCGTTGACATTAAAAATGCTAGCGCAAAAACCATTGAAAAATTTAAAGAAGATATTATCATCGTGGTTGATGATAATGGTTTAACATCAGCAAGCATTGGTGAAGTATTAGTCAAACAGGGCTTTTTGCATGTATTTACATTAAAAGATGGTATTGCTGGATGGAACGGCGAAAACTTACCATTAGTTAGAAAATAATATAATATTAAAATAAGGTTTTATCATGACAGAACAAAACAATACACCTGAAACACAATTTGCTATTCAACGCATTTATACCAAAGATGTTTCATTTGAAACAAACAACGTTCCAGAAATTTTCACAAAACAATGGCAACCAGAAATGAATTTAGAACTAAATTCATCATCACAAGCGTTGAGTGAAGGTGTGCATGAAGTTTCTTTACGTGTCACAGTAACAGTAAAACAACAAGAAGAAGTTGTATATATTTGTGAAGTGACTCAGTCAGGTATTTTCTCGCTTATCGGATTTGACGACGCTCAAATTCAACATTGTGTAGGTGCTTATTGTCCTAATATTTTATTCCCTTATGCGCGTGAAGTTATTTCAAGCTTAGTAAATAAAGGAACTTTCCCACAACTTAATTTAGAACCTGTAAATTTTGAAGCTTTATTCATTAGCTATTTGCAACAGCAAGAAGCTAAAACCGAATCGACTGAAACTTTACAGTAATTACTAGTTAATAAAGTCTATGTTTATGAATAAAAATGCAGCAGTGACAGTGATTGGCGCAGGTTCTTATGGAACCTCGCTGGCAATATTACTGGCACGAAATGGCCACTCAACTTTATTATGGGGGCACAACCCAGATAAAATGGCTATTTTGCAACATGATAGACAGAATAGACAATTTTTACCGGATATTTCTTTTCCTGACCAACTTCAAGTTGAAGCGGATCTTAAAACTGCCGTTTCAGCTTCACCAATTTTATTAATTGTTGTACCAAGCCACGCATTTGGTAGCATTCTTAAACAAATCAAGCCATTTTTAAGAAAAGATAGCAAAATTGTTTGGGCAACCAAAGGACTTGAAGTCGATACAGGTCGACTATTACAAGATGTTGCCAAAGAAGTATTGGGTGATAAAATCCCATTAGCGGTTATTTCAGGCCCTACTTTCGCTAAAGAAGTTGCATCAGGCTTACCAACAGCAGTAACCGTTGCCTCAACCGATGATCAATTTCTAACTGAACTCCAAAATTTATTTCACTGTAGTAAATCATTCCGTGTTTATAGCAGTAAAGACTTTATTGGCGTTCAACTTGGTGGCGCGGTAAAAAATGTTATTGCAATTGGTGCTGGTTTGTCCGATGGGCTGGGTTTTGGTGCTAATGCGAGAACAGCTTTAATAACCCGCGGACTTGCCGAAATGATGCGATTAGGCGAAGCTCTTGGTGCCGATCCTGCCACGTTTATGGGGATGGCTGGTTTAGGCGATTTGGTACTTACTTGTACAGATAATCAGTCCCGAAATCGTCGATTTGGTATTTTATTAGGTCAAAACAAATCCATTCAAGAAGCACAAGATATTATTGCTCAAGTGGTTGAGGGTTGCCGAAATACTAAAGAAGTTTGGGCATTAGCTCAAAAATATCATGTTGATATGCCTATCACAGAACAAATCTATAAAGTGCTTTACGAACATAAAGATCCAAAACTTGCAGCCATGTCATTATTGGGTCGCTCACAAAAACAAGAATTAAAAAGCGAGTCTTAGATCTTTAAAAACCCCTCTCCTCAACTTTTTTTGATATGTTGTGGCGTTTTTGGGAGGGCGTTTTAAACACTCATTCCTAGGCCCTTTTCCTTGGCTTTCTGGTAAATATCATAACCAACATAGACATCTAAAACTGCCGTTCCCACACTTTTAAATAACGTGATTTGCTGATCGTTTTGGCGACATTTTTGTGGATCAATAACTAAATCACCTAATTCATAAAAATCTTGTTTTGTAACTAAATGTTGATTAATTGGATCGATAATATCACCCGCCTCAGAAAATACACCATCTTTGGTATCAAGTACGCGAATATCAGCATTTTTAACAATATTACTTGGTATTTCGTGCATTTCTGGCGTGTAAGCACCTACTCCATTGATATGTGTTCCTGGTTTAACCAAATCGCCATTGAATGTCACAACTTTTGATGTAGTGACAGAGGTAATGATATCTGCTTGGCAAATATCTTCATCTAGATCGTTCGAAAAATAGAGGTTAGCGGAGAAATGAGCGAATCGTTTCTTCATCTCTTCAGTAAATTGCTTGCCTTTATTGACATCAAGCCCAAAGATCGCCACATCAGTCAATTGACGGACGGTTAACATCGCTTCTAACTGTGAAGCCGCTTGTCCACCAGTACCAATTAATACGGCTCGTTTAGCATCTTTTCTGGCTAATAAATCGGTAGCTGCACCTTGTACCGCGCCTGTGCGTAATTGGGTCACAAATGTGCCATCTAACATCGCACAAACTTCACCTGTTAACGGATCGATCATAAACACTTGCGCGGGAACAGATGGCTTACCAAGTTTCGGGTTATCAGGAAAAACCGAGACAATTTTCAAGCCAACCACATCATTTTCTTTTATATGAGCAGGCATAATCAAACATTGCCCTTTTTGCATGTCAAAGTTGATGCGTAATGGAACTTCACTATTACCTTGAGTATAGATTTTCAGTGCTTGTTTATCCGCCGCAACAGCATCTTTCATAGTATAGAATTGTTGAATATCTTGGGCAGTTAAAATTAACATTTCGATTCCTTATTTAATATTTATTTTCATATTATTTATTATCCATTATTTAATCTTACCAACAAAAAATTAAATACTCTTGTTTAATATCAATATAAATAGATAATTTTCGCTTTCTTGTATATTTAATTTATTTTCATTATTATTACAAAGTACAATTTTGTACGGAAATTGAGAAATCAGATGTTATTTAAAATATTAAAGTTTTTTCTAAAAATTTTATTTCATGTAAAGATTCAAGGGAATCTCAATAATTTAAAACAAGACAGATTACTTATCACACCTAATCATGTTTCCTTCCTAGACGGCATTTTAATCGGCGTATTTTTACCAGTTAAACCAGTATTTGCTATCTACGCAGGCTACATTGATCATTGGCTAGTCCGTTTAGCCAAACGTTACGTTGATTTTGTGCCAATGGATCCATTAAGTCCAATGGCGATTAAAAGGTTAGTTCGTGAAATTGAAAAAGGACGACCAATTGTTATTTTCCCGGAAGGTCGAATTACCATAACCGGCTCATTAATGAAGATTTATGACGGTGCAGCATTTGTTGCTGCTCGTTCTCAAGCAACGATTGTACCTGTCTGGATTGAAGGTGCAGAATTTACGTTAACTAGCCGTTTAAAAGGCTTATTTAAACGTCATCTATTTCCTAAAATTACAATTCATGTATTGGAACCAACATCAATCCCAATGCCTGATGCACCAAAAGCAAGTGAACGACGATATATTGCTGGTGAAAAATTACATCAAATTATGATGAATGCCAGAATGGCAAGCCGACCAAAATTGACACTTTTTGAAGCGTTGCTCGAAGCCCAAGTTCGTTATGGGGTAAAATCGCGAATGGTTCAAGATCCTACCACTCACGAAGCCTCTTATCGAAACTTGCTTAAGCAAATTATCGGTGTTAGTTGCATTATTTCTAAGATTACCAAACAAAAAGAAAGAGTTGGTTTATTGCTCCCTAATGCAACGATTACTGTTGCAACTATTTTTGGTCTATCAGTCAAAAATCGTATTCCAGCCATGCTTAATTATACAGCAGGAACTAAAGGGTTAACCTGTGCAATTACTGCGGCTGAAATAAAAACGATCATTACTTCACGCAAATTTATTCAAAAAGGTAAGCTTGATTATCTATTAGAAGAAATTAAGGACGTAAATTGGTATTTCCTTGAGGACTTGCGTAGTAGTTTGACTTTTGTTGATAAACTTTATGTTGCACTTCATCAATACATTCCACGTTTAGTGAAACGACAACAATCAAGTGATGATGAAGCTTTAGTGTTATTTACATCAGGCTCAGAAGGCAATCCTAAAGGTGTAGTGCACAGCCATGGTAGTTTATTGGCAAATGTTGAACAGATTCGTACCGTTATCGATCCGACACCGGCTGACCGTTTTATGTCCGCATTGCCATTATTCCATGCTTTTGGTATTACTGCTGGTTTATTCTTACCGTTGTTTTCTGGAAGTCGTACCTTCTTATATCCAAACCCACTACATTATCGTATGGTGCCAGAAATCATTTATGACCAAAACTGTACCGTGTTATTTGGCACACCAACATTTTTAGCCAATTATGCTCGCTACGCTCATCCTTATGATTTTATGCGATTACGTTATGTGGTTGCCGGTGCTGAAAAACTTTCCGATGCGGTGCGTGAACAATGGAAAGATAAATATGGCATTCGAATCTTAGAAGGTTATGGCGTAACCGAATGTGCACCAGTTGTTGCCCTTAATGTGCCAATGGCATTTAAAGCAGGAACTGTTGGTCGGCTATTGCCAGGTATGCAATCAAGATTAATACCTATCCCAGGGATTACCAATGGCGGGGAATTACAGCTTAAAGGACCTAACGTAATGAAAGGGTATTTACGAGTTGAAAAACCCGGTGTACTTGAAGAGCCTGTTGCCGTTGATGAAAATGGTAATGCAGAAAAAGGCTGGTATGATACTGGCGATATCGTAGATATTGATAAAGATGAGTTTTTGACAATTAAAGGACGACTGAAACGCTTTGCTAAAATTGCTGGCGAAATGGTTTCACTGGAAAGTGTTGAAGCGCTAGCTAGAAAAGTCGATCCTGATGCCATGCATGGCGCTACAGTAAAAGCTGACGCAGCTAAAGGTGAAGCGCTTGTGCTATTTACTACTTCAACTACATTAACTCGAGAACAGCTTAATCAGGCAGCACAAGATTTAGGTATTCCTGCATTAGCCATTCCTAGAGATATTCGTGTGGTTAAAGAATTACCATTGCTTGGTACTGGCAAAATCGATTTTATTACGCTACGCAAAATGGCTGATGAAAATGAATAATAGCAAGGATTCACTATGAATAAACAGCCTTTATTAACTGTTGGCATGGCTGCAACCATGCTAGCCCAGTTTTTTTCAGCCTTTGCTGATAATGCTATTTTCTTTGCAATATTAGCTTTTATTAAACAACTCAATTATCCAGAGTGGAGCCAATCGGCATTACAAATCGGTTTTGTCATCCCTTTCATCCTTCTTTCGCCATTTGTTGGTCAATTTGCTGACAGCATGTCTAAAGGCAGAGCGATGATGATCTCAAATGGTATTAAATTATTAGGTGCTGCTGTTATTTGCCTAAATATCAATCCATTTTTAGGTTATTTTCTAGTTGGTGTGGGAGCAGCCGGTTATTCACCAGCAAAATATGGTATTTTAGGTGAGCTAACCTCAGGCGATAATTTAGTGAAAGCAAATGGTTTAATTGAAGCATCAACAATTGCAGCTATTTTACTAGGCTCACTTGCTGGAGGCCATATTGCTGACTTAAACATCACATTTGCATTACTTACTTGTGTAATAATGTATGGCCTAGCTGTTATAGCAAATATTTTTATTCCTAAACTTCCTGTCGCTCGAAAAGACATTGAGTGGAAGTTTATGAGTATGATAAAGGATTTTGCTAAAACCTTTAAAATTATTTTCAATAATAAACAAGCACTTTATACTTTACTCGGCACTAGCCTATTTTGGGGAGCGGGTATTACCTTGCGCTTTTTATTAATTAGCTGGGTGCCAATTGTGTTAGGTATTACTGACAACTCAACCCCAACAAATCTAAATGCCGTTGTGGCAATAGGTATTGTTGTTGGTGCTGGCCTTGCTAGTGCTATGGTTTCAATATCCAATACATTACGGTGTATTCCAGCAGGAATATTAATGGGGTTTGCCGTCATTGCATTTACCTTGCAAAGCAATATGACGAGTTCTTATATTCTATTAGTGATTATTGGTGCTTTAGGTGGTTATTTTTTAGTCCCACTAAATGCATTAATTCAAAAAATGGGGAAAGAGCTTATTGGTGCTGGTAGTGTAATTTCAATACAAAACTTAAGCGAATATAGTGCAATGATGATTATGCTCAGTGCTTATACGTTAGCTATTGCTTGTGGATTATCTGTTATTACTATCGGTGTAGGTTTTGGTATGCTATTTGCCATTCTTATCGGGTTTGTATGGTTAGGTTTAAAATCACATGTCAAACATTAATTTATCAGCAATGATCACCGAAAATCGCAATAGTGCGAGCGAGAACATCGACTGCGCATCCACCCTTGAAATACTTCAAATTATCAATAATGAAGATAAAAAAGTGGCAATCGCTGTCGAAAAACAATTAGCTAATATAGCCAATGCGGTAGATGCAATTAGCGATGCTTTCTTAAATCATGGCCGTTTAATTTACCTTGGTGCCGGCACTTCTGGACGATTAGGTATTTTAGATGCGAGCGAGTGCCCACCTACTTACGGAACGCCTCCAGAACAAGTCGTTGGATTAATTGCTGGCGGGCACCCTGCCATATTTAAAGCGGTTGAAAATGCAGAAGATTCACCCGAGCTAGCAGTTAATGATCTAAAAAATATCAATTTTAGCAAAAAAGATATTTTAGTAGGTATCGCAGCAAGTGGCCGCACACCTTATGTTATCGGCGGTATGCAATATGCTCAATCACTGGGTTCAACAGTAATTAGCTTATGTTGCAACCCCAATGCACCGATGATTAACTTGGCCAATATTGCCATTACCCCAATTGTTGGCGCAGAAGTAGTTAGCGGTTCATCAAGAATGAAAGCCGGTACAGCACAAAAATTAGTACTTAATATGTTAACCACAGCCAGCATGATTAAAATTGGTAAGGTTTACGGTAATTTAATGGTTGATGTTGAGGCCACTAATGCTAAACTCGTAGAACGTCAAATATCAATTGTCATGCAAGCGACCGATTGTAGTCGGGAGACGGCTATCTCCACGCTAAGTCAATGTAACAAAAATTGTAAAACAGCTATTTTAATGATTCTTGCAGGTTTAACAGCTCAGCAAGCAAAAACAGCATTACAACAAAATAACGGTTTTATCCGTAAAGCATTAGAACAAAGCAATAAATAATCTTTCTTAGCATTACACAAATGTTACTATTCTGATAAAGAAAGATTATTCTAAAATTTAGCAATATATTTTATCAAACCTTGATGAAGATCGAATTTATAAATCATATTGTTAACTAAAATAAGTAAATAGATTTATTTTATTAACTTTATATTAGCAATAATATAAAAAACTGGGAGGTACGTTATGGTTGGAATAATCTTGGCAACTCATGGTGAGTTTGCTGAAGGTATTTTACAATCAGGGACGATGATATTTGGAGAGCAAGAAAACGTTAAAGCCGTTACTTTGCATCCAAGTGATAGTCCTGAAAGTTTAAAGGAACGGATGCTGGCAGCAATTGCTACTTTCGATGATCAAAATGAAGTACTTTTTTTAGTCGATTTATGGGGTGGAACACCATTTAACCAAGCCAATACACTCTGTGGAGAACATCCAAATTGGGCTATCGTTGCAGGTTTAAATCTTCCAATGTTGATTGAGGCATACTCATCACGTTTATCGATGGAGACCGCCAAAGAAGTGGCTGCCGCCATTATTGAATCAGCCCAAGATGGTATTAGAACAACGGTTGAAGTGGCAACTAAACCAACGCAAAACAATCAACAAACAAGCACTATCCCTGAAGGTACTGTTTTAGGTGATGGTAAATTGAAAATTGTATTAGCTCGCGTTGATTCACGCTTGTTACACGGACAAGTGGCAACATCTTGGACTAAAACGACTAACCCTAATCGTATTATTGTGGTTTCAGACTCAGTTGCCAAAGATGAATTAAGGAAAAAACTGATTGAAGAGGCCGCACCTCCTGGTGTTAAAGCCAATGTTGTGCCAATAAAAAAAATTATTGAAGTTGCGCATGATCCCCGTTTTGGTAACACCAAAGCCTTATTACTTTTCGAAAACCCTGAAGATGTACTTCGCGCTATAGATGGCGGTGTTGATATTCAAACATTAAATGTTGGTTCAATGGCGCATTCTGTCGGCAAGGTAATGGTCAACAAAGTGCTGTCAATGAGCGCTGAAGATGTTGATACATTCGAGAAATTAAAAGCGAAAAATGTGAAATTCGACATTCGCAAAGTACCTAATGATTCTGAGGATAATATGGATGAATTATTAAAGAAAGCGAAACAAGAATTAGCTGAACAAAAGAATTAGTTTAATTAAGGGGTTATTATTATGACTTTATCAATTATTGCTATCATTTTAGTGATAGTTATTGCGTTCTTAGCTGGAATGGAAGGTATTTTAGACCAATTCCAATTCCATCAACCATTAGTTGCTTGTTCACTAATTGGTCTAGTGACAGGAAATCTAGAAGCTGGCGTAATGTTAGGTGGTTCATTACAGATGATAGCATTAGGCTGGGCAAATATTGGCGCAGCGGTTGCACCTGATGCCGCGCTTGCTGCTGTTGCTTCATCTATTATTTTAGTTCTTGGTGGACAAGGTGAGGCTGGAGTATCGACAGCTATCGCTATTGCCATCCCACTAGCAGTTGCTGGCTTATTTTTAACGATGATTGTGCGAACTATTGCCGTTCCATTAGTGCATTTAATGGATGCTGCAGCAGAGCAAGGTAATATCCGAAGAATCGAATGGTTACAAATATTAGGGGTTTGTTTACAAGGTTTACGTATTGCAATACCAGCAGCAGCGCTGTTATTTATTCCTGCTGAAGTGGTAAAAGACGCATTAAATTCAATGCCTAAATGGCTATCAGAAGGTATGGCTATTGGTGGAGGCATGGTAGTGGCTGTTGGTTATGCGATGGTAATTAATATGATGGCAAGTCGTGAAGTTTGGCCATTTTTCATTATCGGTTTTGTTGTTGCCGCGATATCACAATTAACCTTGATTGCAATTGGTGCTCTAGGTATTGCTCTAGCACTAATTTATCTAAATCTTTCTGAACGTGGCAATTCATCAAATGGTGGTAGTAAAGGCGATCCACTTGATGATATTTTAAATGATTACTAAGAACTTGGAGAAGAACATGACAGATCGAATTCATTTATCGAAAAAAGACCGTTTATCGGTAGCTTGGCGTTCAACTTTCCTTCAAGGTTCTTGGAACTACGAACGTATGCAAAATGGTGGCTTGGTTTATTCAATGATTCCTGCTATCAAAAAATTATATACCACAAAAGAAGATCGTTCGGCAGCACTTAAACGCCATTTAGAATTTTTCAATACACATCCTTATTTAGCATCACCTGTACTTGGTGTGACGTTAGCCCTTGAAGAAGAACGAGCTAATGGAGCGCCTGTAGATGATGTAACTATTCAAGGGGTAAAAGTGGGAATGATGGGACCTTTAGCTGGGGTTGGTGATCCAGTTTTCTGGTTTACACTTCGTCCTATGCTTGGTGGACTAGGTGCCTCACTTGCCTTAAGTGGTAATATTCTAGGTCCAATTCTATTCTTCCTACTTTGGAACATTATTCGCATGTGCTTCATGTGGTTTACCCAAGAATTAGGTTACCGTACTGGTTCTAAAATTACCGATAACTTAAGTGGTGGTGTACTCCAAAAAATCACTAAAGGTGCGTCTATCTTGGGGATGTTTGTACTGGCAGCTTTAGTACAAAGGTGGGTATCAATAAAATTCCAACCAGTCGTATCAACCGTAAAATTAGATAATGGTGCATTTATTGATTGGAATTCCCTACCTGCTGGTGCCGAAGGTATACAAAAAGCATTGATGCAAATGCAAGAAGGACTCGCACTTAGTCAAAACCAAGTAATGACTTTACAAAATAACTTAGATCTATTAATTCCTGGACTTGTACCATTACTATTAACGTTCTTCTGTATGTGGTTACTTCGTAAAAAAGTATCACCTATTATAATTATTCTTGCACTATTTTTAGTCGGTGTTACTGGTCATGTTATTGGTCTTTTATAAAGCCAACAATGTTGACAAAAAAAGTTGAGGAGCGCACTTTTTAAGCAAAAATGCTGTTTTTCCTCAAACATAAATCACCCTTTTCTCCATAAATAATGAGAAAAGGGTGCCTTAGCAACTCAGATTAAAATAATGGATATAAGTAGCTAAATGGTTCAATCATTAAATACCAAAGTAGATTTAACAGTAAAAGCGACTGCTTTTTCAGGTTTTTCAGAATATGGCCAGATTATGATTGGTGATAAGGCGTTCGAATTCTATCATCAACGCGATCCTCGGAAATATATTCAAATTCCTTGGGAAGAGGTCGATTATGTTATCGCATCGGTATTTTTTAAAGGTAAGTGGATATCTCGTTACTCCATACAAACAAAAAAAGACGGTACGTTCGCTTTTGCGTCCAAAGAGCCGAAAAAAGTATTAAAAGCAATACGTGTCTATGTTGATAGCAAAAAAATGGTCAAAGCGTTAGGATTTTTTGACGTGTTAAAACGAGCTTTGTTCCGGAAAAAGTCTTAAAGATCAACCATCACTTTTAAAATATATCATTATATAGCAAGCAAGCTCACCATTATCAATGAAGCTAATTATTTATAATATAACTAGTTAAAAAGATGAATTTATGTTCATTTATAACTAAGCTTGTCGATAACTGATGCTACCTAACTTTCTCACACACAATCAGCCATTGCACTTTTTGCTAGAAAGAGTATAATTTTGGGGCTTTGATTTTGTCCGTGTTGGGCAAAAGAAAGATTATTTTTTAATTTAAGAGGATGTTATGGTAACTATTCGTTTAGCTCGTGGTGGCTCTAAAAAGCGCCCTTTTTATCAAGTAGTTGTCACTGATAGCCGTAACCCACGTGATGGTCGTTTTATTGAGCGCGTTGGCTTTTTTAATCCAATTGCACAAGGTAAAGCAGAAGAATTACGTTTAGATCTTGATCGCGTAAATTATTGGGTTGGTTTAGGTGCTACTATTTCTGATCGTGTTAATACATTGATCAAACAAGCACAAAAAGCTGCTTAATTAAGTAATAGTGTAAAGATGAATACTGAGAATCTAATCGTTGTTGGTAAACTTGGTTCAAGCTACGGCATTCGTGGATGGCTCAGGATTTTTTCGTTTACAGAATTTCCAGATAGTATTTTTGATTACAAACCTTGGTATATCCAGCGTGCTGGAAAATGGCAGGAAGTAATCGTTGAGAGCTTTAAACCTCATAATCAAGATATGATTGTCAAACTCAAAGGCGTTGATGATCGAGATCAAGCCAATGCGTTAACTAATGCTGAAGTATTCGTTGATGCAGAAGAATTGCCTGAGCTTAATCAAGGCGATTTCTATTGGAAGGATTTGATTGGCTGTAGTGTGAAAACAATTAACGGTTATGATTTAGGTCAAGTAACTGATTTAATGGAAACCGGTTCTAATGATGTGTTGGTTGTTAAAGCAAATCTAAAAGATGCATTTGGAGCAACAGAACGTTTAATTCCTTTTGTTGAAGAACAATTTATTAAACAAGTTGATTTAACAACAAAAATGATTGTGGTCGATTGGGATCCCGCATTTTAATCGGTAAGGTAAGAATATGTGGATTGGCGTAATTAGCCTTTTTCCCGAAATGTTCCAAGCTATTACCTGTTATGGTGTAACTGGTCGAGCAGTAAAAAACGGACTGTTAACAGTAGAATATTGGAACCCGCGCGATTTTGCGCATGATAAGCATAAGACTGTCGATGATAGGCCTTATGGTGGTGGTCCCGGCATGTTAATGATGGTACAACCACTTAGAGATGCGATTCATGCTGCGAAAGCAGTAGCAGGTGAAAATACAAAAGTAATCTATCTTTCCCCACAAGGGCGCAAATTAAACCAACAAGGTGTTTGCGAGTTGTCACAATATCAAAAATTGATTTTGATTTGTGGTCGATATGAAGGTATAGATGAACGCGTTATCCAAACCGAAATTGATGAAGAATGGTCAATTGGGGATTACGTGTTAAGTGGCGGTGAATTACCGGCGATGACAATGATTGATGCATTAGCAAGGTTTATTCCAGGTGTATTGAATCATGAATCATCAGCAGAAGAAGACTCTTTTGCAAACGGTTTACTTGATTGTCCACACTATACCAGACCTGAGGTGTTAGATGGAATGGCGGTGCCTGATGTGTTAATGTCTGGTCACCATGAAGCGATTCGTCGCTGGCGATTGAAACAATCACTAGGACGAACTTGGTTGAGAAGAGAAGATCTTCTTGAAAATCTAGCTCTGACTGATGAAGAGCAACGTTTACTCACTGAATTCCAACGTGAATATCGTGATAAACCGAGCCATTAATATTTCAGTATAACTAGTAAGAGACAAAATTATGAAAAATGCAATTATTCAGCAATTAGAACAAGAACAAATGAAAAAAGACATCCCGTCTTTTCGTCCGGGTGATACGGTAGAAGTTAAAGTATGGGTTGTTGAAGGTAACAAAAAACGTCTTCAAGCATATGAAGGTGTGGTTATTGCAATTCGCAATCGTGGTTTACATTCTGCATTTACAGTACGTAAAATTTCGAATGGCGAAGGTGTTGAACGAGTATTCCAAACTCACTCACCAACTGTTGATTCAATTACTGTGAAACGTCGTGGTCAAGTACGTCAAGCTAAACTTTACTACTTACGCGAACTTCGTGGTAAAGCGGCTCGTATTAAAGAGCGCCTTAACTAATTCAAATTGGTTAATATTTAATAAACTATTAAAATTATATCCAATTAAATATGGTCACCTTTATGGTGACCGTTTTTATGTGTATAGTTGATTCCCGCCAACAATTGTTGACAGATTTCAAGCAATATCTAAAGCTATAAAGGGTAATACTATGGATAACTATCTTGTTGAAATTCTCGCCACCACAACCAAGTTATTCGCGTTAATGACACCACCAGCAGTGCTAAGTGCATTCTTAAGTGGTACTAAACAATATGATGAACAACAACGCCGAAAGACTGCACTTAAAACATCGTGTGCCGTTTTTATTATTGGTATTGTGTTATTCTTTTTTGGTAACGCCATGTTTAGTGTGTTTGGTTTTACACTCGATGCTTTTAGAATTGGGTCGGGAGCATTACTATTTATTACCGCTGTTTCATTGATGAATGATTCACCTGAAAAAAATAAAATTCATACTGATGATGATGATATTAGTGTGGTTCCTCTTGCAATACCTTTATGTATGGGACCAGCCTCCATTGGTACGATTATTGTTATGGGGACAAGTTCGGTAGGTATGCAAAACCTGATTGGCGCCCTTTCGCTATTGATTGCCTCAAGCGGTATTTATGCCATGTTACTATGCGCAAAAAGCATTGCTAACGTTTTAAAAAATACTGGTATTGCAATTTTGTCAAAACTTACTGGGTTATTAATATCAGCTATTGCCGCTCAAGTTGTATTTACTGGCGTCTCTGCATTTTTAAAATAAGTTTTATAATTCAGATAATTAAAATTTCAATTCTAACAGTAAGTAATCACCTACAATTGCTAGTTAAGGTGATTACATAAACTGATAATAAAGTTAATCGGATTTACGTTTTTTGAAAAAGTAATATGAAGCTAAAATTACGAAAATTAAGATTATCTCAGATAATAAAATAAAATGCCCTGATTCACCAAACCATACCCCAACAATAATAATAATGTTAACAGTAATAGAAATCATCGCTAACCAAGGAAATAGCGGAGATTTAAATTTGATCATATCTTTAGAGTATTTGCCTTCATTCACTCCCTTACGAAATTGATATTGGCACCAAGCAATAATAATCCAAGCAAAACAACCAACTTGTCCAGTACTTGCTACCAGATAGAGATATAATTTTTCAGCAGCAATATATTTAGAAAACAGCGAAACTAACGCAATAATTGCGATAAATAATATTCCTTTAGTTGGCACGCCTCGTTTATTGACTTCTGAAAAGTATTTTGGTGCTAAATCATCTTGAGCCATCGACCATAGCATTCTCGAGCTGGCATAAACAGCCGAATTAGCGGCCGATATTGCAGCACAAAAGATAACAAAGAGCATCACATATGAAGCAAAGGTAATCCCGGCTTTATTGAATACCCAAACAAATGGGCTAATTTCATTATGGGTTGCTCCATAAGGGTAAACTAGTGCTAACACTGCAATCGCTAACACATAAAACAAGATAATACGAAAAGCCACACCAGTGATAATTTTTGGCAATACGCTTTGAGGTGATTGCGCTTCACCCGCTGCACTACCAATTAATTCGACGCCCTGAAATGAATAAGTAACAATTGTCATACAAACAAAAATTGATAAAAATCCACTAGGAAACCAACCTTGTTCGGTTTTAAGTGTTGGTAATACATGTGTTTGATTATATTGATGATAAAGTAAATAAATGCCAACAGCTATAAATGCAATAATTGCCAATACTTTTATCGTTGAAAACCAGTATTCACTTTCGCCAAAAGCTCTAACAGACGTTAAATGGACACAAGTAATAACGGTTAAAATAATTAGACTAAGAATATAGATGGGAATAGAGGAAAAAACTTGGTGAGCGATCATCGAAGCTGCAGTTAAGTCAGCAGCCATAGACAGTACCCAGCTTAACCAATATAACCAGCCAATGGTATAACTCCAAATAGGATGTGGAATAAACATTAGTGCATAATGCTGAAAAGAACCCGCATGTGGGAATGCACAAGAAAGTTCACCTAAGCAAAGCATGGTCGACAGCATAATACTACCCGCTAGTAGATATGCGATAATCGTGCCTAACGGTCCAACCGTGCTAAGTGGTGCTGCAATACCAATAAATAATCCAGTTCCTATTGAGCCACCTAACGAAATCATCAATAAATGACGATTTTTTAAGTTTTTCTTTAAGGTACTGGGATAAGGACTTTCTTGAGATTCTGATGTTGCCATGTAAACCGCCTAGTAATCAATAATAGCTGCTGGTTGCCCAGCAGCTGATAGATATTAATAAACAAACCGTTTTTCTACACCATTGGTTTGGCAAGCCATAAGTAGGGCTGTATAATCAAGCTCAAACCCAATCATATCGCCAACACGTAATGTTTCAGAAACATCTTCAATATCAACAATAGTATGATCGCTGGTTTGACCTAAGACCGTAATGTTGTCATTAATCGGTATACAGCTTTCTGCTGGCACATCTTGACGGCCAAAAGCGAGAAGCGCGCGTTTACGAGTACCATGATCAACAAAAGTTTTGCTGTTCAAAAAGGCATCAACACCTAATTCTCCAACAGGAACGGTTGGTTTACTATTAAGCTCGATGATTTGTGCATACAATTTATACATGTCACTACAAGCTTTTTCTACAGGTTTGTTTGAGTGATGAAACTCATCAAGATATTTCATATCCACATACTCAATACCAAACTCATGTAAACCACCAATTCGAATGTGATTAAGCCCTTCTGGCCAGATCCCTTTATCAAGCAGATGGTAACTTGTACAATTACCAGCTGATAGATACTTGATCTTGATATTACAAGCTTCTTCTACTTTACGCGCTATGTGTAAAAAATCCACACCATTTTTAACAGTTGGTAGAACAGTACCATAGCAGTTGAAGTTGGTCCCAAGCCCATAAAGCTCAACACCCGGTAAAGATAAGATTAGTTTGACTGTTTCGATGATATCATCGACATGTTCAAACCAAATACCTTCACGTAAATCGCCCATATCAACCATTAAAAGTACTTGATGGACTTTTTGTTGTTTTACCGCTTCATCAGAAAGTGCTTGGATAACTTGTTTTTCACTGTTTAAGCTAATATCTGCGTATTTCACTACTTCACTGATCTCACTTAAACAAGGACTACGTAATAAACAAGTTTTACAATTTAAAGCATCTTTAAGTTTCTTCAAATTGTAGGTCCTTGATTCAGCTATAACATCAATACCACCATCAAGCACCGCTTTGGCGGTTTCAACACAGCCATCAAAGACTTTATTTACCGCCATCACTTCAATGCCGTGTTTAGCAAGAAGCTCTTTTTCAACACGGGCATTGTCTTTTAATTTACCTAAATCAATTTCCAATATAGGTTTGTACATAAATTTACTCCTCTATATCTTATTGCAAGCGGTTACGTCTTTGTGCGCGATGGTATATCCATTCAGCTAACACAATTGCAAGCACTGCACCACCAACAATTTTAGCGATGTACTCAACATATCCCCCCATATCAATTTGTGCTGGTGGAATAAAGACTAAGATCACCGCAAATAGCGTAGATAAGAAACCTAAACCAGGTAAAATAATTGGTAAAACTTTACCAGGAATCTTGAAGCTACGTGGTACATCTGGTTGAGTAATACGTAAGCGATAGTACGCAATAAACATCACTAAATAAGGAATAAAGTAACAAATGGTTGTTAATGCAGTTAACATCCAATATGCAGCAGCAATACTTGGTGATACGAATGTTGAGAAACAAAGTACCGTTACAATTATTGCTTGGATAACTAAAGCAAATGCTGGTGTTTGATATACAGGATGTAATCGACCAATACGTTCACCAAGTAAGTTATCTTCTTTTGATGCTTCTTGTAACATATAGATAGGACCAACTAACCATGAGTTAATTTGACCTAATGCACCAAAGAACAAACAAATTGCCATTACTGGTAATAACCAAGGCATGTGTAGCTCTTTAGCAGCAGCTTCCATCGCTTGCATTACACCGGCAACAATATCAGTATCAGCAGCTGGTAATAAGGTATTAATTGCCCAAGTACCAATCATATAGATACCAACGATAACAACTGCAGATACCGCCATCGCTTTAGGGAAGTCACGTTGTGGATCACGAGTACGACCAGCGATCATTGGTGCAACTTCTAGCCCAGCAAAAGCAAACATCATGCTTGATAAAAATACAATAGTATCCCAGCTACTTAAATCCGGAATCCAATCACTAACATGGCTATAATCAGTTGCCATTGGATGACCAGTCATTAACCATACAATAGCTAATAACACGATAATAGCAGCAGGAATAAATACACCTAACCATGCACTAACACTGTTAATGATTTTAGTCCATTTCATGCCTTTGATATTCATTAACGTTAAGATCCAGAATACTGCCATGGAGCCAACACCAATAAATACCTGATTCTGAGCAAGTTCAGGGCTAAACATATAACCAATTGCAGTAAAACCAAACTGCAACATTAATGGGAAGAAAAGCACACATGAAAACAGGAAGCAAACAACCACTATCCAACCGACACGTTTACCAAATGCTTCTTTTACCCATACAAAGATCCCACCATCTTTTGGCCAGCCTGTTGAAAGCTCACCACAAACCATGGCTAATGGAAAAAACAAACAAAATGCAGCAAGTAGCCAAAGCACCATTGCTGACGCTCCGTAAGGAGCAACATTAGGAATTTGACGTAAACTCAATATTGCAATGACATTCATAAACACAATGTCTTTAATACCAAGTAAACTTGAATCTTTAGAATCACTCATAATAACCTCACATAATAACAACTGGGGCAGTTATTGCCCCAGCCAGTTCATGATTAATACACGTCGTATCCAACCATATCCTCGTAAGTGTCTTCACGGCGAATCAATCGATCTTTGCCTTCTTTATCAATCATAACAACAGCAGTACGTGGGCGGTTGTTATAAACTGTTTGGCTTTCGATGGTATAAGCACCGGCATCAAGGAAAGCAATGATATCGCCAATTTGTGTGTCTTTAGGTAATAAGAATTCTTCACCTTTAACACCCACATGGAAATAGTCACCACCGTCACATAATGGACCCGCTAATTTAATGTACTCATCATGTTGCTCAGTGATTCTTGATGCATCATAAACATAGAAGAACCAATCAAAGTGTTGACTGTCAGATAATACGCTATAACCCGCATCAACAAATTTCCATTCAACATGTTCTTCGATGTTACCGTCTAAATCGTAATTAGTTTTACGTTTTTCACAAGCAACTTCAGTTAATAGCACACCAGCAGAACCGGTTACTTTACGACCAGGTTCGATACAAATTTCAACGTCAGTACGCCATTTATGTACTTCACTGATTACCGCATCGGCGAAATCTTGTGCAGTAATACCAGCATACATATTGTCTTCTAATGGATTACCATTTTCTTCGTCATATTTATATGGAACAGGAATACCACCACCAACGTTGATTAAATCAAATTTAATGCCAAGAACTTCTTCTAAACGTCGTGATTCATCAACTAATACTTTAGTCGCTTTTGCAAAAGGTTCTGCTTCTGGTACTTGATCCCCTACGTGCATATGTAAACCACGTAAATGAACATAAGGCATTTCAAGAATACGACGGCAAGTCTCTTCAGCTTGTTCTAAGTCGATACCAGATTTAGCGTGATAAGCGGTTACTAATTCTGCGTGAGTTGCTGACGGTACATTTGGTTCAACACGCACACAAACATTTGCAACTTTTTTCAAACGTCGTGAAATCTCATCAATAATATCAAGCTCATATAGGCTATCTACGTTGATGATGTAAAGATCGTTTTGGATAGCAAATTCTAAATCAACCGGTTTTTTAACCACACCGTTGAAAACAATTTGGCTACCTGGGAAACCGATTTCTAAACATTTACGAACTTCAAACATTGAGTTAGCTTCTGCATAGATACCCGCATCTTTAATCGCTTTAAGCACACCCATTACTGAACATGTTTTTGACGCATAGAAAATCTTAGTATTTGGATGAGCTTTAAACGAATCTTTGATCTCCTGAATATTACGGTCAATTTCTTTTTCAGAAAATACGTAAAAAGGTGTTGGATATTTCTTTGCTAATTCTTCCAAATTCACACCATCAAAACAAAGTTTGCCGCCTTGAGCACTGAAACGACGATCTTTAGTTATAAGATCTGTGCGTATTTTGTTATAATTTGACATAATTGTGTCGGACATATGACCTCCAGTTAATTAGTACATAAAAAAGGTAAGTAAAAAGATTACTCACTTACAATGCAATCAACGTGCCAACTTAAAAAAACACAAACAATCAATTGTTTAACAGAATAATTACAAATTTAATATTAGTCATTTAGTAAAAAATATGTTTTTATGACAAAAATTTGTCACTTTTTTTAGTAATAATTGAAAGATATTTAAATTAACGCTCGCTATACTTAGTAAGAATCCAACTTTCAAAAGGTTTTAGTATCATGATAATTGATCCTGAATTATTACAAGCATTGGAAATATTTAAACATTTTTTTGATCTAATACATCAGCCTATGGCTATTATTGACAAAGAAGGTAAATATATTTACTACAATCAGGAAAGTGCAGAACTTGATGGCTATCCAATGGAACAAGCCATAGGTAAACCAATGCTTAAAGTTTACCCTAATTTGAAAAAAGAAGATAGTACTATGCTACAAGCTTTACATGGTAAAGAATATCAAGATACCTATCAAACCTATTATAATCATGTGGGCAAATTAGTTGATTATCAACATACAACGGTTCCTCTTTATAATCACAAAAAAGAAATTATTGGCGCGGTTGAAATTGGTCGTAATTTATCTAATGTTAGACAACTGCAAGATCAGGTATTCAGTCTTAATAGAAAATTATATCAAAATAAAGAACAGCCATTACCAGAAATCGTTTTTGCTTCAAAAAAAATGCAACAGGTGATCGACCAGACTAATATTTTAGGTAGTAATGATGTGCCAGTATTGATTGTTGGCGAAACCGGCACTGGGAAAGAGCTATTTGCTAGATTAATTCACCAAACTAGCCAACGCCGTGATAAAGCGTTTATTTCACTTAACTGTAGCGCTTTGCCTACAACATTGATTGAAAGTACTTTATTCGGGACTGTCAAAGGAGCATTTACTGGAGCTGAAAATCGCCAAGGTTATCTTGAACTTGCTAATGGTGGTACGTTATTTCTTGATGAACTTAACGCGATGCCACTTGAAATGCAAAGCAAACTGTTACGATTCTTACAAGAAAAAACCTATTGGCCACTAGGCGGGAATAAAGAGCAACATGCTGATGTTCGAATTGTTGCAGCTATGAATGAATCACCGGCTGATTTATTAAAAACAGGCAAAATGCGTAGTGATCTATTTTATCGATTAAATGTCGGATTAATTAAACTGCCAGCACTACGCGAAAGACAAGAAGATATTCCTGTATTGGCAAGATACTTTATTGATAAACATAAAACTGATGTAAGTGTTGTGATTACTGGTATTAGTGAACATGCATTACAGCAACTTATGTCAGCGCCTTGGCCGGGTAATGTGCGAATGCTAGAAAACGCTATTGTCCGTAGTATGGTTTTACAAAATGAGCCAGGAGAATTGCAGCAGATTATTCTTGATGAAGAATTATTTGACCTTCATAGCCCTTACCCACAAGACGAAGCTAAACTTGAAAAACCGACTACCAGCGAAATAACTGGTAATCTTACCGAACAAGTCGAAAATTATGAAAAGCAACTTATTATTGATGCATTAAATCAGGCCAATGGGAAAATTATTACAGCGGCAAAATTACTCGATGTTTCGCGAACCACCTTACAATATAAAGTTAAGAAATATGATATACATATGGGGGTAATTGATAATTAATCAAAGGCTTGCGCGCAAGCAAATGCACTGCTCCAAGCCCATTGGAAATTATAACCACCTAGCCAACCAGCTACATCAACAACTTCACCAATAAAATAGAGATTGAGGTGATTTTTCGCCTCCATCGTCTTTGACGATAAAGCATCACAGCTCACACCACCCAAAGTTACCTCAGCTGTACGATAGCCTTCCGTTCCATTCGGTGTAACCATCCACCTAGTTAATGTTTGGTAAAGCACTTGCTGCTGAGTAGGCGTTAATTGCTTAACGGTTAAATCGGCTATCAAATTTAATTGCATCAAAACTTCAATTAACCGCTTCGGTAATATTTGCGCCAAACAATTTTTAATGCTTTGATTGCGATTATTTTCTAACAAGCGTTGAAAATCACCTTCAAAGCTTACGTCTGGCAACAAATTAATGGTAATGGCTTCACCTGCTTGCCAATAACTAGAGATTTGTAAAATCGCTGGTCCAGATAATCCTCGATGAGTAAATAGCAAATTCTCTTTAAAAGATATTCGTTCATTAGATACTTCAACCGGCACGGCAATGCCCGACAAAGTGGATAATACTTCTAGCAAAGGTTTATGTAAGGTAAATGGCACCAACCCTGCTTTTACGGGCACAACAGGAATCAAAAATTTTTCGGCAATTTTATATCCGATAGCGGTCACACCTAGTGCTGGCATAGATTGCCCACCAGTTGCTACAATTAATTTATCAGTATGAACAAAACCTTGTGAAGTCGATAATTTAAATCCTTGCTGCTCAGCCTCAACATCTTCAAGCTGAGTGTTTAACATGAATTTAACTTGCCCCTTTTGGCACTCTTGGGCAAGCATATCAACAATATCTTGCGCTGAATTATCACAAAATAACTGACCATGATCTTTTTCGTGATAGGCAATATTGTATTGATTAACCAGTTGAATAAAATCCCATTGAGTAAAGCGCTTTAATGCAGACTTACAAAAATGACGATTTTCTGAAATATAATGGGTCGATTCTACGTTAAGGTTGGTAAAATTACATTTACCACCACCAGACATTAAAATTTTGCGTCCTAATTTTTTACCATTATCAATAACAGTTACATCATAACCTTTTTGTCCTAATAATCCGGCACAAAAAAGCCCAGCAGCACCCGCACCAATAATTGTAATTTTATTTTGCATATAAAACCTATTACCCATAATAAAGATTATCTATTATATAAGAGTAGCGATTCTAACTCACTCATTCTTGAAAAAATGTGTAAAAATCGCCAATTTTGATGCTCAAAAACCCCGTTCCTCAACTTTTTTTAATCAAATATTAATTATTATTATGAGAAAAAAACCAATTTCTGAAACTTTTGTCTCTATTAAATTTTAATTATAGTATAAACAAATAGTTAATATGAGATATTAGCTTCATTAATAAATATAGACTGAGTTATTAAAAGATTGACTTATAAGTAATATTTATTTGACCAAAAACCTATTTTTAATTACCTTCACACCTATTATGGGATTAATGCCTATATCTTCTCAAAAAATAATAACGATGAATTAGAGGCAATGATATGTTATATAACCAGCATCATGAGAAAGATAACTGCGGATTTGGTTTAATCGCTCATATTGAAGGGCAACCAAGTCACAAAGTGGTGCGTACTGCAATCCACGGACTTGCTCGAATGCAACACCGTGGTGCCATTTTATCCGATGGTAAAACGGGCGATGGCTGCGGGCTTTTAATGCAAAAACCAGATCGATTTTTTAGAGTTGTCGCAGAAGATGCCGGATGGCGTTTGGCAACAAACTATGCTGTAGGCATGCTATTTTTAAGCCAAGATGAAGCCGAAGCCCAAGCAAGCCGTGATATTGTAGAAGAAGAGTTAGCCGAAGAAACTTTATCTATTTTAGGTTGGCGTGAAGTACCAATTGATAAAAGCGTTCTGGGTGAAATCGCCCTGTCATCACTGCCAAGAATCGAACAAGTTTTTGTTAATGCCCCTGCTGGATGGACAAAAATTGATTTAGAGCGTCGTTTATATATGGTACGACGCCGCATAGAAAAACGTGTGCAAGATGATACGTTTTACGTATGTAGTTTTTCAAATCAGGTCAATATCTATAAAGGCTTATGTATGCCTAAAGATTTACCTAGATTCTATTTAGATTTGGCTGATATTCGTATGGAAACAGCAATTTGTTTATTCCATCAGCGTTTTTCAACCAATACCGTACCGCGTTGGCCACTTGCTCAACCATTTAGACATTTAGCCCACAATGGTGAAATTAATACTATCGAGGGTAATCGGCAATGGGCTAAAGCGCGATCTTACAAATTCAAAACGCCACTTATACCCGATTTACAAGATGCCGCGCCGTTCGTTAATGTTACGGGCTCGGATTCAAGCTCGCTAGATAATATGCTTGAATTATTCTTAGTAGGCGGTATGGATATTGTTCGTGCTATGCGTTTACTTGTACCTCCTGCATGGCAAAACAATCCGGATATGAATGAAGATCTCCGTGCTTTTTTTGATTTCAACTCTATGCATATGGAACCGTGGGACGGCCCTGCAGGTATCGTTATGTCCGATGGACGTTATGCCGCTTGTAACTTAGATCGTAATGGCCTTCGCCCTGCACGTTATGTGATTACCACTGACAAACTAATTACTTGTGCATCCGAAATTGGTATTTGGGATTATCAACCAGATGAAGTAGTGACCAAAGGACGTGTTGGCCCCGGTGAATTACTAGTGATTGATACTGAAGAAGGTCGCATTTTACAATCGTCAGAAACGGATAACGATTTACAAAAACGTCATCCGTACAAAGAATGGATGGCTAAGAATGTAAAACGGCTGATTCCATTTGAAGATCTTCCTGATGATGATATCGGCTCTCGTGATTATGACGATACTTTACTAGCTACTTACCAAAAACAATTTGGTTATAGCAGTGAAGAACTTGACCAGTGTATTCGAGTCTTAGGTGAAAATGGTCAAGAAGCAACAGGCTCTATGGGCGATGATACGCCATTTGCGGTATTATCAAGTCGTCCTCGCTTAATTTATGATTACTTCCGACAAAAATTTGCTCAGGTAACTAACCCACCTATCGACCCATTACGTGAAGCACACGTGATGTCACTATCAACGAGTATTGGTCGTGAAATGAATGTGTTTGCTGAAGCAGAAGGTCAAGCTCATCGAGTTGCTTTTAAATACCCGGTATTAGTTCATTCGGATTTTAAACAATTAACGACCTTAGAATCACGCTACTACAAATCTGAAACGCTTGACATCACTTATGAAATTGATGGTAGCTTACGTGATGCAATTGAACAATTATGTGGTGATGCCGAAGCAAAAGTACGTGAAGGAACTGTACTACTAATCCTATCTGATAAAAATATAGCGCCAGATCGCTTACCTATTCCAGCCCCAATGGCTGTTGGCGCAGTGCAACAACGTTTAGTTGAAAAAAATCTACGCTGTGATGCCAATATCATTGTTGAAACCGCAAGCTGTCGAGATCCGCATCAGTTTGCAGTCTTGCTAGGGTTTGGCGCAACTGCAATTTATCCATACTTAGCTTATGAAACTTTAGCGCAAATGGTCGATAATGGTACGATGAATAAATCTTACCGTGAAGCGATTATTAATTACCGTAATGGTATTAATAAAGGCTTATATAAGATTATGTCAAAAATGGGGATTTCAACAGTCGCCTCTTACCGTTGCTCTAAACTATTTGAAGCAGTTGGTCTCCATGAAGAAGTCGTTGAGCTATGCTTCCAAGGTGTAACTAGCCGTATCAGTGGTGCCAATTTTGAGGACTTTGCTCAAGATCAGTTTAATTTATCTAAAAAAGCATGGTTACGACGTAAACCATTAGAACAAGGTGGATTACTCAAATTTGTTTATGGTGGTGAATACCACGCTTATAATCCAGATGTAGTGCAATCACTACAAAAAGCAGTTAATGAAGGTAATTATGAAGATTATCAACGTTATGCGGATATTGTAAATAATCGACCACCAGCAACTCTACGAGATTTATTAAAACTAAATCCTCCTGAAAACGCGGCTATTTCGCTTGATGAAGTTGAACCAGAATCATCATTGTTTAAACGCTTTGACTCCGCTGCCATGTCAATCGGTGCCTTAAGCCCAGAGGCGCATGAATCATTAGCTGAAGCAATGAATACATTAGGTGGTTTTTCTAATTCTGGTGAGGGTGGAGAAGATCCCGCTCGTTACAACACGATAAAAGTATCACGTATCAAACAAGTGGCTTCTGGTCGATTTGGTGTTACACCAGGCTACTTAATGAGTGCCGATGTTATTCAAATCAAAGTAGCCCAAGGCGCAAAACCAGGTGAGGGAGGACAATTACCTGGTGATAAAGTCACCCCTTATATTGCAAAATTACGTTTTTCTGTGCCGGGGGTAACATTAATTTCACCTCCTCCACACCACGATATTTATTCAATTGAAGATTTAGCTCAATTGATTTTTGACTTGAAACAGATTAATCCAACTGCAATGATTTCGGTTAAATTAGTCTCTGAACCGGGAGTAGGCACTATCGCAACAGGGGTTGCTAAAGCATATGCAGATTTAATCACCATTTCAGGTTATGACGGTGGTACTGGTGCCAGCCCATTAACATCAGTTAAATATGCGGGTTCCCCTTGGGAGCTTGGCTTGGTTGAAACCCAGCAATCATTAGTTGCTAACGGGTTACGTCATAAAATACGTTTGCAAGTTGATGGTGGGTTAAAAACCGGGGCAGATATTGTAAAAGCTTCAATTTTAGGCGCTGAAAGTTTTGGTTTTGGTACTGGGCCAATGGTTGCATTGGGTTGTAAATACCTCCGTATTTGTCACCTAAATAACTGTGCAACCGGCGTGGCCACTCAAGACGAAAAATTACGTAGCGAACATTATCATGGATTGCCAGAAAAAGCGATGAACTACTTCCGTTTTCTTGCGCGTAATACTCGAGAAGTTATGGCTGAACTTGGTGTTAGACAAATTGTTGATTTAATTGGTCGTACTGATCTGCTTATTGAACTAGATGGTATTACTGCAAAACAGCAAAAACTGGATTTATCAAGTTTACTTAAAACAGCATCACCTATTGAAGGCAAACCAGTTCATTGTATTGAAGATAACAAACCATTTGATAAAGGTGTGCTTAATAAAGAGATCATAACTCAAGCACAAGATGCGGTTGATAATCGTCAAACTAAAAGTTTCTACTTTGACATTCAAAATACAGATCGCTCTGTTGGTACCACTTTATCCGGTTATATTGCTAAAAAATATGGCGATCAAGGCTTGGTTACCTCCCCTATTTCGTTGAACTTCAATGGTACTGCTGGCCAAAGTTTTGGCGTTTGGAATGCTGGTGGTGTGGATTTAACCCTTACAGGGGATGCTAATGACTATGTTGGTAAAGGCATGGCTGGTGGTCGCATTGTCATTCGTCCACCACAAGGTTCTGCATTTTTGAGCCATGAAGCAACCATTGCTGGTAATACCTGTTTATATGGCGCAACTGGCGGTAAATTATTTGCTGCTGGTCGGGCGGGTGAGCGTTTTGCTGTGCGTAACTCTGGAGCCATAAGTGTGGTTGAAGGCATTGGTGATAATGGCTGCGAATATATGACGGGCGGAATTGTCTGTGTTTTAGGAAAAACTGGCGTAAACTTCGGTGCTGGTATGACTGGTGGTTTTGCTTATATTTTAGATACCGATGGTGATTTGCATAAGCGTATAAATAAAGAGTTGGTGGAAATGTTAAATGTGGCTGACTACTCGATTCATGAAGAACATTTACGTGGTTTAATCATGGAACACGCACAGCTTACTCATTCATCTTGGGCAGAAGAGATATTAGCTAATTGGGAAGATTTTGCGAAACAATTTGTTTTAGTTAAACCAAAATCTAGTGATGTTAAAGCGTTATTAGGTCACCGTAGTCGCTCTTCAGCAGAGCTACGTGTGCAAGCACAGTAAGGAGAAAACACGATATGAGTCAAAATGTTTATCAGTTTATCGATTTACAACGTGTTGATCCGCCTAAAAAATCGCTAAACGTCCGTAAAATTGAGTTTGTTGAAATTTATGAAGGCTTTTCAGCCTCGCAATCTCAAGCACAAGCAGATCGTTGTCTGGCTTGTGGTAATCCTTATTGTGAATGGCGCTGTCCAGTACATAACTATATTCCTAATTGGTTAAAATTAATTAATGAAGGAAAGATTTTAGAGGCGGTTGAGCTATCTCACCAAACCAATAGTCTACCAGAGGTGTGTGGACGAGTTTGTCCGCAAGATCGTCTTTGTGAAGGTTCCTGTACTTTAAATGCTGAATTTGGAGCCGTAACGATTGGCAGTATTGAACGTTATATTACTGATGAAGCCTTTAAAATGGGATGGAAACCAAATCTATCTAACGTTGAAAAAACTGGACTAAGAGTCGCAATTATTGGTGCAGGCCCTGCTGGATTAGCTTGCGCTGATGTCTTAGTACGTAATGGTGTTACACCAGTTGTTTTTGATCGTCATCCGGAAATTGGGGGCCTATTAACTTTTGGTATTCCTGCTTTCAAATTAGATAAAGAAGTCTTAATTCACCGCAGACATGTCTTTACCGAAATGGGAATTGAGTTTCGCCTTAATACTGAAGTGGGTAAAACTGTACAATTAGCCGATCTCATCAATGAATTTGATGCAGTTTTTGTTGGTACTGGTACTTATCAATCAATGCGTGCAGGCCTAGAAAATGAAGATGCCGATGGAGTTTATGATGCCCTACCATTTTTAATTGCTAATACCAAACATATTATGCAACACCAACAAACTGATGATGCGCCTTATGTCGATATGAAAAATAAACGCGTCGTGGTATTAGGTGGTGGTGATACAGCAATGGATTGCGTTCGAACGTCTATACGTCAAGGTGCAACTGAAGTGACTTGCGCCTATCGCCGTGATGAAGCTAATATGCCGGGTTCTAAACGCGAGGTTAAAAATGCTAAAGAAGAAGGCGCACAATTCCAATTCAATGTACAACCTCTGAGCATCGAAATCAATGATGCCGGTCATGTTACTGGTGTAAAAATGGTAAGAACGGAGCTTGGCGAACCTGATGCAAAAGGACGTCGTTCTCCGGTGATAATTCAAGGATCGGAATTTGTACTTCCGGCAGATGCAGTTGTAATGGCATTTGGCTTTAAACCTCATTCTATGCCGTGGTTAGCCGAACATGGTGTTGATTTTGATGATAGAGGGCGCATAATCGCATCACAAAGCAAAGGTTACCAAACCAGCCATCCAAAAATCTTTGCTGGTGGTGATGCGGTAAGAGGATCGGATTTAGTGGTGACTGCCATTAGCGAAGGTCGCAAAGGGGCAGAAGGGATTTTAGATTACTTAGAAGTATAAAGTGATTAACTAAGTAAACCTTATTTCCATTCCCTACTGAGTGGGAGTAAGGCTTATTACTTAATATTTATTGATCTGCCTAAACCATAACGTTTATTGATTACAACCTAAATATCGTCATTTATCGAGTTGAAATCGCCAATGCATATTCACTTTGATAATTGGCATTAATGACTATTAGCTGATAACATGAAATTGTATCAGCTAATAACCTTTAATTATTGTATTATTTGGTTATAAATAGACAATCTGAGAACCATTTTCAGGATTTTTAGTCGCCTCAGCAAACCCTTCTAAGAAAAAGGCTAGATGATCAGCTTCATCCCCTAAAAGGCGCCCTTTGACTTTATTCCAAGTTAATAACACGATAGCTGCTTGTGGTTCACAACAAATTAACATCGGTTGTTCAAGTTCTTCATTCCAATAAAACTCACCGCCGTATAATTTTTGGGCTGTCAGTAATAAGTAACAACCATACTCTTGAGCAATCATATTAAGCTGTTCTTCAGGGATACTAAAATTTTTATCAGCTAATTCACCAATAATAATTTCAACAACAGAAATACTTTTTTCGGAATAATCGAGCTGGTTAATACTCCACGTTGGGCTATGTAAAATGGCATTTTGTGCCCATGCTTCGATTTCTTGATATAATTCATTTTTTTGTTCAGTCATTTTGATTTACTTCGCTAGATAATTGTTCAGATTGTTTGACAATTTGCCATGCATCTTCCATTTCTTCAAGTGTTGCATCAATTAAATTTTGATTTTTTTGTTTAAGTAATAATTCTACCTGCTTAAAACGCCTTATAAACTTGTTATTGGCATTTTGTAAACATAACTCAGATTTAACTTTTAAATGTCTGGCTAAGTTAACGGTGGCAAAAAATAAGTCGCCAAGCTCTTCTTCAATTTTGGATTGATCTTGTGCGGTTTTATTCAATTCCTCTTCCACTTCGCTAAGCTCTTCTTTAACTTTATCAATAACAGGTTTTAACTCTACCCAATCAAATCCAACTGATGCACAGCGTTTTTGTATTTTTTCAGCTTTCATTAATGCTGGAATGGCGGTGGGAATATCATCTAATAGTGAATATTGTGCTCGTTTATCACGTTCTTGTTGCTTAAGTTGTTCCCAATTTGGCTTAACAGTAGTATCATTTGAAAAGACATGGGGATGACGACTAATCAGCTTATCAGCAACAGAGAGGCAGATATCATCAAAATTAAATAAACCTTGTTCATTTGCTAAGTCAGCATAAAAAACAATCTGAAACAGTAGATCACCCAGTTCATTTTTAAGTTCAGCCATATCTTTTTTTTCTATGGCATCTAAGACTTCATAAGTTTCTTCTAGAGTATATGATTTTAATGATTCAAAAGTTTGCTTACTGTCCCATTCGCAACCTTTAATTGGATTACGTAATTGTTTAGTAATAGCTTGTAAACGTTCTAATTGGTTCACGATATTTCTCACAAAGTAGTAATTGTTAAATAACATTGTATCAAAACAAAATAGTAATGTTTTAATAACTAAATAGTAAGCATCCAAAATTTAATAAAAATATTTCCATTTAAAAACAATGGATAAAAATTTAAAAACAATAAAATCACACAGATTTACACTCAAAACACACAATTAAGTATATAATACATTTAATTTAAACTTAAAAAACACTAAAAATATGAATAAACTACGAGAACTTACATTTAGAGGTATTATTCTTGGTGCACTGATAACAATGATTTTTACTGCATCAAATGTTTATCTGGGCTTAAAGGTCGGTTTAACTTTTTCATCTGCAATTCCTGCAGCTGTAATTTCTATGGCGATTTTGCGGTTTTTCCCTAATTCAACCATTTTAGAAAATAATATGGTTCAAACGCAAGCTTCTGCTGCAGGGACATTATCTTCAATCATTTTTGTTATTCCGGGCTTATTAATGATGGGATACTGGCATGATTTCCCATTTTGGTTAACCTTTGCTGTATGTTTGGCTGGTGGTATGTTAGGTGTGTTATTTTCTATACCGCTTCGACATGTCATGGTAGTAAAAAGCGATTTACCTTACCCTGAGGGTGTTGCTGCTGCCGAGATATTAAAGGCTGGGTCAAAGGCAGAAGGAAATGACGCTAATGGTGGATTAAAAGATATTTTATTCGGTGGCGTAATTGCTTCTTTAGTCAGTTTATTTACTAATGGATTTAAACTGCTATCTGGAAATACAGCTTATTGGTTCACAGCAGGCAAAGCAATATTTCAAATACCCTTAGGGTTTTCTTTAGCATTATTAAGTGCAGGCTATCTAATTGGTATTATTTCAGGTATTGCAATACTACTTGGGACTATTATTGCTTGGGTATTTGGCATACCGATTTTAACAGTTATCAACGGTTATGATTCAAGTTTACCTTTATCTCAAGTTGCCATGCAAATTTGGGACAACGATATCCGTTTTATTGGTGCAGGAACGATTGCTATTTCAGCTGTTTGGACTTTGCTCTCTTTAATAAAACCAGTTATTGAAGGAGTGAAAATTTCTTTTAAAACTCTACGTTCAGATGTGTCAATAAAAGACACAACAGAACGCGATCTATCCCCTAAATGGATTTTTTCTATTATGGGGATGATGTTAGTCATTTTAGTCGTGACTTTTTATTCATTTATAGCTGATAGTGGCTTATCTACAGGCATAGCTTGGTCATTAGTTGCATGTGCGGTATTGTTTTCTTTTATTATGGGTTTTTTAGTTGCTGCAGCTTGTGGATATATGGCTGGTTTAGTCGGATCATCAGCAAGTCCTATGTCTGGTATTGCAATAGTTGCAGTTATTGCTGTTTCACTTATTTTATTAGGACTAGGTGAAATTAATGGCATGTTATCAACGATTGAAGGATCGAATTTTGCAACAGCATTAGCATTATTTACGACAAGTACTGTTTTAGCAATAGCATGTATATCAAATGATAATTTGCAAGATTTAAAAACAGGCTATCTAGTCAATGCAACACCATGGAAGCAACAAGTTTCTTTATTAATTGGTTGCTTTGTGGGTGCTTTAGTTATAGCTCCTATTCTAGAAACCTTATATCACGCTTACGGATTTACAGGTGCTGTTCCTCGCAGTGATATGGATCTTTCTCAAGTTTTAGCTGCTCCTCAAGCATCTTTAATGACAACTATTGCACAAGGTATTTTTTCGCATAAACTTGATTGGACAATGATTTTTATTGGCCTAGTATTAGGGGGAATAATTATCATCACTGATTTAATTTTTGCTAAAAATAACTCAAAATTTAGATTACCAGCTCTTGCTGTCGGATTAGGCATTTATTTACCACCAAGTGTCACTACACCGATTTTTGTTGGCACATTACTATCTTGGATTATAAAACGTTATACTTATGCTAACGCAAAGAAAAATAATGTTGATCCAGAAATACAATTTAAAAAAGTGGATAGCAAAGCAGCATTAATTGCATCTGGCTTAATAGTTGGTGAAAGTTTAATTGGCGTTATATTAGCGGTAGTAATTGTGATAAGTATTACTAATGGAGGAAGTGATGCCCCATTGGCAATATTTAAAAACTTAGGTGATTTACCACAATACCTAGGATTATTGGTATTTATCCTTATCTGTTGGCTTTTTATTCGCAGAGCTTTGTCGGCAATAAAAAGTAAAATTTAAGTGATATTAATATTTAGGCAATTATTACATTAATTATTAAATATGATTTTTATTCAACATATTAATAAATAATCTTATTTTATCATTTTCCGCATTGTTTACCGTATCAATCATAAATATTCGATTCAAATGCAATGCGGATAAATCACCGGTAAAACGTATTGCATAAAGTTCTTTTTTTGTTAGCATAGCTTTTTTTTAGAGTAATAGATGGCAATATTATGATTGTTTTTGATTCTATCCAAATTCGTCGTGGTGTTAATCTGCTTTTAGATAACGCTTCAGCAACAATTAATCCTAAACAAAAAGTTGGATTAGTAGGTAAAAATGGTTGTGGTAAATCCACCCTTTTTTCATTAATTAAAGGCGAAATTCACTCTGATGCTGGAAGTGTATCAATACCTACACAATGGCAGCTTGCTTGGGTTAATCAAGAAACACCTGCTTTAGATGTTCCAGCTATTGAATACGCTATTGATGGGGATCGAGAATATCGCCAATTAGAACAAAAACTAACGATTGCTAATCAAGCAAATAATGGTGAGCAAATTGCGATTATTCACGAACAACTCGATACCATTGATGCTTGGACAATACGGGCAAGAGCCGCAACACTATTACATGGTTTAGGATTTTCTAACGAACAACTCAATTTACCGGTTAAATCCTACTCGGGCGGTTGGCGGATGAGACTAAATTTGGCGCAAGCGTTAATGTGCCGTTCTGATTTACTGCTGCTTGACGAACCAACTAACCACCTTGACTTAGATGCAGTGATTTGGCTTGAAAAATGGTTGAGTAATTATCAGGGAACGCTTATTTTAATCTCTCATGACCGAGACTTTTTAGATCCACTTGTTAATAAAATTATTCATATTGAACAAAAAAGTTTATTTGAATATACCGGAAACTATTCTTCATTCGAAAACCAACGTATAACTAAATTGGCACAACAACAATCATTATACGAAAGTCAGCAACAAAAAGTCGCCCATCTGCAAAGCTATATTGATCGCTTTAGAGCAAAAGCAACCAAAGCAAAACAGGCTCAAAGCCGAATTAAAATGTTAGAAAAAATGGAGCTTATTGCACCGGCACATGTGGATAATCCTTTCCATTTCAATTTTAAACCTTCTGAATTTTTACCAAGTCCATTATTGATGATGGATAAGGTGGTTGCTGGTTATGGAGATAAAATCGTCCTTGAAAAAATTAAATTAAATCTTGTTCCCGGTTCGAGAATTGGTTTATTAGGACGGAACGGAGCTGGTAAATCGACTTTAATTAAATTATTAGCGGGAGAATTACAACCTAAAGAAGGTCATATTAATTTAGCCAAAGGTGTTCAATTAGGCTATTTCGCTCAGCATCAGTTAGAGTATTTGCGTGGTGAAGAATCCTCACTTTGGCATTTAACCAAGCTTTCTGATCCTAAAATAACAGAACAAGAATTGCGTAATTACTTAGGTGGTTTTGATTTTCATGACGATAAAGTCAATGAACCTGTAAAAACATTTTCAGGTGGTGAAAAAGCTCGACTAGTTTTAGCATTAATTGTTTGGCAAAAACCAAACCTACTGTTACTTGATGAGCCAACTAACCATTTAGATTTAGATATGCGCCAAGCATTAACTGAAGCGCTTATTGATTTCGAAGGCGCGTTAGTTGTTGTATCGCATGATCGCCACTTACTACGCTCAACAACTGATGAGTTTTATTTAGTTCACGATCACAAAGTTGAACCATTTAATGGTGATCTCGATGATTATCAAAAATGGCTTGCCGACGAACAAAAAGCTGAAAATCAGCCACCGCAACAAGATGATAGTCATAATGACAATAGCAAAAATCTTTCTGCACAAGACCGTAAAGAACAAAAACGCAAAGAGGCCGATCGGCGAGCACAAATGCAACCGCTGAAAAAACAGTTACAAAAAGAGGAACAGACCCTCGAACAGTTAAGTAAGCAATTAAAATTGATTGAAGAGCAATTAGCCGATTCATCTATTTATGAAGCAGATAAAAAAAGTGAGTTAACACAATTATTGTTACAACAAAGCCAGTTAAAAGGTAAGCAAGAAGAGTCAGAATTGGCATGGTTGGATTTACAACAACAACTTGAAGAGTTTGAATCGGCATAAAACGATTGGTAAGAATTGACAAAAACCATGGAGTATAAGTCAATTCAGATATCGCCTTATTAATACTGTTCTACATTAATAAGACAAAAAAAATCACAGAATTAATTCTGTGATTTTTTATATGGGTATTTTGAGATATTAGCTTTTTTCGACTTGGCTAAAATCAAGTTCAACCGGTGTTGAACGACCAAAAATTGATACCGATACTTTTAGGCGACTTTTTTCATAATCAACTTCTTCAACTACACCATTAAAGTCTGCAAACGGTCCTTCATTAACTCGAACAAGTTCACCTGGTTCAAATAGGGTTTTAGGACGTGGTTTATCACCAACTTGTTGTAAACGATTCATGATAGCGTCAACTTCACGCTGGCTTATTGGTGCTGGTCGATCTGATGTTCCACCAATGAATCCTAGAGTTCTTGGAACACTTTTAACTAGATGCCAAGTCGCATCGTTCATCATCATTTCAACTAAAACATAACCTGGGAAAAATTTACGTTCACTTTTACGGCGTTGACCGCTTTTCATTTCGACAACTTCTTCGGTTGGTACTAAAACTTCACCAAAGGAATCTTCCATATTATGTAATTTAATATATTCACGTAATGATTGTGCAACACGTGCTTCATAGCCAGAATAAGCTTGGATCACATACCAGCGTTTTTGTTGTGTTTCACTCATATTAACGCCCTATTAATGTTAAATAAAAGATGACTGAACGGAATAAAGAATCCATACCCCAAAGAGCTGTACCAACAATAATTGTAATAACAGCTATTAATAAAGTTGTTTGTACTGTTTCTTTACGAGTTGGCCATACAACTTTTCTTAACTCTTTTCGTGATTCTTGCAGAAATGTTATAAATGATTTTCCTTTATTGGTTGTAAATGCAATAAATAAGGTTAAAAGCGAAATGACAACAACCGCAATAATTCGAACAACTGTATTTGGTTGATATATATCATTAGGCGCAGAGAAATAAGAATTTCCCCAAACAATTAACGCAATTAATACTAGAACCAAAACCCATTTAAACTTGTCTAGAACTGTGCTTGTATCTTGACTCTCGTTACTTACTAGCATATAGAACCTATAATTATGTTATTTATAATATTATCCATTTTCCAAAATGCTCTTTTTAATAAAAACATTTTGCTAAACAGACTAGATAAGAAAGGGCATCAAACGACACCCTTTCTAAATAGTGCTTGCTTAAATTATTTAATAACCTTAGCAACAACACCAGCACCAACAGTACGACCACCTTCACGGATAGCGAAACGTAAGCCGTCTGCCATTGCGATTGGGTGAATTA
>NZ_JAFNNF010000014.1:0-715 GCF_026536885.1 Gilliamella sp. B2889 | reverse complement strand
CCAAAAACCCCGCTCCTCAACTTTTCTGATATAAAAATAATTAAAACACATCATCATTTAAAGCCAAATTATTCATATGGCAACATTGCAAGGTGGAATTTTAAACGCTGAAACTACTACTGCTCAAAAAATCCCCCCCGGTTGAGGGATGATGATGAACGGGGGGGGCTAAACTATAAAATTGCTTTTTATTTGACAACTATTTTGATTCTTAAAGTCAACTATTCTTTGATAATTTAACGCCACCTTTACCCCCTTAAGCTTTAAAGCTTAAGGAAGAAGGAATAAATACTAAGGATAAGTGCAAAGCCCGTAGGTATAGCTGTTGTTGTACCAATCCACACCACCGTTGGTAATGTTTACGATAAACGGACCATTACCATCCGAGTCACTAGTCCAAATCCAATGGTTGATAGGGGTGAAGCCAATGTCTGAAATATTGTTTACACGCCCCCACTCCGAGGAAAAACCAGCACCAATATATCGCATGTAAAGAAAAAAATCTGAGGTAGGCGTGGCGCTAGGTATGATTACATCTGAACGAACTACATGTTTTGCATTTGTTATATCCTTTATCTTAACAAGGCGATAGCCTGTACGATTACACCAGGATAATGTATTAGGATAATTGTCCCACTTAGTACCACGGTTGACGAACCACTGCTTCAATGTAAAACCATATTTAATAACAGGATTACCTTGACCATCACGACCG
>NZ_JAFNNF010000013.1:0-1135 GCF_026536885.1 Gilliamella sp. B2889 | reverse complement strand
AACACTAAAAAGATTTGCCGGGATAATTTGGAACCACGAAATAAGCGTTGAAAAGCATTTCGCAATAAGCGGCAAAACGTTCTTAAATTTTCGTGGATGAATAAACTGAAATGGAAAAATAAGCGTTGAATGCTTAAATTAAATGAATTTAAATGATAAATTGGCCTGTTTTGTCCATGTTTGAAATTATAATGCATAGTTGGCATCCTTGCTGATTAATATTCTAATTTATATATTTTTCTATGCTTACTCATTAACGTAACTAAGGTGACACACAAATACCTGTGCCTCCAGCATTCGAATTAACAACCATGCCATCGACAGCGCTCACGACAAAAAATACAGATTGTTTACTACTATCATAGAGGTCACTAGTCCCGTACCAATGATTGATGAAATTAGCGCTGGCGTAAGTGGTCGTATCGCCCCATTCCGTAAACAGCCCGGCACCAATTCGACGCTGATAATGATTATTCAGTGACGGAGGTGTCGCACCAACTACCCCTTGACACAAATTGGGAGAAGAATCCGCACCCTGACAAGATGCATTAGTTAAATCTTTAACCTTAGGCATCCGATAACCAAGGCTATTACACCAAGATAATGTATTTGAATAATCGTAATAGCTGGTACCTCGATTGACGAACCACTGTTTTAACTCAAATCCATACTTAACGACTTCATTACCTTGACTGTCTCGTCCAATTAACTCGAAAATCTGAGGTAAAGTAGGTATAGCAATACTACCAGGGGAATTAGATGCCCATTGGGATGAACTGGCAACAGGACCGGTTAAGGTAACGCGCACGCTTGTACGTTTGGAATTGGTCATCGTCGCGGTAATACCACCATGCGAAACCGGTGCCCAGGACAATGCCTCATTAATACCACGAATATTTAAATCAAAGTACAGATTATTAGCACCGGTTGTAGGGAAATTTAAACCATAAGATGACGACTCAAAAGACTGAGGGAGGAAACCTTTATTAGGGTTCCATATCGAAGCTGGGCCGGCATATTCATCAAAACCATCATCCAATTCAGGTTTTGCAAAGCAGACCACCGGTACCGCCTTAGGGCTTACATAATAAGTGACTTTACTTTCACTAAAAGTACGACTTTGAGGAACGCCATA
>NZ_JAFNNF010000012.1:0-1388 GCF_026536885.1 Gilliamella sp. B2889 | reverse complement strand
ATGTGCAAATTCCGGGATGTCAGTTAGCCCATAACAAAACCAACTGAATATTAACAATAAACTACTTAGAAAATATCTTTTCATTATATTTTCTGCCTCATGACTAACAACGCTAAATAAAACTATTATATAGTCAAATCAAAATCTTACTATTAAAACTTAAAGAGTATGATCTTTGTTCATCTCATGACCAACGACCAGATGCACCACCACTGCGGCCGCCACCTCCGCCTCGGAAAATTCTACTCGAATAGCTATATGAAGATCGACTGCTTCTGCCACTCCCGCTACGACTTCTTCTTATGACGTTTTTACGACAGATAGCGATGAATAACAAGTTAGCAAACACATAGTTTATACCAAAAATAAAAACGACATCGGTAAGATATAAGTAACTAAAATCGTGAACATACCAAGTTACAATAAGGAGAAACAAACTATTTGATAGTGATGTGATGATAATGCGTTTAAATTCACTTTTTTCGAATTTAACCGTGAAAACAAACAAAAAAAGAAAACACTTTCCAGCTTTGTTGAATAATCCAGTTAAACATCATATCTAACATTTCACTTAACCCAATTCTATAATTATTCTGGGTTTGTTTCTCTGGATGAATTTCATTACCCATTATGACATCTTTTAATACCGAAATTGCATCATTAATACCTTAATAATAGTTCTTTTGCTTAAATTGTGGGGTTTGCTGTTCCCGAATGATGTGGCTAGCGATTGTTGTAAAAAATAAACTGCTATTAATCGATATGATTAAGGCGCATATAGCGCCTTATTTTTTATCCTATTTACCAGCTACCGGAAGCGCCACCGCCTCCACTGCGACCACCACCGCCGCCGCTAAAGCCGCCACCTCCGCCGAAGCCACCGCTAGAACCACCAAAACCGCCTCCTCCTCGATGATTTCCTCTTCCGCCACCTGCTCCGGGAGTCACAATGCGGCTGGCAATGGTACTCAAAATAAATACCACAAACATGATAAATACTATAATAAATACATCGCGCATATGCCAAAGGGTAAATCCACCAACAGATAGTGCGTTAAATAAACCAGTAAGAAGACATTGATTGGTTTTATCTTTACGATACAATAATTTGGCAAGTATAAGACAAATAACGAATGACACCAGCGCATAATTACTCAACATGGAAGTAAAATCTTCTGATGATAACAAGTTAAAGCCTTGTTCGTTATCTTCTCTTTTCGGGGCAGGATTATCGATTTTTTGTTTCAGCACAGATAAGGCATTATCAATTCCTTGATAATAGTTATTTTGTCGAAATTCTGGCGCTAATTGCTCACGAATGATTTTACTGGCCACTAAGTCGGTAATAGTTCCTTCAAGCCCATAGCCAACCTCAATTCGCATGAGTT
>NZ_JAFNNF010000011.1:0-1592 GCF_026536885.1 Gilliamella sp. B2889 | reverse complement strand
TTTTCTCGCGATCTTTTTTTCGATCCTACTATAGATCCTTCTTGCGATCCTCTTTTCGATCTAATTTATTCCGGCAGATTTTTTTGGGCGTAGCTGTTTTAATTCCTTTTACCATCCATGCATTAACCTCTAAAACCTCAAATGTGATTCACGGTAATGCGCCGTATTTGACTTTCGATGGTGGTCGTACTCGTGCGATTAATACTAACGATCTGCTCGGGATTACGTTATCTGATGGTACGCAATATACGCCATCAACCAATCCTTCATCGGCAACCCCAATCGTCTTGCCGGTTGTGGGTCAGAGTTTTACTGATATAGACATGTTTGTTCCAACTGATACCGATTCAGTCGCTTTAAGTTCTCTTATCGGTCCTCCTAATAATTATTGGGGGGATGATGATGGTGATAGTGACGTTACTGTTACTGGTTCTTTAAGTTTATCTATCGTCGATAATAACAATCGGTCGGTGTCACGTAATGCCGTATTAACTACCTGTAATAATTCTGCACCTTATCGTGTTACATTATCCAGTACTGACGGTGTATTATCTACACGTTATGGTCTTCCTCCTAGTAGTACTTTCAACGCAAGTAGTGTAACTTATTTTGTTAATCCTAAGGCTATGCCGGTGATATGTTTTGCCAGACCTAGTTTGAATTTTGGTACAGATAAATATGCTGGTCCGGCATGGATGTGGGATCCAGATAATGGTTTTCTTACTCAGTCAACTGACCCATCACGTTATAGTCAAAACTTTCCGACTACTGGCGCTAATGGATTTTACTTTGATTTACTCATTAGCGATGTTAATCAGGCGTTGTCTTGGGCTCCGGTATCTCAGGGGGGGATCACAGCAACTATGACTAATTCTACCGCTACAAGCGTACATGTTATTTTAACTGGTCCTTTTGCAAATGAATTTCAACAGAATTCAGTCAGTCCTGATAGTATTTCCACACCTATTTTACCTCAGACCTTCGAGTTAGTCGGTCGTGACAGTAATGGTAATCCAGTTGTTAAATATGGTTTTACGTTAAAGCAGTGGTTCGTCCACCGTGACAATAAGAGGGGCTCTTATCCTGAAACCTTATCTTGGTGTGATAGTATTGGTTATCGTCTTGTTAAAGTAAAAGATTTAACAAATGCAGTTCGTACAGATGCAGTGATACCTAGTGCCACTCCTCCCTCATCAACTAATAATTTTATGCGTCATATCGGTGCAGGTTTTCTTACGGAATGGGGTCGTATGATGGACTTTGGCTTCCGCTACCATTGGAGCTGGACTAGTGATACGTTCGGTAGTAGCCAGTTTGTCATTGATACAGACTACGGTTTTGTAGGCTGGATCAATAATGCGTCTTTCGACGGGCTTTGCGTCTATCCTTAGTTTTTATTCCTTCTTCCTTAAGCCTTAAAACTTGGGGGATAAAGGAGTAGCTAAATTATTAAGAAATATTTGACTTGAAGAGTCAAGGTGGTTGTCAAATAAAAAGCGATTTTGTGGTTTAGCCCCTCCGGACATCATCATCCCTCAACCGGGGGGGTATTTTTAAAGTGTTTAACTGTAAAAAAGTTGAGGAACGGGGTT
>NZ_JAFNNF010000010.1:3455-5194 GCF_026536885.1 Gilliamella sp. B2889 | reverse complement strand
TTAAAGCTGTCAGCTCTTTAAAAAGAAGAAACAGACAATCTGTGTGGGCACTTGCGAGACAAAAAATTAAAAGTCTACGGACTGAAAAAATTAAGTCTTGATAAGTGACACTGAAGATTCATTTGAATTATGTCAGAGACAGTTATTGAGCATCAAACTTTAAATTGAAGAGTTTGATCATGGCTCAGATTGAACGCTGGCGGCAGGCTTAACACATGCAAGTCGAACGGTAACATGAGTGCTTGCACTTGATGACGAGTGGCGGACGGGTGAGTAAAGTATGGGGATCTGCCGAATGGAGGGGGACAACAGTTGGAAACGACTGCTAATACCGCATAACGTTGAGAGACCAAAGCATGGGACCTTCGGGCCATGCGCCATTTGATGAACCCATATGGGATTAGCTAGTTGGTGAGGTAAAGGCTTACCAAGGCGACGATCTCTAGCTGGTCTGAGAGGATGACCAGCCACACTGGAACTGAGACACGGTCCAGACTCCTACGGGAGGCAGCAGTGGGGAATATTGCACAATGGGGGAAACCCTGATGCAGCCATGCCGCGTGTATGAAGAAGGCCTTCGGGTTGTAAAGTACTTTCGGTAATGAGGAAGGTGGTGTATCTAATAGGTGCATCAATTGACGTTAATTACAGAAGAAGCACCGGCTAACTCCGTGCCAGCAGCCGCGGTAATACGGAGGGTGCGAGCGTTAATCGGAATGACTGGGCGTAAAGGGCATGTAGGCGGATAATTAAGTTAGGTGTGAAAGCCCTGGGCTCAACCTAGGAATTGCACTTAAAACTGGTTAACTAGAGTATTGTAGAGGAAGGTAGAATTCCACGTGTAGCGGTGAAATGCGTAGAGATGTGGAGGAATACCGGTGGCGAAGGCGGCCTTCTGGACAGATACTGACGCTGAGATGCGAAAGCGTGGGGAGCAAACAGGATTAGATACCCTGGTAGTCCACGCTGTAAACGATGTCGATTTGGAGTTTGTTGCCTTGAGTGATGGGCTCCGAAGCTAACGCGATAAATCGACCGCCTGGGGAGTACGGCCGCAAGGTTAAAACTCAAATGAATTGACGGGGGCCCGCACAAGCGGTGGAGCATGTGGTTTAATTCGATGCAACGCGAAGAACCTTACCTGGTCTTGACATCCACAGAATCTTGCAGAGATGCGAGAGTGCCTTCGGGAACTGTGAGACAGGTGCTGCATGGCTGTCGTCAGCTCGTGTTGTGAAATGTTGGGTTAAGTCCCGCAACGAGCGCAACCCTTATCCTTTGTTGCCAGCGATTCGGTCGGGAACTCAAAGGAGACTGCCGTTGATAAAGCGGAGGAAGGTGGGGACGACGTCAAGTCATCATGGCCCTTACGACCAGGGCTACACACGTGCTACAATGGCGTATACAAAGGGAGGCGACCTCGCGAGAGCAAGCGGACCTCACAAAGTACGTCTAAGTCCGGATTGGAGTCTGCAACTCGACTCCATGAAGTCGGAATCGCTAGTAATCGTGAATCAGAATGTCACGGTGAATACGTTCCCGGGCCTTGTACACACCGCCCGTCACACCATGGGAGTGGGTTGCACCAGAAGTAGATAGCTTAACCTTCGGGAGGGCGTTTACCACGGTGTGATTCATGACTGGGGTGAAGTCGTAACAAGGTAACCGTAGGGGAACCTGCGGTTGGATCACCTCCTTACGAAGAGCTCGTAAGTGTTCACACAGATTGTTTGTTTAGA
>NZ_JAFNNF010000010.1:0-3358 GCF_026536885.1 Gilliamella sp. B2889 | reverse complement strand
CATAAAATTATTTTTGTATTTATTTGATATTCGAATGAATAGAAAGATAAAGCTCTTTAACAATTAGGAACAAGCTGAAAGAAACGAGTTCTCGTTTTTACTGAAGGCATTGATATGAAAGTATGAATGTGAAGAAGTAGAAAAGAGAAAAAAGCGTAATTAAAACCAAGACAACTGTGAGTTGTAAGGTTAAGAAATTAAGCGTACACGGTGGATGCCTAGGCAATCAGAGGCGATGAAGGACGTGTTAATCTGCGAAAAGCGACGGTGAGCCGATAAAAGGCGCTATAGCCGTTGATGTCCGAATGGGGAAACCCAGTGCAGGTGACTGCACTATCATCTGATGAATACATAGTCAGATGAGGCGAACCGGGAGAACTGAAACATCTAAGTACCCCGAGGAAAAGAAATCAACCGAGATTCCCAAAGTAGCGGCGAGCGAAATGGGAGTAGCCCAAGCGGGTAGCATAATGTATTAGTGGAAGCGTCTGGAAAGTCGCACGATAGAGGGTGAAAGTCCCGTACATGAAAATGCATTATGTGGAAGCTTATAGAGTAGGGCGGGACACGTGATATCCTGTCTGAAGATGGGGGGACCATCCTCCAAGGCTAAATACTCCTGATTGACCGATAGTGAACCAGTACCGTGAGGGAAAGGCGAAAAGAACCCCGGGAGGGGAGTGAAATAGACCCTGAAACCGTGTACGTACAATCAGTGGGAGCATATACCGTTGGGTATGTGTGACTGCGTACCTTTTGTATAATGGGTCAGCGACTTATATTCTGTAGCAAGGTTAACCGAATAGGGGAGCCGAAGGGAAACCGAGTATTAACTGTGCGTTAAGTTGCAGGGTATAGACCCGAAACCCGGTGATCTAGCCATGGGCAGGTTGAAGGTTGGTTAACACTAACTGGAGGACCGAACCGACTAATGTTGAAAAATTAGCGGATGACCTGTGGCTGGGGGTGAAAGGCCAATCAAACCGGGAGATAGCTGGTTCTCCCCGAAAGCTATTTAGGTAGCGCCTCATGTATAACTGTTGGGGGTAGAGCACTGTTTCGGCTAGGGGGCCATCCCGGCTTACCAACCCGATGCAAACTCCGAATACTGACAAGTTTAATCATGGGAGACACACGGCGGGTGCTAACGTTCGTCGTGAAGAGGGAAACAACCCAGACCGCCAGCTAAGGTCCCAAAGTCATAGTTAAGTGGGAAACGAAGTGGGAAGGCTTAGACAGCTAGGATGTTGGCTTAGAAGCAGCCATCATTTAAAGAAAGCGTAATAGCTCACTAGTCGAGTCGGCCTGCGCGGAAGATGTAACGGGGCTAAAACTATGCACCGAAGCTGCGGCAGTGCACGTAAGTGTATTGGGTAGGGGAGCGTTCTGTAAGCCGTAGAAGGTGTGTTGTGAGGCATGCTGGAGGTATCAGAAGTGCGAATGCTGACATAAGTAACGATAAAGCGGGTGAAAAGCCCGCTCGCCGGAAGACCAAGGGTTCCTGTCCAACGTTAATCGGGGCAGGGTGAGTCGACCCCTAAGGAGAGGCCGAAGGGCGTATCTGATGGGAAACGGGTTAATATTCCCGTACTGGCTATAACTGCGATGGGGGGACGAAGAAGGCTAGGTTTACCACCTATTGGATGGTGGGTTAAGCGTGTAGGGGTGTGATTAGGCAAATCCGGTCACTGAGACCCTGAGGCGTGATGACGAGCTACTAAGGTAGTGAAGTAATTGATGCCCTGCTTCCAGGAAAATCCTCTAAGCTTCAGGTTATAGTTAATCGTACCCGAAACCGACACAGGTGGTCAGGTAGAGAATACTCAGGCGCTTGAGAGAACTCGGGTGAAGGAACTAGGCAAAATGGTGCCGTAACTTCGGGAGAAGGCACGCTGATGTTAATTGAAGTCCCATGCGGATGGAGGTGAAATCAGTCGAAGATACCAGCTGGCTGCAACTGTTTAATAAAAACACAGCACTGTGCAAACACGAAAGTGGACGTATACGGTGTGACGCCTGCCCGGTGCTGGAAGGTTAATTGATGGGGTTATGCGTAAGCAGAAGCTCTTGATCGAAGCCCCAGTAAACGGCGGCCGTAACTATAACGGTCCTAAGGTAGCGAAATTCCTTGTCGGGTAAGTTCCGACCTGCACGAATGGCGTAATGATGGCCAGGCTGTCTCCACCCGAGACTCAGTGAAATTGAAATTGCCGTGAAGATGCGGTGTACCCGTGGCAAGACGGAAAGACCCCGTGAACCTTTACTATAGCTTGACAGTGAACATTGAGCCTTAATGTGTAGGATAGGTGGGAGACTATGAAGTGTGTACGCCAGTATGCATGGAGTCATCCTTGAAATACCACCCTTTAATGTTTGATGTTCTAACCTATACTTCTGAATCGAGGTAAGGGACACTGTCTGGTGGGTAGTTTGACTGGGGCGGTCTCCTCCCAAAGAGTAACGGAGGAGCACGAAGGTTAGCTAATCCTGGTCGGACATCAGGAGGTTAGTGCAATGGCAAAAGCTAGCTTGACTGCGAGAGTGACGGCTCGAGCAGGTACGAAAGTAGGTCATAGTGATCCGGTGGTTCTGAATGGAAGGGCCATCGCTCAACGGATAAAAGGTACTCCGGGGATAACAGGCTGATACCGCCCAAGAGTTCATATCGACGGCGGTGTTTGGCACCTCGATGTCGGCTCATCACATCCTGGGGCTGAAGTAGGTCCCAAGGGTACGGCTGTTCGCCGTTTAAAGTGGTACGCGAGCTGGGTTTAGAACGTCGTGAGACAGTTCGGTCCCTATCTGCCATGGGCGTAGGAAAATTGAGAGGGTTTGCTTCTAGTACGAGAGGACCGAAGTGAACGCACCGCTGGTGTTCGGGTTGTGATGCCAATTGCATTGCCCGGTAGCTACGTGCGGAATAGATAAGTGCTGAAAGCATCTAAGCACGAAACTAGCCTCGAGATGAGTTTTCCCTGAAGAGATTCAGTAAGGTCCGTTTGAGACTAAGACGTAGATAGGTCAGGTGTGTAAGTGTAGTGATACATTGAGCTAACTGATACTAATGAACCGAGAGTCTTAACCTTACAACTCGGAGTTGTTTTGGGTTACGCAAGTTGAGAGTAAGAAATCATCGAAAGATGGTTAAAGATTAATAAAACAGTTTGTTCCGGATTGAGCGATTGATATAAAGATGAGATAATATACATCAATTGAAAAAGAGAAGACAGAATATGTCTGGCGGTAATAGCGCGGTGGTCCCACCTGACCCCATGCCGAACTCAGAAGTGAAACGCCGTAGTGCCGATGGTAGTGTGGGTATTACCCATGTGAGAGTAGGGTGCCGCCAGACTTTTAA